>CAJOKR010000010.1 GCA_905235135.1 uncultured Bacteroidales bacterium
TAAACCTTAAACCTTAAACCTTAAACCTTAAACCTTAAACCTTAAACCTTAAACCTTAAACCTTAAACCTTAAACCTTAAACCTTAAACCTTAAACCTTTATCGTAAGGATATCACCCCAGTCGGTGGTGTAATTCGGCGACAGGTGGTTGCGGTTCATTTTGACCCCGTCGAAGCCGGCGGTGGCGACCATCACGGTGCGGTATCCCTGTTTTTCGTTGATTTTGTCCATGGCGAGCATCAGCTTGTCGTGCTTTTCGCGATCGACCTCATCGAAAAGAACCGTTTGCACGCTCTCTTTCGGGGAAAACTGCGAGAGGATGACCCCAGCTTTTTTGTAGAAAGTGCCCGGTCGGAAGATGGCGGCAGTAGTCTTCACGGCTATATCCACCAATTCCACCGTACTGTCAGAAGCTGCCGGCAAGGTAATCAGCTGATTGTCATAATGCTGTTCCTGTTCGTGACGAAAACGGTTGGTCAGCAGAAACACCTGGATAGCATGGCAGACACTCCCCTGTTTGCGCAGTTTCTCAGCGGCCATGGAGGTAAAGAGCGACACCTGTTGCGTAAGGTCATCGAGAGCACTCAACTCCGTGCTGAAGCTTCGGGAAACCATAATCTGCTGTTTGTCCGGAATATGCGATTCAAACTCAATGCAAGGTTTGCCGTGCAGCTCGTACCAGGTCTTCATCCCGCCCACATGCATCCGGCTGCGCACAAAGTCCAACGGCTGCTGTGAAAAGTCGTAGGCCGTGTTGATGTTGCGGCTCTTGAGCATCACCGAAAACCGGCGACCAATGCCCCAGACGTCCTCAATCGGGAACTTGCGGAGCACCTTCTCGATATCCTGCGGACGGTGCATATAGCAGCTGCCGCGCAGCTTCGGGTACTGCTTGCACAGCTTCGAAGCAATCTTGGCGAGCGTCTTGGTGTGCGAGATGCCCACACTGATGGGAATGCCCGTGTTTTTCAACACTTTGGCGGAAACGTAATGACCGAATGCGTCCAGGTTTTCCTCTTGGATGCCGCGCAGGTTGAGGAATGACTCGTCGATGGAATAGACCTCGGTTTCGGGGCAGAGGCTGCGCAGGGTCTGCTGCACGCGATGCGACATATCGCTGTAAAGGGCGAAATTGCTGGAGAAGACGGTCACGTTGTGGCGTTTGATGAGCGCCTCCAACTGGAAGAAAGGATGTCCCATCTTGATGCCGAGCCGTTTGGCCTCGTTCGACCGCGCAATCACGCACCCGTCGTTGTTCGACAGGATGATCACGGGCCGCCCGTTGAGATCGGGCCGGAACACCCGCTCACAGGAGACGAAGAAGTTGTTGCAATCGGCAAGACCGTACATGACTTTGGCTGTTGGTTGTTGAACTTTTGGGTGGCAAAGGTACATAAATTACGAATACACACAGACATACGAAAATGTAGAGACGTTGCGCATAGGTCTCTACATTTTCAGAGAAAATAGTTAGCTGTGGAGTTCCCATTTTTCTGCGAAAATCCATTTTGAAATTTAACAATTCGAGTCTGAATAGTTAAACTAAAATCACATTTCGTTGGTTTTCAGACAATAAAAAAATTCACAAAACACTTGACAGGCGAGTGTTTTTGTTGTATATTTGTCGCTTAAAACAATAACGGTTAAAATCATCAAAATAAAGTATTATGATGAATACTATAGGAACAGAATACAGATACGACAAAAAGACATTGTACGACATTGTTATATATCAAAAAAGTTATATATTTGCGGCCTGAAAGTTATGGAATGGAACGAACTCAAAAAACTAGCAGAAACGAACGGTTGGTATCTTCTGAAACACGGTAAGAAACATGATATTTATGTACATCCGACGAATAGAAATCGTCTGGTAATTGGGAGGCATGGTTCTGAAGAGGTGCCAGTGGGAACTTGTATGAAACTCATTAAGCAGATGGGAATCTAAATTATTAAGACAAGCAAATATTAATGATATGAAGGCAACAGCGTTAATCGAAAAGGGCAAGGACGGTTCGTTTACTATCTTCACCCCTGATCTTAAATCCACCATCATTGGAGAAGGAGACACCGTGCTCGAAGCAAAAGCAGACTTCGAAAACACGATGAAGGAAGTTCTGGAAACGTATGAGGAGACTGGGGAACCAATTCCTGAAGAGCTGCAAAACATCACATTCGAGTATAAATACGACATGCCATCGTTCTTGAATTGCTACAACTACCTCAACATGACTAAATTGGCCGACAAGGCGGGCATCAATCCGTCGTTAATGCGCCAGTACAAAAGAGGACAGTATGTGTCAGAGAAGCAGGCATCGAAGATCCAGGAGGCCGTGCACAAAATCGGTCGGGAACTGCTGGCAATTCGGCTGGTATAACTAGAAACCATTTCATCGCACCGTCACCCTCGATCCCCCGCCCTGCGCCCGGTACTCCGGGGCGTACATGCACTCCACCGTGGTGGCGCCGGCGGAAAAGTCGCCGGACTGGGTGGCAAAGACATCGTATTCCAGCACGATGGTACCCTGCGGGAAGCGGCTAAAGAAGAAACAGTTGGCGGCGTCGCGGGGGCTCTCCGTCCACCACACGCCGTTCTGCGAACCGTTGCGCTCGTGGATGTTGACAGGTTCGAAGGCCGACGCCCTCGGGTCCTTGACCCGCACGTATTCCAAGTCGCGGTCGCTGGTGACGACAATCTTCACGGTGATGCGCTCGCCCAGGCGGACGGGGTTGTCGGCGGTCACCGGCGCGGATCTCTTCCCGTCGCCGACAGCCGGCTGGTGGTAGAGCGTGCGCCGCACCGTCAGTCCGCCGCCGGTGGCCTCCACCTTGTCGGGAACCTCCAAGTACTGCCAATACGCGGCCCCGAAAGTCGGGTGCGTGCCGTCGGTGCGCACGGTGATGTCGGCCAGAGCCGGGGTCATCGTCTCCGACTTCCACACCCGCTGCAGGTAGCCGGTGCCGGCTTCGGCGCGGGCGGCCTCCGTGACCGTAATCTCCTCGCCGCCCACGGTGACGACCGTCGCGGCAGGTTGCAGCAGCTCGGCCGGGGCACCGAGCAGCAGCGCATAGACGGCCTCCGCCGTGGCTTTCGTGTTTGACCATCTGTTGCCTTCCTTCTGCATCAGCAGCCACTGTTTCATCATCGTCAGCTCGTCCTCACGCGGCGAAATCTCGGTGAACGCCTCGATCAGCAGCGCCTGCCGCTCGATGGGTGCCTCGTACCAGCGGTAATAGTACCCGCTGTACTCCTTGCGCCAGGACATTCCCTTCTCGCGGTCAAAGACGGCCTGCTGGCGGATACCTTCCATGATTTGCTGCGCCTCAAGTTTGGCGTATTTGTCGCCTGTGCGGTGCAAAACCAATGCCACCTCCGCCTGACGGGTGAGCTTGGCTTTCTCCAAATCCTCCATCATCCGCGTGGTGAGATTATGCACGTAAGGCTTTGACAGCCAAACGGAATCGAATGGCGCGAACGTGCGGGCGTAGAGGTAGTGAATGTCTTCCTCAGAAAAATAGAAGGTGGTTTTGGAATCTTTCTCCAACCGTTTCAGGTAGGCTTGATAGCGTTCCTCCTGGTAGCGGTCGGCGGCGCGGACAGCTTTCTCGAGCATCCTGTCGGCCTGCGGGATTTCCACCCCCATGCGTTGCAGTTTGTAGAAGCCCGCCACAAGGTGGTCGGTGATGTACGGGGAGTAGTTCCAGCGTCCGTACCAGTCCCATCCGCCGCCCAACAGCTGGTTGTTCAGCAGTTTGTTGAAGCTCTTGTCCAGCACCTTCTGCAGGTTCTCGTCGGCGAAGAGCTTTGCGGTCTCTATCCGCTGTTGCGATTCGATTTGTGCGTCCCGCAACCACGGAGTCTCTTCCATCAGCATACTCTGCAACGACATGTTCTTGAGTAGCGGGGAGGCCAATGCGGTGTTCACCGTGTCGTTCAGCCATTGTTCGAACACCTCGCGGAGGCCGGGGTTCTGCGCGAGGGCATGCTGCACGGTGGCCGCCGCGAACAACTTGCTGAAGGTCTGCTCGTTGCAGTCGTAGGGATAGCGCATCAGATACGGCAGGGCGCGGATGGCAAGCCACGCGGGGTTGGTGGTCGCCTCCACGGTATAGCTCAGCGGTTGCATCGTGGGCGTGGTGTGCATGCGGTAGCGTTGGAAGGTGAAGGCGGTGTCCGTGTTGGCGGCCACAACGAACGGACAGGATTCCGTCACCAGCATCTTGTTGGGCAATATGGGTAAGAGACGCATCTCGCCGTCCGTATAATTGCCTGAGGAGGCTGTCATCCAACACTGCACCGCTGGAATATTGGAAGGCACGACAATACGGAATTGCACCATCTGTGAACCACCGGCATCCACGTCGAAATGTCTGGTTCCGACAATGGGACTGCCAGATGTTACATTTATATCAATATTTGCATCTATAATGATGTCAATCGGTTCATTATTCTCTGCATTCCAAAATTCTATCGCCACCGTGCCGCTCATCCGTTGGTCGCTGCGGTTGGTGACCTTGGCGCGGAGGGTGATTGTGTCGCCCTCGCGGAGGAAACGTGGGACGTTGGTCTGCAGCATCAGCGTGCGGCGGCTTTGCAACAGCGCGGTGACACTCTTTATGCGCATGTCCTTGGTATGCCCGAAGGCGTAGAACTCCCAGCCGGTGTACTGGTCGGGAAGGGTGAAGTCAATATGCACACGGCCGCTGTCATCGGGGTGAAGGCTCGGGTGGAAGAAGGCCGTTTCCACGAAGTTGCTGCGCGGGGTCACGTCGGGCGAAAGGGTCGGGTTCGTGACCGTCTCCACCATCTCTATCTCCGGGGTGCTGTCCGTGCGCACGCCATCGACAATGGTCACCTGCCCGTCGCTGCGGTTGCCGCGCACGGGGGTCATCGTCCCGTCAACGGAAGAGACTCCGTTCAAATTAGACAATGCGCTGGCCACATCATAGCCGCCGGACGAGGAGGTGTTGTCTGCGCTGAACACCGGCGGTTCCCACATAACAACCACTTCTTGGAGGTTATCAGTTGACCTTTCTGAATAATAATGATAATCCGGCATGGGCGACTGCACCTTTTCGTAACGCAACGCGGTTTTCGAAGCGGTTCCTTTGTTGTAGCAGGTGTAGTCACTATAAGCATCCGACAAATCATAACACCGGTTAGGCATATACGGCGTTAGGCTTTGGCGGATTTTGCGCGGAATGCTGAATCTTTGCGGATAATAGTGCTGCCCGTAGTCGGCCTTGCGCATGCCCAACTCATACAGACTCCCGTCGATCATCCAGGCTAACAGTTCCGCCTGCCGTACGGATTTCGAATGGCCGTCGGTGAGGGTGATTTCCCAATGTTCGCTGCTGCCGGGCTCCGACACGTCGCGATAGTGCGTCAGGCTGGCGTTCATAATCAGCTTGCGGTAGTGTTTGTTCATTCGCTCGATATAGCGGGCATCCAGCGGCAGCACTGTGTCGCGGATGACGTTGTGGAGCTGGTCGTCTTTCACGATGCGGGCGCAGAAGCTGAGATTGCGTTTGCCGCCACGGTGCGTCTTCACTGTCACGGTCCGCTGTTCCCTGTCGAGCGGAATGCGCAGGGTCTTGAGTTTCCGCTCCCCTTGATAGACGTCGCAGATTGCCACCGCGTGGTGCAGACAGCTGCCGACCGAGAGGGTTAGCGGTTCGCCAAGTCTCTCCGGCACTGAGACGAAGGTCGCCCGAATCGGCTGGAAGGGGCGAAATTTCGAATCGTCGGAACGGTTTACCGTGAAGTGCCGTGTCGCCGACACCGTTTTCCCGGATTTGTCAACGCATTCGGCCAACAACAGGTAATTTCCTGTTTCCCAGTTTTTTACATTTATCTTTAAGATGGAATCCGGCACCATCGTTTCCACCGTTTTATACACGGTGTCCAAACCGGGCCAACTGTCGGGGTCGTTGGCGTCAGGATCGAAGGTGAGGTGCGGGAACTCGCGGGCGTATTCCGCTTCGCTGTGCATGGGACGCCAGTAGAGCGGCTTGCGTTCGAATGCCGGAATCCGGTACTCGTCGGGCGTTTGCAGGCGCACCACGCTGATGTTCATCGGGACGGGTTGCGGTATGCCGTTGTGGTTGATCGCCTTCACTAACCAGCGGGCCGTGTCAGCCAGCGACAAATCGATGTCGTCATCCTTGGAGATGCTGACCGTCAACATCTTGTCCGGAATCCAGACCGAACTCTCGTCACGGTGCGTTTCGCCGTTCAGGTCGGTGACGATGGCCTCGATTTCCAACATATAGGAAAACGGTCCGACCGGATAGCGGTACTCGAAACGCCCGTCGCGCTCCGTATAGACCTCTATGCGCTGGGTTTTAGCCTCGCCTTTCGCCTGAATATGCAGGGCGACGGCGGCGTTGGCGATGGGCAAGCCGTTAAGGGCGGTCACCGTGCCCCGGATGGGGAGCGTGTCGCCGGCGGCCACCTGCTGCGAGTCGGGTTCCAACCTCACCTTGAAGGTGGGCAGCTTGTATTCGGCCACCTCAATGGTGGCACGCTTCCCAGAACAAATCCGCATAGAATACCTCCTGCCATATTTGGCGTGGTCTGGGCAGAAAACCCGCAAGGTGTATCTCCCAACGGTTTGCGGCAGGGTGAATTCGCCAGACGCACTGCCGTATTCGGATGTGACGAGCGCCAAAGTCTCGGATGCGACATTCGTCCGCTCCAGAATCGCCAGCACCCGCTTGTTCTTGACGGCCTTGCCTTTTTTCGACAATATATACTTGAAATGAACAGTCTGCCCTGGCCTGTACAGCGTCCTGTCGGTGAAGAGCTGCGGATTGTACTGGCAACGGTGACCGTGCCGGATAGGACGATAGACGGCCGAGCTTGCCAATTCATCCATGACAGAATACTCGGCCTTCTGATCGAAAACGGAGAGTTCACTCTCCATATAAATGAAGCCGAATAAATTGTCCGAATAGGAAATCTCCCCGAAACGGTTGGAGTAAAGGGCATGGGGATAATGACTTTTGACCCGTAAGCTGCGAAGGGGTTCGCCTGTGCGCCGGTCATTGACAGCCACGAATTTTTTCTTGCCGGCATTCCAGTTGGCGAGTTTGAGGCGGGTGACCCGGAATTTTGCCGTCATGAGCGCTCCGGTGACATCCAACTCCGGCCGCGTGTGGAAACAGAACAGATAGTTCCCCACCGGCAGGGAATCCACCCACAGTTCCGTGGTGGAGAAACGGCTCCTGTCACGGCTGTCCAAATCAAACCGCTGCCGGAGGACAGGCACTTTGGAGAACAAACTGGTATCTACATTGTGATTTTTATAGCGCGATGAATAATAATCTTCACTGCTTCCGTATTCATCATATTCACTTGTGGTGATGGGTGACGTGGTGTAAACGCTGACGTAGAGAGTCTCTAAGTTTCGGTATTGTATAGGGATGCGCAGTTTGTGGCCGAGGGTGAGGTCGGTGTGGGCATCGAAAAGCGAGATGGACGGGAGGGTGAGCGCATCCAAGTGGTAGGCGGCATTTTTCGCATACATCTTGAGGACGGAGTTGGCGTAAGGCTCCGTGCCGCACTGCTTGAGCACGCTGTTGAAATAGTCGATGGCGCGGGACTTGTAATCGGTCTCCCGGTCCACGATTTGTTCGGCGGCGGCAAGCAGCACTCCGCGCTCGTAGTCGAAGGCCAGATCGGGACCGTAGGCCTTCTCCAACGAGTTGAGCGTCTTCCAGCAGGCGGAGGCATAGACATCCTCTTCAACCTTTGGGAAACGATAGTGCAACCGTTGTATCTCATAGTCTATCAAGATATTCCGTTCCGTATGGGCGGTCATGGCCTCGTCAATCAGCGCGATGGCCAGTTCGGGTTCCCTATCTCCTACCATCCGGATGCAACTCTGGTAGAGCACATCGTTGAGGGTCGGGCGCAGGTGGCGGGTTTCGGGGACCGTTTCGAGCAGTAAATCCCAGCGGTGCGTGAGAATCGGCACGTCGCGGGGCATCGCGTCGAAGCAGGCGAAAAGATGCTGCTTCGCGACCTCGCGGTAGTTCTCTTCCGACCACTCCTCCATGTTGCTAAAATCAGGCTCCTGCAGGGTGGTCGCGTTGGGGGCCTCAGGTCGTGAAGGATACAGCATCAACCCGATAAGATAGTGGTACAGAGACTGATACACCATACTGTCGGGGTCGCCCCAGCGGGCTGCCGCATTGTCGCGCCGCAGCGAGTCGAGCCACATTGCCGACTGCTGCACGCTCTTGTCACCATACAACCTGTTGAGGAGCAGCCGCTTATGGTTCGCGATGAAGAGGTGGTAGGCGTTGTGCTCCACCTCGGCCTTCCATGCGATAGTGTCGAGCATCGCCTGCTGGTCGCGCAGGTGACCTTGCCGGATGCCGTCATAGAGCGTCCACAGATGGTCGAAGGAGCGCTCGTCGGGACGCTGGGCTTGGACGGTGACGGCGCTCGTCGCGAAGGCCATAACCAGCAGCAGCAGTCGGAAGATATGATGGTGTTTCCTCATAACCTGTTGTTCATTTTGGGTGCAAAGGTACGGTTTTTTTCATTGTGTTGTAATGTTTTCGACGGTTTTCAATCTGTAGAGACGCAAAATTTTGCGTCTCTACCCTAACGCGGCAGGAATGCCAAGGGTCCTAAAACGACAACGGGCGCTGCAACGCGCCCGTTGTCGTCATCATCTTGAGTGAAAACTACTGTTTGCACTTGATGAGGCTGACGCCTGACTCTTCGTTGAGCTCGGCTTCTTTGGCCTTGCACTCATCCTTGGTGGACGTTTCGTCCTCATAGACAGGGGCTAGGTGCGCGACGTCTGTCTTGACGTAACAATGGCATCCGACCTTGTTGCATGAGGTGGAGAGACCGGCCAACAGCAGCACTGCTGAGACTAAAACCAATACTTTTTTCATAAAATCATTCATAGACTTCTTTGTGATATGAATTAGGACGCTTGTGATTATCTTTGCGGAAGTCTGTAACACAGAGACATCGGCAAACGCCCTTGAAAAGGTTTCAAAATGAGAGGGTTAACCCTACGCCACCTGGGGCTGGGCCCACCCGCAGTTGCATCGTAGTGGTTGGTGCGTTGACCCCTTCCGCGATGCGATTGGGGACGACCTTTCCCCGGACGGTGAGTATCGCGGCAGGCACGATGAATGCGGTGGACACTATGGCGCTGCCCGCAAAAAGGAAGAATCCCGCAAAGGCACTGCGCATAATCCATTGTCCTAATACGTCGCTTTCGAGGAGCTGGTCTCCGTATTTGGCCGTCTGGATGAATGAAGCGCAGAACTGGTAGAGCCCGATGCCTGCAAATGCCGCAGAACAGCAACCCGCCGCATAGAGCGGATAGCTGATGATGCGGTTGCGCTTCGCCTTGTGCCAATCCTCATAGTCGGTAGCGGAGAGGAAATTCTGCAAGTCGCTGTCGTTCAACTTGTAAAGCTCATCGGCACCAGTGAGGTACATGTGACCCCACTGGTAGTAGAGCTTTCCGATGCCACGGTCCCGCCGGAAGGCATCCAATAGTTCCTCCTTGCTCATCAGCGCGGGCTGCGGCAATGAATCGTAGAGGTAGAGCGTGTCATAGGTGATTTCCTCCTCGATGATGTAGAGGGTGTCCTGCACGGGCTTGTCTCCATCCACCTGCGCAAACGCGGGTGAGAACATAACTAACCCAAAAAAGACAAACATCAACCAAAATAAAGCTCTGTGTGTCATACTGTTATCGTTTATTGGAATCTTTGACAATTATCGTTCGATTGCTGCGGCGCACGATTTTCTTTACTACGACGGGGGTGGCCGCAGCCGTGTCAGGCGGGTCCTCGGGAGTCAGTTCGGCTTCATGGTTGTCATGCGGGGTCGTGCTCCTGACCGATTGCGGTGCGAGGGTTTCTGTAGGGAGCTCCGTCATCTCCACCGTAGCCGTGCTGTCGGGGGCAGGTACGCTGACGGCAGCAGCAGGTTTGGGGGCAACGGGTGGAACCGGCTGCGGATGGCGGGTAACCGCAGGGATCAGCATCGCGCCCACGGCGGCAGTACCCAGTCCGGCGGCCATAGGGGCTCGGAGCGCGTGGTAGCGCACTCGCAGGGGCAAATGCGACGGCGCAGAGATGAGATTTGAGCTGTTGAGGGGACGTTGCGGCGGCAGCGCAAAACCAGCGACTTGATGCCGGCAATAGCGGTCAAAGGCGGCGTCAACGCCGAAAAGGGGTAAGACCCAGGTCATAAGCGGTCTGTTTTTCTGTTTCGATTTGTTGAATAAGATGATTTGCAGTTCCTTGCGAGCGCGCATCAAGTGTGACTTTGAGGTGTTGGGCGAGATGTTGAGTTTTTCGGCAATCTGCTTGTGAGTGAGGCGTTCAAAGACGTAGAGGTTGAGCACAGTGCGATGGTGTTCGGGCAGTTGCGTGATCGCCTCGACAATTTCCTGGCGGGAAAAATCAGCCTGGCGGATGGCCTCCATCATCGATTCCGGGGTGATGTCGCCGTCAGGTTCGGGCGCGTCCGCCGCAATCTGCTCCGCATCCACATCCGACTTCCAGACGACGTTCTCCCGCAGGTAGTCCATCACGGTGTTGAGGGTGATGCGGGTGAGCCATTCTTCGAAACGCTCTACCAGCCGGAGCGTGTCTGCCTTCTCAATGGCTCGCAGGAAGGCGTCGTGAGCCAGGTCCTCGGCCGTCGCACGGTCGGGGACATATCGGTAGCACAGCCCAATCATCGCTGCGATGTGCTGCCGGTACTTTCTCGTCCAAAAGGTGTTTGTTGCAACCATGTGTCAATCAAAAATCGGCCGCAAAAGTACACAATAATAATACACACATACATATTCCACTGAGACGCTCTTTTTTTTTCGTCTCTATAGGTAAGACGGGAAAAAGTGAAAGGGTTGCAGTTGGAGTGAATTTTTTTTCGAAAAAAAATGCATAGTAACTATAATCAATTAATAGCGAAGGCAATAGGCAATCGTAGAGACGCAAAATTTTGCATCTCTACATCTCGAAATTTTGAAACTTGAAACCTCTCCTACACCCTCTTTATCACATACGTCACAATCCCCCATACCTGAAAGTTGTTCTCCTCGGTGATTTCGATGGGCGGGAAGGCGGGGTTGTGCGGCATCAGGTAGAGACGGCCGTTTTCGAGATGGATGCGCTTGAGGGTGAACTCACCGTCGATGAAGCAGACCGCAATCTGGTCGTTGGCGGGCTCAAGCGATTTGTCAATCACCACAATGTCGCCGTCCTGGATGCCCACACCGGTCATGCTATCTCCGGAAATACGGGCGTAGAAGGTTGAGGCCTGGTTCTTGACAACGTAACGGTTAAGGTCGAGCACAGGCTCAGTGTAATCCTCCGCCGGCGACGGAAATCCGGCGTGTATGCCCTCCACAACGGGAATCTGGTCGTGATGGGAATGCGGGGTAAAAATGTCGAGGTTGGCCATCTTCTGTTCGGTATTTACGAATGTAGAGACGCACGGCCGTGCGTCTCTACAATGTTCTGGTTTGTCCGTAGAGATGCACGGCCGTGCGTCTCTACAATGGAATTAACGATACAAAATAACGTTGCGGCCCTTGTCGATGGTGAAATCGCCCCATTCCTCGCGGATGTATTGGTCGCCAATCACGATGGCGGCGGGCAGGTTCTTCTTCACCGTGACCTTCACGTTCTCGGAGTAGTCATCGCCGATACGCAGCTCCTCAAGGTAGAGGACTGCGCCTTCGATAATGCTACCATCCTCTTGCTTGATGGCACCGGCCTTCTCCTCAAAGTCTTCCAAGCTGATGAAGGACTCTTTCAAGAAACGGGTGGCATCGGCATAGTTCATGAGGATTTCGTCGCTGTTGTCGCCAATTTGAAACTTCAGCGATTTGCTGTTGGCGTAGCAGTCACCAGTGACCTTTTCGCCATCGATGGTGACAGGCACGGTACGTTCTTGGATGACAGCGATGCCGGTGGGCACTTTCGCGATGGTGTCGTTGGTGGGCACATAGTCGTCACGCAGGATGGTGAACTCGGTACGACGGTTCAGCGCGTGGGCAGCCTCCTGCTCCGGTTTCGACGGCAGGGAGTTGATGTAATCCTCGGTCAGGTAAGTGCCTTTGGCGAAGAAGTACTTCTTGCCATTGTAGGTGGAGTACATATCCTTCTCCAAGCGACGCGGCACACGCTCACCATAGCCTTTCGGCACAATACGGTCGGCGGCAATGCCTTTCTCCAGGACGAGGAAATCCACACAAGACTGGGCACGTTTCTGAGACAGAATGTCGTTCTTCTCTTCGGTGTCACGCGCATCGGTGTGGGAACGCAACTCGACCACGATAGTCGGGTTCTGTATCATTATATTATATAAGTACATCAGAGAGTCCTGATATTGCGGTTTCAAATCCCATTTTGCCAAATCATACAGAATCTCGGGCAGCACGATAGGATCCTTCGGGATGGGTTCGAGCATGAAGTCCTGCTTGAGGTCGGTGTTCTCCGTCAGACCAACGGTGGTCTGTTTGGCGGTGTTGCCGCGCTCCCAGTAACCTTTCTTTTTGACGTTGATGTCGTAGGTAGTAGAACCGAGAATCTTGGCCTTGTCGAAGTGGTAGTAACCTTTGACGTCGGTGGTGGCAGTGTAGGAGGTACCGTCGGAACCGACAAGCTGCACCTCAACGCCGTCCATATACTGACCATTGTTCTTGTCGCGGACATAGCCGGAGAGCGTGAAGACGATCGGGCGGAGGAGGAAGTAGTAGATATCGTCGCCACCACGGCCGCCCTGACGGTTGGAGGAGAAGTAACCCTTTGCCAGGTACGGGGACTTGGACTGCGGGTCGATGGCCTCGTTCTCGTCGAAGATGATACCGATCTCATCGCCACAAGAGTTGATGGGAACCATCAGGTTCTCGGGATCGCCGAACTCACCGTTCTTGACGTGCGACACGAAAAGGTCCAGACCGCCGAGACCGGGATGGCCGTCGGAGGAGAAGTAGAACTCCTCTTCGTTACGCCACACCGGGAAGACTTCCTGGCCTTCGGTGTTGATTTTCGGACCTAAGTTGGTGATATCCGTAAACTTGCCGGTTTTCTTGGTACGAGTAGCCGTGTAAAGGTCGTAGCCGCCGTAGCCGCCGGGTTTGTTGGAAGCAAACCAGATGGTAAGTTCATCTTCAGAAATATATGGGTGGACGTAGTTATAGGCACTGTCGCCGAGGTCGATAAGTTCGGCTTCGCCCCATGCCTTACCCTTCTTCATAGACTTATAGATGTAGCAACCTTGCACTTTCTTTTTGTCTTGCGGGCATTTGGTGAAATAGACGACGGAGCCCTTGCGGTTGGCGCAGGCCTCACCCTCGTTCACGCCGGTGTTGAGGGTGCCGCCGTCATCCATGCTGGTCACAGGCGACCATTCACCCGGCCAGTCGGTGTTTTTACTCTTGGGTTTGGTGCTGATGTAGATGTCGGAGAAGGATCCGGAGGTCCACTGGTCGGTGCCCTTACCGACGGAGCCTTCGCGGTTGGAGGAGAACATGATGGCGTTGCGCTTGTCGTAATTGGCCCAGCGCGGTGCCCATTCGTCCTCCTTGGTGTTGAACTTCTTGAGGTTCTCGACCTCGTAGCGAGTGGGGTTCTCGTTCCACATCTTGGCCTTGTTGCAGCCATCGATGCGCACGTCCACACGCGGGTCGTCGGAGACGCGTTTCTTGTAATTATTATAGTATTTGAGGGCCAAGTCATAATCGCCGCGCAGGTTGTAGATGCTGCCCAGATGGAAGAGAATCATGGGGTTATCCTTCTGATAATTCTTCTTTTCGAGGCGGAGGTACTGCTGTTCAGCCTTTTTGAAGTCGCCCATAATGCGGTAGCACTCGGCAATCTGGAAGGTGGCGCGCTGAATCTCCACGCGGTTCGATTTCAGTTTTTTAATGCCTTTCTTGTATTCATTCAACGCATTCTCGTACTGGCAGTCGCGGAACAGATTGTCGGCCGGACGCAGGATGGATTGCGCGTATGTGCAACAAATGGTTGATAACAAGAAACTTGCAATGATAAAACAGACTTTATATTTCTTCATTTTACAACAATTTTCCCAAAGGCGGCTAAAATACAAAAAAAATGCAAACCTGCAACGGAAATTTTTTTCTTTTTCCTGTAACGAAATCGGAAGTGGTTGCGACAAAGGAGACGTTGGGGGAGAATGACAGGAGACTTGAGACTTAAGACTTAAGACTTAAGACTTAAGACTTGGGACTTGAGACTTGAATGAATAAACTTAAACACCAAACAATATGAAAAATCTTTACACCATCATCATCACATTGCTGCTCTGCGGAATGGTGCAAGCGCAGATCGACAATGATTCGATCACATCCGGGCCGTGCGAGGCACCGCAGTTCGTCGTATATGCCAACGGCACCAATGCCTATTATTACTGGTCAGACACCGGCAGCGACACAACCGCCAACAGCGACACCGCTGTCAGCACCGGTATCGACACCTTCCTAATCATCTACCGCCCCCAATCCGGAAGCGCGCAAGACAACATGTATGAGATAGTCAATGGAGATGAGGCGGTTATCACAGGGCTGCTACCCCTGACGAATTACATCACCTGGATGGCCAAGATTTGCGATGGGGACACTTCCGCCATCGACCCAGCCGCCTATTTCACCACCGGCTAAGGAACTTGTCCTGTATTACCGTGACTATGAGGAAGATGAGTGGCATTCTATCGGCACGTTCATCACCCCGACGGGAAACAACGATTGGAAGACCGACTCGGTGGCGATTCCCTCAAATTCTCCCACCCTGCAGCTTGGATTTTTCTCCATCCGGAATGAGAACCAGCAACTTGCCCGCATCTCCTTGGATGACATCTACGTCTATGACGGCCCTTATTGCGAGATTGTTTCGGATGTGGCCTTTGCGGGACAGAGCGGCGACACGGCCTTCATCCACTGGGTGAGCAACAATCCTTCCGGTTGTTTTGTCCGCTACAGAACCTCTTCCGATGCAGACTGGAACTATATTGATGATGTTGGCGGCTATGCAGTGATCACGCCGATTACCTCGCTCACGCACTATGAGGTGGAGGTTACGACCATCTGTGACTCGCTGGTGTGGGTCCCCTGCGATTTCACCACCGAGGGTGGAACCACATCCTTGCCCTATTTCACAAACTTCGCCGACACAGCTGACCGGAATTGGCAGTTCGACAACGGCACCTGCCTCAACCACTGGACGATAGGATCGCCCGTGATGCCGGATAGCATCTCGCCGATAGCCAATGCGCTCTTTGTCACGCAGGACGGCACGACGGCGGGTTACGGGTTGGACAACTATTACACAACAGTGGTTGCCTCCAAAATATTTAATATGAGCGATATATCTACGGTGAATATTGAGTTCGACCTCCTTTGCGGCGGCAATGTCCAGGGCTACAGTGCCAAAGACTTTCTGAAGGTCTTCTTCGCGCCCGCCTCTGTGGAATATTTCGCTTCGGAGAGTGTTGTCACGTACGCCAACGACACCGCCAAGACATACGCGTTGAATTTCCACGACTATCTGAGCCAGACGGCGGTTCCAAATTACTATTACAAAATTAACATGACAGAGGGTAACATATTGCATATTAGCGTTGAGATGCCAAATCCTACTCCGAACGGTGAGTCGCAATTGGCGTTCGTGTGGCGCAACGACTACAGCACTTACAATGATGTGCAGCCCGCTGCTGTCATCACCAACGTGCACGTGTGGCAACACACCTGCGACGTGGTCTCCAATTTGCATGTGGTGGACATCGTAGGCAGCCACGCCACCGTGACTTGGACACCGCCAACTGTTGCTGAAGACTTTGTGGTGGAGTACAAACTACAAGGCGATGATTGGACTTCGGCTTCTGTGGCAACCCAGACGATAGACACGAACTTTTTGATTCTGAACGGATTATTAGCAGATACCGTTTATGATGTGCGGGTTCGGGTGAACTGCGGCGACATCTTGGGCATCGGAAATTGGCGTTACACCGACTTCAACACGGCCTGCGCCATTGTGGTGACCGACAGCACGCCATACGTGGAAGATTTCTCCGCAACGCCAAGTTGTTGGGTTCAGGCGACGAATCCAAATCATTTGTGGAGCTATCTCAGCAATAATGGAGCCATGTACCACCAGCACCACAATGCAGCGGGATTGAATGACACCTGCCCCCTCTATACTCCGATGATGGACATTTCCGCAGTGACGCACCCCTATCTGAAATTCAGCCACCAGCAGCAGACTGATATCAATAACCCCCACATCGACTTCCTGAAAGTGGATTACAGGACCAGCTCCCAGAGTCCATGGCAGACGCTTATGACTTACGAAACAGCGACATCTTCAATGAAGGCAGACTCCATTCCGCTGCCCGACACGCTCAATTACATCCAGATTGCTTTCTTGGCCGTTAGAAACGACGGCGGGACCGCCATCCTTCTCGACGATGTCTCCGTCTATAACGGACCTTCCTGTTTGCCGCTGACAAGCGTGACGGTCGAAGACGTGACGGCCAACGCCGCCGCCATCTCCTGGGTGGGCAGTTTTGACAATGGGTATCTTATCCGTTACCGCGACATCTCCGACACGGTTTGGACATACGCCACCTCAACGGACACAATGTTTATAATCAGCAACTTGCAAGGATCAACTACCTATATCGTGCAAGTATCAGGCGACTGTGATGAGCCGAACTGGCTATCCGCGCAGCTCTCCACCTTGCTGACGGCCGAAAGCATACCCTATTTCACCGACTTCTCCCCGACTTCCGACCGTGGCTGGAAGTTGAACAACGGCGACTGCCTCAACTATTGGACGATGGGGGAGGTGGATGCCACCAACCAGATGTATGCGCTGTTTGTGACCCAAAACGGCACAACGCCCGGCTACGACACCACGGCCCGTACGGTGGTGACCGCCGAAAAACTCTTTGATGTGGGCGCTGCAGACTCCATCTTGGTGGAATTCGACCTGCGCATCGGGGGTGAGTCTCGTTATGATTTCCTCAAATTGTTTTTGGCTCCGGAGTATATGGAGTATCCCGCCACTTCAACAGTCAACTCTAACAATCCGAATTACGCCCAGTACGGTTACACGGTCAACGCTTTCAATTTCACGCCCTTCTTCAGTCTTACCAACGACCAGACCCATTCGGCACCTTACACTTTCTCCACATCGATTGGGAGCGGCTTTGTGCATATTACGGCCGTGATGCCGAATCCGGTCGCCAATTTCACAGGCAACCAATACGCCAAGGTGGTGTTTCTTTGGAGAAGCGACCACATGTGGGGAGTGCAGCCCAGTGCCATCATCACTAACGTGACGGTCAGGAACCCTTCCTGCGCACCTGTGAGCCAGCTGACGGTCACCGACGTGCTCTCCACCACCGCCGACATCTCCTGGACACCCGGTGTCGGCGGCGAAACCGACTGGATTTTGGAATACAAAGAGACTTCGGCCATGACGTGGAACCAACTACAGATAACGGGAACGCCGGCTTGTACGCTGAATGGACTGACGCCCTCCACGGATTACGAGGTGCGTGTGATGGCCGACTGCGGCAACGACCAGTCAATACCGGTGAGCGCATCGTTCACCACCACGGCATGTGACCTGTTCTGCCCCTATACTTTCATCCTATATGACAGTCACGGAGACGGCTGGAACGGCAACGCAGCCGTCCATGTGATACAGCAAGGAACAGACATCGCCTCTTTAGTCGCCACAGACCACCATTTGCAAAACACGCCGACTTACGACACCTTACAGTTGGATCTCTGCCATAATGAGAACATTACGCTTCAATGGACATGGGGAACCTGGTGGATGGAGAACGGCGTGACGGTGCTGGATCCCGACGGAAACATGGTCTATACGGTTTCGGGGATGTGTAACCACGACTCCACCCTGACGACGTTCACAACCAACTGCCCGTTCATCGCCCCAACGGTTGTCACCGACAGTGCAGACAACATCACGCAGACGGGGGCAATGCTGCACGGGCACATCGCGGACGCGGGCGAACTGCCCATTATGTCGAGAGGGTTCGAATGGAAGCCGCTGCTCGGCAGTGACTACACCGCAGTGACGGTTACGAGCGACAGCATGTCGCACCTGCTCAGTGGCCTCGCCCCGAACAGCGACTACGTCTATCGTGCCTTCGCCACCACCGACGTCGCGACCACCTACGGCGACGACATCCTATTCAAGACGTTGGAGGAGGAGCAGAGTCCTTGTCCCGCGCCCACGAACCTGCACGTCAGCGACTCCTCGACCAACACCCTCACCATCGAATGGACGGAGAACGGCGACGCAGAACAGTGGAATATCCAGTACAGGGCCGGCAGTGGCCAAATGAGCTCCGATGTTTCCTACGCGACCTCCTACCTCATCACCGACCTGCAGTCCAACACCGAATATCAAATCCAAGTACAATCGGTCTGCGGTGTCCAAACCAGCGAGTGGACCCCGGTGGTACTCGGCAAGACCACCCATGTGGACTCCACCGGCATTGTGGATTATGAC
The DNA here is from genome assembly GCA_905235135.1 of uncultured Bacteroidales bacterium. Classification (GTDB taxonomy): domain Bacteria; phylum Bacteroidota; class Bacteroidia; order Bacteroidales; family WCHB1-69; genus F23-D06. Next base: position 18,559 of record CAJOKR010000010.1, read on the forward strand.
CGATATGTGAGGGTTTACCCGAATCCGGCGGGAGACTTCATTAATGTACAATGTACAATGAACAATGTACAGGGCGATGGGATGTCCGTGGAGGTCGTGGATGTTTACGGGAAGGTAGTTCGCGCCGTTGGTGTAGAGACGTTGCGCGCAACGTCTCTACCAATTCGAATCAACGTTTCAGGCCTCGCCGCAGGCGTCTATTTCGTGCGCGTAGCGACGGAGGAGGGGGTGATTACCAAACCGTTCGTCAAGAAATAGGAATTGGTGAATATTGAACGAACGATGAAAGGGGAGCTCGGGAGGGTTCCCCTTTTTGCTAACGCAGCGAAAATCAACATAATACATTGGTTATCAACAATATATAAAAAACACATTTTTCCTGCAACAATTTCAGGAGAATTTCGTCATACTACCATAGTAAAAGAAAGAATATCTTCCTTGAGCAGTCTCGAAGAGACAACATGCGCGAAGCACAATTAACACCACACAAGGCGAAGCGCAGTGTGGTGCTCACAAGGCGAAGCGCAGTGTGGTGCTCACAAGGCGAAGCCGCAGTGTGGTGCGTATGAAGAAACATAAAACCCTAACAACATGAAAAAACTCTCCACCCTCCTCATCGCAATGCTGCTCTGCGGAGCGGTGCAGGCGCAGATAGACAGCCTACAGCAAATCCCGGCCACGGTGCCGTACACCTGCGATTTCAGCAACCAAGGCGAGAACGCGCACTGGATATTCTCGCGGTATCCGGCTCCGGCCTCCACACTCTTTTACAATCACTTCGTCATCGGCACGGGCACTCAGTGACGGGGCTCCCGGACGACTATTCGCTGTATGTCAGCCGGGACACAGCCGGGAGCTATATTTCGATGGGTGAGAACTGCCACCTGTTCGCCGAACGCCTCATTGACTTCGGGACAGGCGGAACCTTCGACCTGGAATTCGACTGGAAGGCGTCAGGATGTACCCCTAATGCCTATCAGAGTGCCGGAATGAAAGTCTTTCTCCGCGACACGTCCGACCTGATGCCCGCAGGCGCTCCCTCGTATGCCAACGAGCATCTGGATTATGCCTTGTATGACAACGCTTGGCGGCACGGGCACGTGAACTTGGGCTATGTCTCCGGAGTGAAGACGCTGCAGTTCTACACTTGGGGGTACAACGCCTCACAGTCGTTGCAGGTGCCGGCGGCGGTGGATAACATTTCCATCTATCCTACGGTGTGCGTAGCGCCGTTTTTCACTATCTCGTTTGGCACATCGGCGGTGACCTTTCAATGGCAGGGCTCGCCCACGGACACTTTCTTGGTGGTCTATCGGCCCGAGTCCGGGACCTATTCCGACAATGTCTATGACACGGTCACGGGCATCTCCTACGCGGTCACGGGGATGATGCCGAACACCGCCTACGTGGCTTGGATGGCCCGGATCTGCAACGGCCAAGCCTCCGCCTTGTCGGAGCCGAACCATTTCGTCACACCGTGCATGACCTATCCTACACCATTCGTGGAGACATTCACCACGGACGCCAACTGCTGGTCGTGGGACAACAACTTCTTTACCTACAACCAAAGCGGCTACATATACACATCGGCATATAGCCAGTACAACCCGATTTTGGCTGTCTCACCGGTGATTGACGCCTCAGGGTTGCAGCACCCTTACCTGCGGTTCTCCCACTATCAGCCTGAGTTCCAGGGCAACCGGAAAAGTGTAGCTGTCTATTACCGTGATGACGAGCAGGATTCTTGGCACAAGTTGGGAACATACGGGACACCCACCTCGAATTGGGTGACGGATTCATTGCCGCTGCCGTCCAACTCCCCCACACTCCAGATTGCTTTCGAAGGAGTGGGCAGTGCCTACAACACCCGTGCCCAGTTCGACAACATCAGTGTCTATGACGGGCCTTCCTGTCCGGTGGTCTCGGAGGTGGTAAGTGCGGGTACGGACGCCAACGGTGACGTGCTCCTCTCTTGGATCGGCTTACCCGGCTACAGCTACGATGTGCGCTACAAGAAAGCTTCCGACACGGCATGGGCCCTATACGGCGGGGTGATAACAGAGCAGGCGACCTTGTCTGGTCTGGAGTCGCTGACCTCTTATATCGTGGAGGTCGCCACCCTTTGCGACACCACGGAAGCGTATTACATACAGGGAACGTTCACCACCCCGCTCCTTCCAGTGAACCTTCCCTACACCACCGATTTCTCGCCGACTTCCGACCGGAAGTGGGCGTTGGACAACAGCACCTGCGCCAGTTACTGGATGATGGGGTTGCCTGGGACTGGCAACTAGAACAACGCGCTGTTTGTCACCCAGGACGGCGTGACGGCAGGCTACAGCAGCAACTCCTACTCCACGGTCTGCGCCTACAAGACCTTCAACATGGACGAAGGGCCTTCGGTCTATCTGGAGTTCGACGTGCAGGTGGGCGGCGAGTCCACCAACAACTACCTTAAGGTCTTCTGGGTGCCCGACAGCGTGGAGTTTCCCGCCTCCACGGGCAGCCCGGACTACAGCCAAATCTACTATACGACAAACGCGCTTAACTTCATCGATTATGTGGGGCAGACAGGCAGTCCGAACTACCCTTACAAGCTGAATCTCACTAACGGCAATGTGATTCACGTCAGCATGGAGCTGGCGAATATCACCCCGAACGGTGTGTCGAAGTTAGTGTTCGCGTGGCACAATAACTATAGTTCTGGCACGCAGCCCGGGGCCATCGTCTCCAACGTGCATGTGTGGCAGCCCGCGTGCGAGGCCGTCTATGACCTCATGGTCGCCGGCACCTTCATGGACACGGCAATGGTCACGTGGACTTCCTACGAGCCGTCGGCCACGTACATGCTGCAGTACAAGCCGCAGACTCTCGACTGGACGGATCCCGGGGTGGTTTCGTTGACCGTGACAGATACCTTCGCGATGCTCACGGGGCTACAGGAACACACCCTCTACGATGTGCGCGTGGCCACCAACTGCGATTCTGACACTGCTGAATGGCGGAACATCAGCTTTATCTCGGGTTGTGCGGTGGAGGTCGTCAGTGACGCACAGCCGTTCATGGAAACATTCCCAGCTGCGCCGGAATGCTGGGCACTGAACACCAATCCGTGGCACGCGTGGACATGGACGAACGGAAAACTCTACCATAACCACATCTACCCCGGGACGGATACTTGCGGGATAACCTCCTCGGTATTCGACATCTCGGCGGTGACGCGCCCTTACGTTTCCGTCAAACATTCGTCCAACAACGGCTCCAACAATGCCGACGACTTCGGTGTATATTATCGGACGAGTGCCACGGACGGCTGGCACAGGCGGGCGCTGTTCACGCAGTCGGCCTCCGCGTTGCAAAACGACTCGATACCGCTTCCGTCAGGCTCCGACTACATCCAGCTTGCCTTCTTCGCCAAGGAGGCCGGCGGCGGCACCATCACGGTGGATGACATTTCCGTTTTCAACGGTCCCGAATGCCCGCCGATCTATTACCTGACTGCGGACGGTATCACCACCGATTCTGCCACCATTTCCTGGGTGGGATTCTCCGACAACGGCTACGCGATCCGCTACCGCATTCTGCCCGACACCACTTGGGTTTACTACGACACCACCTACGACCAATTCTACATTTTCGACGGACTGCAAGGCAGCAAGAACTACCATGTGCAGGTATCTTCCGTGTGTTCGGGTTCGGCTTGGAAGTCGGTGAGTTTCTCCACCCCGTTGGGCATTGAGGATCTGCCTTACTACACCGATTTTTCGACTTCTTACGACCAAGACTGGGGGCTCAACAACGGCTCATGCAACAACCGATGGATGGTGGGGCAGGTCGATACCACAGCCGATGCCGACTATGGGCTGTTCATCTCCAACAACGGCGTGACGCCCAACTATGGCAACGGCCAGTCCACGGTGACTGCCGAGAAGATCTTCCGCATTGGCACAAACCCCGAAATCTCCATCGAGTTCGATGTAAAGGTCGGGGGCGAGAGCCGGTACGATTTCATGAAACTGCTCCTCTCCAATCCTACGGTGGAGTACGCGGCCTCCACGGCTATGTCAAACAGCGCTTCGTATCCGCTGTACATAATGTACAACATAAATTGGTCTGGGTACAGCTTTGACTTCACTAACTACAAACCGCTCACCGGAAATCAGCAGTATCCTTATATTTTCAACATGACCAATGGCAATGTCGTGCATATTACGGCCATTATGGCCAACCCGTATTACAACCCGGATGCGAACTCCGCCATCAAGGTGGCCTTTGCCTGGACGAACGACAACGCCGTCTTCAACCAGCCGGGTGCCATCATCTACAATGTTTCCGTGCACAGCAACAATTGCGACCCCGTGAACAATCTGGCAATCACGGAGATGCATCCAACATCGGCGACGTTTGCGTGGGCCCCGGGCAATGTGGAGACCGCCTGGAATGTCGATTACAAGGAGGCCAGTGCCACCTCGTGGACTTCCAACGCGGTGAACAGCCCGTCTTTCACTTTAACGAGCCTGCAGCCTGAGACCGAATACTTCGTGCGCGTGCAGGCCGACTGCGGTGACGGGGAGACTTCCACCTACAAAATGCTGACGTTCATCACCCCCTCCTGCGAGGAAATCGACCAATGTGAATACACGCTCATTCTGACCGACACCTGGGGTGACGGTTGGAGCGGCGGCCGCATGTATGTCTTCCAGAACGGGGTGAAGATCATGGACACGGCGGCGATAAGCCATCCTGTTCAGCACGTGATGTCCTACGACACGGTCTCTTTGAGTCTCTGTCATGGGGCAGACATCCGGTTAGTCTGGGACAACGGCAGCATGTTCAACGAGTGCGGCATCATCTTCCAAGATCCCGACGGCGCCACGCTGTATCAGATCAGCCAGCTGTTCTACGCCTATTCCGACACCACCCTTTACGCTTTCACTGCCGACTGTCCAGTGATAGAGCCGGTGGTGGTCACAGATTCGGTGTCGCAGGTGGGGACAAACACAGCCATTTTCCACGGCCACATCGCCGACCCGGGCAACCGTCCCATCGTCAACCAGGGGTTCGAGTGGCGTATGTCGGGTTCCACTGTTTATCAGTCTGCGAACTTGACCGCCTCCCCGATGGTTTTCACAGCGTCAGGTTTGCAGCACTCCACGGAGTATGTTTTCCGGGCGTTCGCGGCCACGGACACCGCCGTCTATTACGGTGCCGAAATCACCTTCACCACGGAGCAGGGCCCTTGTCCTGCCCCCACCGACCTGCACGTGACCGACTCCTCGGACAACACGCTCTCCATCGCGTGGACGGAGACCGGCGACGCGGAGCAGTGGAATATACAGTACCGCGCCGGCAGCGGCGAAATGAGCTCCGACGTCTCCTACGCGACCTCCTACCTCATCACCGACTTGCAACCCAACACCGAATATCAGATACAAGTACAATCGGTCTGCGGCGTTCAAACCAGCGAATGGACACCCGTTGTGACGGCCCGGACCACCAACACCGGCATCGCGGATTATGACCGTTACATCAAGATATACCCGAACCCCGCCGGCGACGTGATCAATGTGGAATGTACAATGAACAATGTACAATTGGGCGGGGAAATCGAGGTGGTGGATGTTTACGGGAAGACGGTCCATGCCGTTGTAGAGACGCGCCATGGCACGTCTCTACCAATCCGAATCAACGTCTCGTCCCTCTCCGCCGGTGCCTATTTCGTGCGGATTGCCACGGATGGCGGGATGGTGACGAAGGCGTTCGTAAAGAAATGATGAATTACAAATGGTCGTTGCCAGTGCTGGTGACGACCATTTTTTTTCGTAGAAAAAATATTGTAGAAACAAATTGAACCGTTTAAATGTTTTTGTATTTTTGCGGCGAAATACAAGTTCACTACTTAGTGGTCCACTAATCGGTGGTCCACTAAGTAGTGAACCGATTAAGGCGTTTGTTTACAATATTTTACAGTTGTTATGAAAGAAATAGAGAGGTCTTTTATCTATGGTGTTTCAGTAAGCGGAAACAATTTTACGGACAGGGAAAAGGAGACTCGCAGACTAAAAGTGAATTTCGAGAACGGGCTTAATGTCATCCTTATTTCGCCCCGTCGCATGGGCAAGACATCGCTCGTTAAAAAAGTGCAACAAGAGGTGGACAGGAAAATTGTCCATACCGTGTACGTTGACATTTACGACTGTCGTTCGGAATACGATTTCTACAACAAATTTGCTGTCGCATTGTTGAAGCAAACCTCGTCCAAGATGGAGATCGCCATCGAAAACATCAAACGCTTTCTGGTCCGACTGACGCCCAAAATCTCGTTCAGTCCAGACCCGACAACAGATTATTCCATATCGTTAGGAATCACCCCGAAGGAGTATAAGCCCGAAGAGATACTCAATCTGCCTGAAATTCTTGCGCAGCATATTGGGAAACACATTGTTGTCTGCATCGACGAATTCCAGCAGGTGGGTGATTGGCCCGACACCCTGGATGTACAAAAGCGGATGCGCGGCGCTTGGCAGCACCAGAAACACGTCTCCTATTGTTTGTTCGGAAGCCGTCAGCACATGATGACCAATCTTTTCCAAAACAAGCGTATGCCGTTATACCAGTTCGGGGAGTTGAACTATTTGCAACCTATCCCGACAGCCGACTGGACTCCCTTTATACAACGGAAGTTCAAGGAGAAAGGCCTTTCCATTGACGCACGATACGTGACTCGAATTTGCGAAGTCGTGCAGAATCAGTCATCCTACGTGCAGCAATTGGCTTGGAATGTGATGCTCAACACTGAAAAAGAAGTCACGGATGCTGAATTCGAGCAGGGAGTTGAAGACCTGATGATACAATGTAATCCTCTGTTTCTGGAGCAAACGAGGGCTCTCACCAGCTTCCAGATGAATTTCCTCCGTGCTATTATAGCAGGACAACATTCTGGCTTTGCATCTCAGGAAATATTGGAGAAATTCCAACTTGGGTCAAAATCCAATGTAAGCAAGATGCAGAAGACTTTAATTGAAAAAGACTTCATAGAGCTGCGCCAAGACGGCCTCTACATATCAGACCCGGTGCTTCAACTGTGGCTACAGTGCCAACAAAAAGTATAAGGACAGCCGCCGTGTGGGGCTAACTACTAACTACTAACTGCCATCGTTCTCTCAATGATCGGCTTCAGAATCTTCACCCCTGCGAACCGATGTCCCTGCTGGTCGAAATAGTTGAAATCCTGGCATTTCGGAAATTTCTGTTCGAGGTAGTGGTGGTCGCCGAGGAGCTCGTCGTCGGTGGAGAGGGCGAAGTGGAGGAGGGTGTCGTCGCAGGGCAGCTTGTCGAAGACCTTCCGCTCGAAGTCGGCGAACTTGGCGAGGTCGGCGGCGGTGAACTGGTACTCCTCCTTGGTGACGAAGTTCTTCTGTTTGCCGAGGTGTTTGGCCAACGTCTCCGACGGCCGGATGGTGGGGTTGATGACCATGACGGGGAGCTTGTGCTTCTTGGCACAGTAGATGGCGAAGAAACCGCCGAGGGAGGTGCCCATAACGGCGTTCACGCGCTGCGTGCGCACGAGCGAGTCGAGTTTCTTCTGCACACCGGCGGGGTCTTTGTAGTCGAACGTCGGCGACAGCACCTGCCAGTCGGGGAACATCTTCTGCAGTTCCTGGGCCTTGTGCCCGCCGCCCGCAGAGTTGAAACCGTGGATATAGAGGATTTTCTTTGCCATAACGATTGTTTTTTCGGGGCGCGAAAATAGTAAAATTTAGGCTACAAGCAATAGGCAATTTCCTTGAAGCCGTATGCTTTCCGCGTTCCGTCCGGGAATTCTAGAACTAACCGTCCGAAGCGGTCAATGTCGCGGATAACACCGTCAATTTGCTGCCCGTTAACTAGATACGGATACATTTCGTTGCGGCGATAGAGGTGCGAAAGGTAGTCTTCGCGGAGGGCGGCCTCGTGTTCCGCGGACAGCAGCGGACGACGCTCGCGCAAGACGGCGAGGTACTCGTCCATCAACATTCCAACATCGTATTTGCGGCCGGTTTCGAGGAACAGTGATGTCGGGTTCGGGATCTCCGACGGAAAAACCTCTTCATTGACGTTGATGCCGATGCCCGCGATGGTGAAGTCGAGGCGGTTGCCGGAGACGGAATGCTCGGTGAGGTCGCCGGCGAGCTTGCGGTCGCGCACGTATAGGTCATTGGGCCATTTGATGAGGACTTCGGGCACGTACTTTGCGAGGTACCGGCGGGTGGAGGTCGCGAACCAGAGGTTGAAAACGAACTGGTCGGCGGCGTCCAAGCCGGTTTCAAAGTAAATGCTGGTGAGGATGTTCATTCCCCGCGAGCTGTGCCATTTGTTGGTGCCTGCGCCTCGTCCGGCGGTTTGGAAGTCGGAATAGACGGCGTAAAGGTCTGGAAGCGGCTCGCCAAACTGCCGCCGTTCCCTCGCCTGAGCCATCAACCAGGCGTTCGTGGATTCTGTTTCGATTAGATGTTGATTCATTCGGCAAAAATAGTATTTTTGCAGCTTGAATTTGAAAATCGAAAAAAGAGATATGAAAAAGCTGAGTATCCTATTGGGAATGGCCTTGATGGCCGTGGTTACACTGTTCTCCTGCAAAGACGAGAGCGGCACATACGTGGAACAATTATACACGAACGCACAAAAGGATGTGGCCATCCGGGAATGTCTGAGAACCTCCGCAGACTCTGCGGTGAACCACCTCTGCGTGCCCGACGGCTTCTACAACTACAACGACGCGGCCTACCGAATTGATTTCGATCTGTTGCAGTCCTCCCTCTTCGACACACTGGAGAACCACGGGTACGGCTACCTCTCCGACACGCTGATTCTCCGCACCAACCGACTGGCGGAGAGCTGCGGCGGACAAATCCTTCCCACGCTGAAGACGGCCATCGATTCGTTGGTTATCACGGACTACGATGCGCTGGTCTATGGTTCCCCTGATGCCATCACCCGCTATTTCACGCTGTTGGGCTACAGCTTCTTGAAGACCTCTTTCCAGACCCCGGTGACCATCCGTATGAACCTCTACGGCGTGAATGAAGTCTGGAATGAGATGACACAGCGATACACGCAATACAGCATCACCCCGCTGAACTTCGACCTTTCGAACTACATCGTGGAGGAAATGCTGGACGGCATTCTGGTAGAGATGAGCCTTGAAGAGGGACTGATTCGCACCGATTCCACGCACCGCAACGAGAAGACGAAGCTGCTGGCAAAATAATATCGGTCTGTAGAGACGCGCCATGGCACGTCTCTACAATGAAACGGGATGCATTGCCGTAGAGACGCAATGCTTTGCGTCTCTACAACGGAAACGACAATTATTAACATTAAAAAATATCAATATGAGAAAAGACAAACTCTTCAACGGCAAAACGTTAGCGATTCTTTCCGGCGGCGGCGACACCCCGGCCATCAACTCCAGCATCGAAGCGGTGCGCAACCGCGCTTCCATGCTCGGCTTCCGCGTCTATGGCGTGCTGCGCGGCTGGAAAGGCCTGCTCGGCGACGGCGACATCGTTGACCTCACCAATATCCCCTACAACGGCCTCTACGGCGGCACCGCGCTGCTCTCCAGCCGTACCAACCCCTTCCCGAGCAAGAAGAGTCCCGAAGACCGCTCCCAACAGATTCTCCGCAACATCGAACGCTACAAAATCGACGTGCTCGTGACCATCGGCGGCGACGACACCAACGGCGCGGCCAAGAAGATGTACGAGACCTACGGCATCCCCGTCATCGGTTTCCCGAAAACCATCGACAACGACCTGCGCACCCGCACATACCACCACTACAACGGCCAACAGCATGAGACCGTGTTGTGCCCCGGCTTCCCGTCCGGCGCCATGGCCATCAAGAAACTGACGGCCAAGCTGCACACCACCAACGAGTCGCACCAACGTATCATGGTCCTCGAAGTGATGGGCCGCGACGCGGGCTGGCTCACCGGTACGGCCTCCTTCGGCGGTGCCCAGATGGCATTGGTTCCCGAGGTCGAGATGACCAAGGAGCGCAAGGAGTTCTTCTTCGAATCCGTGAAGGAGATGTACATGCGTTCCCCGAAACACAGCCTCATCATCGCGGTTTCCGAGGGTGTTCGCTGGTGGGACGACGAGAAACAGGAACTCGGCATGGTGTATGCCAGCTCCGACCTTGACGAGTATGGTCACCCGCGTTTCGGCGGTGTGAGCGGCGTCATCGCTTCCGAAATCAACAAGCGTCTCGGCATCGAAGCCCGCGGACAGATCTCCGGCTACATCCCGCGTTCCGGCAAGTGCTACGAGTACGACCGCCGGCTGACCTCCACGCTGGCCGACAAAGTCGTCGATCTGCTGCTCCGCGAGGATTATGGCAAGATGCCCGTGCTCCGCGACATCGTCCCTTATGACGAACTTGAAGAGTTCCACACTGACGCCATCGAGATGGGCAACATCGGCAACTTCCCGCTGCCGGCTGCCTACTACGACGCCAACAAGTTCCAGTTCACCGACCAGTACACCAACTTCCTGACCAATATCATCGGCGCACCCTACCGCATGGAGTTCACCCAGAATTTCCCGATTGTGATTCCGGAATAGGATCAGTGATTAGTGATTAGTGATTAGTGATTAGTGATTAGTGATTTGTGATTAGTGATTTGTGATCAGTGATTAGTGATTAGTGATCAGTGATTAGTGATTAGTGAATGAAATAGTTTAATTTCCTTAAACATAATTCCTTAAGCAGTCCCGTCAGGGGCAAGAGCTCGGTAGCCCAGGGTAAGGCCGAAGACCGCCGCCCTGGGGCCGAAAGAACAAACATCATGGCAGAGTTTATCATACAAGGCGGCCATCGGCTAAAAGGCGAGATCACCCCGCAGGGCGCGAAGAACGAAGCCCTGCAGGTGCTTTCGGCCGTGTTGCTGACCGACGAGCCGGTCACCATTTCCAACATCCCGAACATCCTCGACACGCAGCGCTATCGCGAAATCTTAGCACTGATGGGGGTGAAGATCACGGAAGTGGACGAACATACGTTCACGTTTCAGGCCGAGGATGTCGATTTCGAGCAGCTGCGCACCGACGAGTTTTCGCGGCTATCGACCAAGATCCGCGCCTCCATCATGGTGCTCGGTCCGCTGTTGGGTCGTTACGGCAAGGCCTACTCCGGCAAACCCGGCGGCGACCAGATTGGACGGCGACCGCTGACCACCCACTTCGAAGGGTTGGAGAAGCTCGGGGCGGTGATCTCCACCTCCCCGGACGAGAAGTTCTTCGAGCTGGAAGCCAAGCAGTTGAAGGGCTGCTACATGCAGCTGAACGAGCCTTCCGTGACGGGTACCGCCAACATCGTGATGGCGGCAGTGCTGGCGGAAGGCGAGACCACCATATTCAACGCCGCCTGCGAACCCTATCTGTACCAGCTCTGCACCATGCTTAACAACATGGGCGCGAAGATTTCCGGTATCGGTTCCAATTTGCTGAAGATTCAGGGGGTCAAGAAGTTGCACGGATGCACGCATCGAATCTTCCCCGACATGATCGAGGTGGGCAGCTTTATCGGCATGGCGGCGATGACCCAGTCGGAGCTGACCATCAAGGATTGCGCCTGCGACCATCTCGGACTGATTCCTTACACCTTTGGCAAGATGGGCGTGCAGTTCGAGCGGAAAGGTGATGACCTCATCGTCCACGGGCAGGAGCCTTACAGCATCTACTCCGACCCGCGCGAGGCCTCCATCCTGACCATCGCCGACGCCCCGTGGCCGGGGTTCACCCCCGACCTCATCAGCATCGCCCTCGTGACGGCCATACAGGCCAAAGGCAGCGTGCTGATCCACCAGAAGATGTTCGAGAGCCGCTTGTTCTTCGTCGATATGCTGCAGTCGATGGGCGCGCAGATCGTGCTTTGCGACCCGCACCGCGCCATCGTGATTGGCTTGGCTCGCGAGAAACGTCTGCGAGCCACCAAGATGTCCTCCCCCGACATCCGCGCCGGTATCGCCCTGCTCATCGCGGCCCTGTCCGCCGAAGGCAAGAGCGTCATCCAGAACGTTGAGCAGATTGACCGTGGCTACGAGCATATCGTGGAACGGCTGAATGCATTAGGTGCGAAAATCGAACGCGTATGATTACCGGTATCATCACCACCTTAAACGAATCCAAAAACATCGAAGCCTGCATCCACTCTCTGCAGAGGGTGTGCGATGAGGTCATCGTCACCGACTCCTGCAGCAAGGACGACACCGTCGAGTTGGCGGAGAAGGCTGGCGCGCGCGTCTTCGTGCATCCCTACATCGGCGACGGGCCGCAGAAGAACCTGCCGTTGGAACATGCCAAGAACGACTGGGTGCTCAGTCTCGATGCAGACGAACGACTCACCGACGAGCTCGTGGCGACCATCCAACAGCTGGATCTGGAGCACACTCCATACGACGGCTTCGCCATCCGCCGGCGCAATTACATCGGGGAGCGGTGGGTGAAGGCCTGCAACTGGTACCCTGACTGGCTCGTGCGGCTCTATCGCAAGGACAAGCTACGCTTCCTCGACCGCAAGCAGCACGCCTTCGTGCCCGAGAAGAACACGAAACGCCTCAAGGCCGACATCATCCACTACCGTTACAAAAACTACGACAGCCTCTTCTCCAAGCCCGAACGCAACTACAGCTCTCGGGGCGCAAAAATCCTCTACCTTCAAGGGAAGAAGGCCAACGCTTTCTCGCCGTTTTTCCACGGATTAGCGGCCTTCATCAGCAACTACTTCTTCCGTGGCGGCATTCTCGGCGGCCTCGACGGCTACGTGCTCTCCCGCGCCGTCGCCCACAACAGTTTCCTCAAATACGCGAAACTGTTGGAGTTCCAAAGGGACAAGTCGGTGAGGGAGGCGGAGGATTGGGAATCCGTGTGGTAAGATGGAATAAGGTTGAGGGTTTAAGGTTTAAGGTTAGGTGGTTAAGGACAAAGATAATAATATGACAAGAAAAATCACCATATTGGCCGTATTAATCGGCCTGTTCATGACTGGTTTCGCGCAGGAAAAGGAAAAACCCGACAATTCCCGTTTCTACGGCGGGGTAAGGGTTGGATTTACCGCGTCGCAGATTTCCGGCGACGACCTATCCGGGTTCCATAAGGTGGGCGCGGCGGCGGGCGCGTTTGTCAACCACACCATCGTTCCGTCAGGGCGGCTGAAACTGCAATTAGAGCTGGATTTCATGATGAAAGGGAGCCATTCCTACTCTCCGAAAAATGATTTTGCCGACAACTTTTACTCACTTACATTAGGCTACGTGGAAATGCCCCTATTGGTGGTATGGACGGCGGGAAAATGGACCTTGTGGGGAAAGCCTTTCCAATTCGAGTTAGAAATCGGCCCGGTGTTCGGAGTGAATGTCTTCAGTCGTGAACGTGAGGCGAATGGGCTGATTGTCGGACGACCTCCGTTCCGCTGGTACGAATTTTCTGGCATCGCAGGCATCTCCCTTATGATTGCCGACCACCACAGCGTGAATTTCCGTTTCGAAAATTCCATCGTGCCTGTGCGCATCCCCACGTGGGTGTACGACCGCGTGGTGTACAAGCAGTTCAATTCGGTAATGACATTCAGTTACTGTTACCAATTTTAGGGAACAATGATTTGTAGTACGTTGTAGAGACACACGGCCGTGCGTCTCTACAGGCATCACATCCCTATCGCAAACGTCTCTTCACTGTCCCAATAGGCGCGAATATTGATATTTGTCGGGAAATTGTACATGGTCTCCGGCTGCAGTTTCTTCCGATAGTCACCGGGATCCCAACGACCGTTTCGGTTCTCGTCGCAAAAAGCACTGACACGATAAGCACCGGGATTCAAGAAGGGATAAGTAATTGTTTTTGAGGCGGTAAGAACATCCTCCTGTACAATTTTGTCGTTGCTCCACAACGTGACCACATACTGTTTCCCATCGTCCGGGAGCTGGTAATTCATGATCAGCGTGCCATAATCCTTCTCGGATTTGGTGGTGAATTGCGTCCGTAACGTGTCGTTGGTGAGACCGTTGTATCCGAAAAATACCGAATCGGGAATCATCACCGAATAGCTTTTCTTTTCCGTAACCGTCATCGGCAAAGGCAGTTGCAGCGTAAACGTGTCGGGCACGGTGTAGTGATAGACGACCGTGTCCTTGTGGTCCTGCTGCTGCGAATAGACCCATACGCTGAATGTGTCGGTCGGGCGCACAGGGTACGAAAAACGTAGCGTGAGCGGCAGATGGTACTCGCCCGCATTCGTGAAGCTCACCGATAACTTTGGAGTGGTCTGCTGACCGCGACCGCGACCGCCGGACGACTTCTCCTTATACGGTATCAGCTTCACCGTATCTATGTGATTATCAGCATTAAAATAATAAAATACGGTATCTGTTAACGGCGTTTTGAGATACCACGTGACCGTATCATGCGTGGCGTTAATCTGCTCAAAATAATCCAACGCTTCCGCCTCCGGAGTGACGGAGAAATCAACAAAACGGAGCTTGTACGGGAATTTATAGACCCCCGCCGCGGGATTGTCGTAGCGGGAGAGCACTTGCACAGAATCCGCGCCGGCGAAAGACATGAGGGTAACGAGCGGCAGCTCAGCCTTCAGCGAATCGGCGGCGGTATCGGGCAGTGCACGGACAGCCGTAACAACCGCCTCCTGAAAGGCAATCTCCTCGTTGGGCAGGTCGAAACGGAAATTCGAGTTGATATCCTTGAGCGCAAAAATCTTATAGTCGCCAGGCGCGATATTCTTCAGCAGGAAACTTCCGTCGGCAAGCGACTTCGCGACATAATTCGGCATTGTGGTGAGCGGCAGCGAGTCGGCATTACCCTTGTAGAGCAGCACGTAGAAATCTTTGGCAGGTGCGAGCGTCTTGGCATCGAGGATATTGCCGCGAATCATGTAATCGTCCAGACTGTCGCCCGTGGAAAATCCGTAATGGAAATAGCTCAATGGATTGCCCTCATGGAAATCCTTGATAGCTTCTGAGAAGACCATATTGTATGTGGTGTTTGCTCGCAACGTATCTTTAAACTTGATTACCAGCGATTTGCCCTTGACCGTATAGTCGGGATTCTTAGTCAACGGAGGAGATATGAGCACGTTCTCGTTCGGGTTGTTCACCGTAACGAACTCGTCGAACCAGATGCGAATGTACTTTTCATTGAAACGCACAGTGCCGTCGGCAGGCTCCACCTTCAGCACCTTCGGCGGGGTCGAATCCTTCGGTCCACCCGTCGGGGTGGTAATTTTCGCACAACCGGCGAGAAACAACGCCACGAGGCTGACAATTGCAGTAATGTACGTGTTCGCTCTCATTCTCGAATTAACGTTTCGTCTTCTCAAATTTCGGCCGCGAAAATACAAAAAAAATCGTACTTTTGCCAATTCAAAAAACTATCCGAATGGACGAAGTAAAAGTCATCGAAATCAAGAAGAGCGTCTTCGCCGAGAACGAGCAGGATGCCAACAATCTCAGGCAAGAGCTGAAGGACAAAGGGGTTTTCCTCCTAAACCTGATGTCCGCGCCCGGCAGTGGCAAAACCTCCACCCTTATCCAGCTGATCAACCGGATTAAAGGAAAAACCCGCGTGGCAGTGATGGAGGCTGACATCGACAGCGATGTGGATGCCGTCAAGATCAAGGAGAAGACCGGCGTGCCCTCCATCCAGCTGCATACTGGCGGCATGTGCCACCTTGACGCGGAGATGACCCGCCAGGGACTCGACAACGTCAACCTTGATGAGGTCGATCTTGTCGTCCTCGAAAACGTCGGCAACCTCGTATGTCCCGCCGAGTTCGACACCGGCGCGACCTGCAACGCCATGATTCTCTCCGTGCCCGAAGGAGACGACAAACCCCTCAAGTACCCGCTCATGTTCACCGTCTGCGACCTCGTCATCATCAACAAGATGGACGTGGTGCCCTACTTCGACTTCGACCTCGAACGTTGCAAAAAATACATCCACCTCCGCAACCCCCAAGCCCAAATTATCCCCGTCTCCGCCAAAACCGGCCACGGAATCGACCATCTTGTCGAATGGCTTCTGAAACAACTTCCTTGAGCAGTCTCGAAGAGACAAAACGCGCGAAGCGCAATTAACCCCACACCAGCGAAGCGCAGTGTGGGGAAATCACAAAAGTCACCAAATATACGTAATATGCCCGAAATGTCCACCCGCTTTGTCCCCAAACACAAAGGCGACAAGCACCCGAACCTGAAACTGCTGAAATTCGTCCGGAAGGTCACCGACCGCGTGCCCGGCAAAATCAAGATGACCACCGACGACCCCGAATACTGGGGTCTCGCCTGCATCTTCGAGGACGAGATGGACGCCACCACCCGCGAGGCCTCCCTCGACCTGCTGCTGGATATGCTCCCCAAGCGGGGGCTGAAGGTCCGCGAGCACCGCTCCTACCAGCTGCTCCACGAGTGGAACGCCAAGAAGCACTACACCCCCGACGACGCCACGTTTGACGAATTGCTCGACAAACTGGCCTTGTTCGGGATGCTGGAGTACGACTACGGCGACAAATACACCAAAGAAGGTCCTGTGCCCGGCACCACCTACAACCGCGAGGATCGCGTCTATTGGGTGCCGATGTTCGTGCCCGGCAGCGCTGAATACACCAACATGAGCACCTACCTGATGGACAAGCACCCCGAGTTGGCGATGTTCTTCGAGCGCATGACGTTCCTTCCGTTGGAGAAGGTCACCCCGATGGTGCCGATGGGCGGCGCGGGTATCGGTATGCACGTCATCCCCGTGGAGAAAGCCATCTCAATGGAGAACAAAAGCCTTGATATTGAGCATATTTCCTACTGGCTCAAACGCTACGAGGGACACTTGGCTGTGGGTATCTGCTCCTGCCGTTATGGTCGCAAGAAACTCGACGAGGGCTGTGCTGACGACTACCGCGATTGGTGCATCGGTGTGGGCGATATGGCTGACTACCTGGTTGAGACCGAGCGCGGACACGCCATCACTTACGACGAATGTATGGCCATCTTGCAGAAGGCGGAGGATCACGGCTTCGTGCATCAAGTCACCAATATCGACGGCGAGGACAAAATCTTCGCTATCTGCAACTGTAACGTTAAGATTTGTAATGCCTTGCGTACTTCGCAACTCTTCAATACCCCCAATCTCTCCCGCAGTGCCTACGTGGCGAAGGTGGAACCGACGAACTGTGTGGCTTGCGGTCGTTGTGTGGAGTACTGTCCCGCTGGTGCTGTCCGTCTGGGGCAGAAGCTCTGCACCAAACACGGCGAGCAGACCTACCCGAAACAGGAGCTGCCCGACGCGAAAAAGTGGGGACCAGAAAAGTGGGACGAGGACTATCGCGACAAGAACCGCATCAACTGCTACCCGACGGGTACTGCGCCTTGCAAGACCGCTTGTCCGGCGCATATCGCCGTGCAGGGCTATCTGAAGAAGGCTGCTGAGGGCAAATACACGGAGGCACTGGAACTCATTAAGCGTGAGAACCCGTTCCCAGCCGTGTGTGGACGCGTCTGCAACCGCCGTTGCGAGGATGCCTGCACACGCGGCACCATCGACCAGCCCATCGCCATCGATGCGGTGAAGCGGTTCATTGCCGAGCAGGACTTAAAAGCGGAAACCCGATTCGTACCCGAGGTCAACATCGCTTCGAACGTGCAAGAACATTGGGAGGAAAAGATTGCCATCATCGGTGGCGGTCCCGCTGGACTGAGCTGCGCCTACTATCTGGCTACGATGGGTTACAAACCCACGGTGTTCGAGAAGAACGAAATCCCCGGCGGTATGCTGCAATACGGCATCCCGTCGTACAAATTGGACAAGGCTGTCATTAAGGCCGAAATCGACATCATGCGCGAGATTGGTGTGGACATCCACGCCGGCGTTGAGGTTGGCAAAGACATTACCATCCAGCAACTTAGGGAACAAGGCTATAAGGGTTTCTACGTGGCCATTGGCTGTCAGGGCGGCAAATTGCCCGGCATTACCGGCGAGAAATTGGCGGGAACGACCACGGCCATCGATTTCCTGCATAATTGCAATTGCGGGACGCAATTGCCTCCCATGGGCAATGTCGTCGTGGTTGGTGGCGGCAATGTGGCCATCGATGCTGCCCGTGTCGCCATGCGTGGCGGTGCGGCCTCCGTCACCATGCTCTCCTTGGAGACCGAGGACATCATGCCCGCCTCTTTGGAAGAACGCAAAGAGGCCCGCGAAGACGGCGTGGTCATCAAGCCAGGTTGGGGTCCGAAAGAGGTGTTGGGAACCGACAACGTCACCGGCATCGTCTTCAAGAAATGCACTGCTGTATATGATGCGGATCACCGTTTCTCCCCGCAATACGATGAGAACGAGACAATTACCTTGGATGCCGACTTGGTCATCTTCGCCATCGGGCAAACGGTGATTCTGAAAGATTTGTTGAAAGACACGAAAGTGGAGTTCGTCAGAGGAGTGTATCCCGTGGCCGACCCGCTGACCTACCAGACTGCCGAGGAAGACATCTTCGTAGGCGGCGACTGTTTCACAGGTCCGAAGTTCGCTATTGACGCCATAGCCCAAGGTCACGAAGCGGCCGAGAGTCTGCACCGTTACGTGCATCACGGTCATCTCACCATTGGCCGCAACCGTCGCGACTTCATCGAGCTCAACAAGGATGACATTGTGGTAGAATCTTACGACAACTCCTCCCGTCAGGTGGAGGGTATTGCCGAGCAGTCTGACAAATTCAAGGAGTACACGCTCCCGCTCACCGAAGAGCAAGTCCGTATTGAAACCTCCCGCTGTCTGAGTTGCGGTGCCTCCGTAGTGGACGAAAACCGCTGCATCGGCTGCGGCATCTGCACCACCAAGTGTGCCTTCGACGCTATCCACCTCTTCCGCGAGCACCCCGAAGCCAGCGATCTTGTCACCTCCGAGGAGAAATTCAGCAAAATTTTGCCGTATATGCTCAAACGCGCCGCCAAAATCGTTTTTAAATGATGAATTATGAATATTCCTTGAGCAGCCCCGGAGGGGCAAAACGCGCGAAGCGCAATTAACCCCATACAAGGCGAAGCCGCAGTGTGAGGCGTGGCAAGGAAGGTAAAGTGAATATAAGGTTATGCACGAACTGGGTATCGTCTTCTACATCATCCGCGACGTGAAAAAAGCCGCAGAAGAAAACCACGTAAATCACGTGGATGCTGTGGTGATGGACATCGGTGAGGTCTCCACGGTGGTCCCGCACCTGCTCACCGACTGCTGGCGCTGGGCCGCCGACAAGGAGGAACTGCTGAAGGGCTGCGAGCTGAAGGTCAACACCATCCCCGCCGTCACCTGGTGCGACGACTGCAAACGGGAGTACGAGACGGTGAAACATGGGAGGACGTGCCCGCACTGCAACAGCGAAAACACCTGGCTCTTGCGGGGCAATGAGGTCGAAATCAGGGAAATCCAGGTGGAAACACACTCGTAGAGACGCAAAATTTTACGTCTCTACCCTAACAAACAACAAAAAATGTAATTTTGCACACAAAACCAATTAATATGTCCTGTTTTATAGTACCCATGGCGCAGGCGATAGTGACCAGCGCATACAGAAAAGTCAATGAAAAAAGTATCAAGACCGCCGATTCCGCGTTGAAACGGCAGATTCCCGCGTTGGAGAAAATGCTCTGGGGCGGCACCGTGATGCTCATCGTCGATCACATCATCAACGGCGAACTCACCTGGCAGTATCCCTTTTTCACCGCCCTCGAGACCGGCGGCTTCCCGGTCATGCTCCGCGAGCTGCTCACCGTCGGCGTCCCCATGTCCCTGGTCCTCACCGCGGTCTGGGCGATTTACGCCATTTTGAAGGAACGTCGCACCCGAACCGTTGGTCTGTAGAGACGCAATGCATTGCGTCTCTACAAGAGATTCGCAAGGGCATCATATATGAGATATTGTTCCTTGAGCAGCCTCGAAGAGGCAAAACGCGCGAAGCGCAATTAACCCCACACAAGGCGAAGCCGCAGTGTGGGGCAGGCAGTCACAAATCACCAATCAATAAAATAAAACCGCTATGTTTTTCCAAGTCTATGGGGCTCACGCCCTGGCCCAATGGGGGATGCTGCTCGTCGTCCTCGTGGGTCTCATCCTGTTCAACGAGTTCGCCCGTCGCACTAAGTTCGGCGGCATCTTTACCTTCCTGATCATCCCCGTCATCCTGACGGTCTATTTCGTGGCCATCTCCATCGGAGCACGCACCGGTGCGGAATGGGCGCTGACGAACCAGACGCACGTCTATATGCAGGGCTGGTTCCACTACGCCAAGCTCTATGCTGCCACCGCCGGGTGTATCGGCTTTATGATGATCAAGTACAAATGGGGCATCGGTGCCAAACACTGGTTCAAGCCGTTCCCGTTTATCATCGTGGCCATCAACATCCTGATTGCCTGCGCCTCCGACTTCGAGAGCGCCGCAATGGGCTGGAACAAATGGTGGCTCACCTCCGAAGGTGTTTGGCAGTATGGCGGCTGGCACAACGTGATGAACGGCGTGGCCGGTATCCTCAACATCTTCTGTATGACCGCATGGTGGAACGTCTATCCCTCCAAAGACAAAAAAGACATGATCTGGGCCGACATGACGTGGGTCTATATCGTGATTTACGACATCTGGAACTTCGCTTACACCTACAACTGCCTGCCCACGCACAGCTGGTACTGCGGTGTTGCTTTGCTGCTCGCCCCGACGGTGGCCGCACTGTTGTGGAACCGCGGTGGTTGGATCCAAAACCGCGCTAACACCTTGGCTATTTGGTGTATGTTCGCTCAGGTCTTCCCGCTCTTCCAAGAAACCTTCAAGGATGGTCAACAATGGTTCAACTGGGCTACGCTTCCCGTCCTCTATCCGGAAGGTGTCGCCACCGTCGAGAAACTGTATGCTGCCGGCGGGCAGGCTGCCGTTGACGGCGTTGTGGGCACCACAGTCGATCCTTCCGTTGTGGCTGCCAACCCGAAGATGATGGTCTTCATCAGCGCATTGGCCCTTGTGACCAACATCATCGCATTGGGTTACATCATCGCACAGTCCAAGAAGCGCCATATCAACCCGTACAAGGAAGACGTCTTCGTCAACCAGAAATATTACAAAGACGCGATGGAGCGTGCGGATCTGTCCTAACAGATTTGCAATTGTAAACGATTCGGGCGTGGCCGGTGAGGTCACGCCCGTTTTTTTTGTGCAGAGACGCACGGCCGTGCGTCTCTACCAGTTCACAAACGCTTTGTTGAAAATGTCGTCCGTCAAGGCATCGGTGATTTCGGCGACAAGGGTGGCCTCCACGCTGCTGAGGTTCAGCGAGCTGTTGTAGTCGGCGTAGCGGGAGAAACTCTGGTCGAAGTTCAGGCTCTCGTCGAACTTGTTGTAGAACCGCACCCGCACCGTGATGGTAAGACGGTTCTGGGAGGGGGTGTCATTGCCCTGGAGAGCCGACGGATTCACCGTGTAGCCCGTAATCTCTCCCTCCATCGTGTAGTCGCCGTCGTTGTCCACGATGGTCAGCGGGGTCTGCCCCTGGATCTTATCTTTCAACGCCGTCGTGAAACTCTGGCTCAGCGTCGGGTTGATGAGCGTGGCGTTGTTCGGGAACGTGGTGATGGCCACGGTCTTCGCCCGCGCATCCACCGTGCCGCCCGTCAGCGAAACGGACATACGGCAACCGGTTAACAATACCGCCAATAAGATGATACATGCACCACCCCACACTGCTGTCTGAGCCTTGCGGGATACGCCCCACACTGCGGCTTGCACCTTGTGTGGGGTTAATTGCACTTCGTGCGTGTTGTCCCTCCGGGACTGCTTAAGGAAGAAGTTTTTTAATATGGGGGCTTTTCGATTCATCACTACAACTGCTAACTGATTCCGTATTCCTTAATCTTCCGATACAACGTCCGTTCGGAGATACCGAGTTCCTGGGCGGTGAGTTTGCGGTTGTCCTTGTTGCGACGGAGGGCGGCGATGATGGCCTGCTTCTCCAAGCCTTCCATGGAGTAGTCCGCAGTGTCTTCGATAACCTCGGAGTCGTCGTACTGTTCGGGTTCTGCGCCGTGGTGCTCGTGGGTGGTCACGAACGGGTATTGTCCGTCGGCAGGTATAGCGTTGTCGGGGAGGACGTGGTGGTGCGTTCCCTGGACGTACACCGGCTGGTTCTGGGCCAGCTGCGAGACGGTGGCTTTCAACTCTTTCACCTCGCGCTGCAGTTCGGCAATGAACTTGAAGACGATCTCGCGCTGCATGTTATCCTGCCGCTCACTGTCGGTGGGCATCACCGCCGGCAGGTTGGAACCGACGGGGCCCGTCAAGTAGGGTTTCAACGTCTCCGCATCTATCAGTCGCTCTTTTTCGATAATAGAGATCTGCTCGGTGACATTCTTGAGTTGGCGCACGTTGCCGGGCCAGCGATAGGCGCGCAACACGGCCTGCGCCTCTTCGGTGAGCGAGATGGTCGGGACATGATACTTGTCGGAGAAGTCGGCGGCGAACTTGACGAAGAGTGGGTAGATGTCACCCGGGCGCTCGCGCAGCGCAGGCACTCGGATTGGCACCGAGTTGAGGCGGTAATAGAGGTCCTCGCGGAACTTGCCCTTGGCGATGCGGTCGGCGATGTTGACGTTGGTGGCGGCCACCACGCGCACATCGGTCTTCATCACCTTGGAGGAGCCCACGCGGATGTACTCTCCGGTCTCCAGCACGCGCAACAGGCGCACCTGCGTGGAAAGCGGCAGGTCGGCGACCTCGTCAAGGAACAAGGTGCCGCCGTTGGCCTCCTCGAAGTAGCCTTTGCGGGAATCGACGGCTCCCGTGAACGCGCCCTTCTCGTGTCCGAAAAGCTCCGAGTCGATAGTGCCCTCGGGGATGGCGCCGCAGTTCACTGCAATGTAAGTCTTGGTCTTGCGCGGCGAATAGGCGTGGATGATCTTCGGCACCGACTCCTTACCGGAACCGCTCTCGCCGGTCACCAGCACCGACAAATCTGTGACGGCCACCTGAATGGCCACGTCGATGACATGGTCCAACGCGGGGTCGAACCCGATGATGCCGAAACGGCGCTTGACATTGTTGATGTTTTCGTTCATAATTTTTAGGTTACACGGTTAGATGGTTACACGGTTATTTCACACGGAGCTTCCGGCCAATTTGCAGAATCGTGGTCTCTTTTATCTTGTTCAGTTTGCAGATTTTATCGACCGTGGTGTGGTATTTCTTGGCGATGGCGTACAGCGTGTCGCCCTGCTTGACGGTGTGGTATTTGGCGGTGGAGGCAGGCTTGTAGGCGGGCTGAGACTTCTGCTCAGGTTTCTGGACAGTCTGGTTGTTAGCCGGCGCTTCCGGTTTCGTTTCCGACTGGACCACACCGTTAGCGGTCACCTCATCGTCATCGTCGTCGGTGCGCCGCATATCGTTGGTATCCTGCTGCTTACGACTATAGTTCTTCACCGTGATTACGTTGGATCCTCGGGTGATGTCCTTGTAGGCGCGTGCCATGTCCTCTTTCACTATTTTAATTTCCTTGTTGACCTGGCGAGGGTTATCGGCCTTGGAGTGTGCGAAGAGCCAGTCGTAGGTCTCCTTGAGGTAGAATAATCGGGCCAAATCGCCGTGGTTGACGCCTGCCCACTTGTCAAGGCGCAGGAGGTCGGTAGGTCCGCACTTCTTCATGGACTCGTAAATTTCCGTGGCGCGGGAGACGGGCACAGCCCTGTCAGCAGTACCGTGGATAATCCACAACGGCACCGTGTTCAGTTTGCAAAGGTCTTTTCGGATGGTGCCGCCACACAGTTCCATCGAAGCGGCTATCTTTTCAGCATGGTTGGCCAAAAACTCGATTGTGCCGAAACCGCCCAAACTCATGCCTATCAAATAGATACGGTTGGTATCAACGGCATATTGGCTACAGTGAGGATGTCGAGCACTTTCACGGAGTTCCACGCACCGCCAGGATTCTGCGGGGCGATGATGATGGCGTTAATGTCGCGGCCCATGGAGATGGCATCCAGCGGACCATACTTACGAACTCTGTTGAGGTCGGTGCCACGCAGACTGGCCCCGTGCAGGAACAGCACCACTGGAATCTCACCCTTCTGCTCTTCGTAGGTGTCCGGCACGGAAACCCAGAAGTTGTAGCTGTTTTTGACTACGTTATGGTGCGTAATAAACGTGTAATTGGTTTGGGCAGACAAGCAGAGGCTTGCGGCAACAAATAGGATTATTGTTAGTATTTTTCTCATATCAATCATATTTTTAGACTTAAGACGTGAGACTTAAGACTTTTAGAGATATCTCTGCACACCTTGAGTCTCAAGTCTTAAGTCTCAAGTCCTAAATTATCTCCAGTGCTGCCGCTCTCGCGTCCTGGATAGTGTCCTCGATGCACATCGGGCGTTTGCAGGAGCCAGCGAGGAAAAGGCCGGACTGGGCGGTGAGGTTATCCTCAGTATGAGGTGACAGGCTCTGCGCAAAACGATAGAGACCATCGATGCCGGCACACTTCGACAAGGTGGCGGTGCCGTCGGAGGCACACATACCGACCATCAGCACCAACAGGTCGCTGTTCATCGTCATCGGATTGCCCATAAGGGTGTCCTCGGCCTTGATTTGCACACGGTTGTCGAAAGTGGAGGCGGCTTCGGAAATACGTCCTCTCACGAAGTTGACGCCGTACTTCTCCTGCGCCTCACGATACATCTCCTCGAAGCCCTGTCCCCACATGCGCAAGTCCATGTAGAAGATATAGACATCCGTCTCGGGATGCTGCTTCTTGATCTCGATGGCCTGCTTCACGGCGGTCACGCAGCAGACTTTCGAGCAATAGTGATTGCCCGACTTCTCGTCGCGGGAGCCCACGCACTGCAGGAAGACGATCTGCTTCGGCACCTCGTTCATAATGTTGCGGATCTGGTTCTCCTTGATCATCTTCTCCATCTCCAGCGAGGTGATTACGCCACGGTAGATGCCGTAACCGAGCTCCTCCTTCTGGTGCGCGTCGAAGACCCGGTAGCCGGTGGCCAGCAGCACCGCGTCGAAAGTGGCGGTAGTGCCATCCGCGAGGGTCAGCGTCCACTGCCCGTCCGTGCGGTTCATGGCCGTCACGGCGCAGTCAGGCTTGAAAGTGATGCTCTCATCCTGCAACTTCGCTTCCAGCTTGTCGGCCAGCTCGTCGGCGGAGCTGAAGTCCGGGAAGAGGTAGGCCTTGTCGCGGATGTTGCACAGCGGTTTTTCCTCTTTCTCGAAGAGGGTCACTTGATGTTGTTTCGCCAGCACAGAGGCGGCTTCTATGCCGGCGGGGCCGGCGCCTATGATTGCGATGTTCTTCATATTCACTTGTTTTTTTCCTGATGGCCCCACACTGCGCTTCGCTTGTGTGGGGTTAATTGCGCTTCGCGCGTTTTGCCTCTCCGAGGCTGCTCAAAGAAGCATCTTATATATCCTCGTCATTCCGTAGAGACGCAAAATTTTGCGTCTCTACAACTCGTCACACCTTCAACACCTCCGGTTTTTCCGGGGCGCGGAGGATTTTGCCGGAGGCGCCGCGGTATTTGTCGTC
Source organism: uncultured Bacteroidales bacterium (assembly GCA_905235135.1). Lineage (GTDB taxonomy): Bacteria > Bacteroidota > Bacteroidia > Bacteroidales > WCHB1-69 > F23-D06. Next base: position 44,162 of record CAJOKR010000010.1, read on the forward strand.
GGGGTTGTAGGCGACGCCGATCTTGTCGAGGAGGCGTTCGCACTGCACCTGGTGGAGCTGCATGCCCATCACCCACGGGTCGTAGCCGAGCAACAAACCGGCGAGCTCTTCGTAGGTGAGCACCGGGATGCCGTAGCCCTCCTTGTCGTAGGTCTTGTGCTCCATCTCGGCGATGGTGTACTGCCATTTGTCGAGAAACATGGCGCAACCAGGGCAGTTGGCCACGATGAAGTCGGGCTCGTAGGGTTCCATCGACTCGAACTTCTTCTTGGAGTTGGCGATGGAATAGCCGCGGTTCTCCTGCACGAGGTACTGGCGGAAACCGAAGCCGCAGCAGTGACGGCGTTCAGGATAATCGACCACCTCACCGCCCCAAGCCTCAATCATGCCGGCCAGCACGTAGGGAAACTCCGCGTTACCGATGCCGTGCTTCGGGAAAATCTTGGCGTAGTGGCAGCCGATATGTTCCACCCCGCGCAACGGCTTGCCCGTGAAGCGGTTAATCAGCTGGTACTTCATCTTCTCCTTCAGCTCGAAACGGAACTTGAAGATCAAGTCCGACGGGTGCACGATGTTCTCGGGCATCTCAAACGTCCTACCCGTGGCTTTGTACAGGTACTCGCGGGCCTTCTCCAGGATCTCGGGTTGCTCTTTCCATTTCTCGATGAGCTCGGTCATCACCCCAAAAGAGGTGACGCACGAGGGGACGTAGTTCTTGTAGCCGCGTTCGGTCATCAGCGAGAAGAGCCGCGCCACGATGGTCATGGTTGTCTCGAACGGCACCACGTCGGAGTGGTAGCCGATGCCCGTGCAGGTGTGCTGGTGCGAGGAGTCGTAGATGTCCTTCCCGAGGTCATTGCGCATGATGTTCAGGAAGGTCGCCTCCGACCCGGGGAAAAAGGTCTGCCGGATGCAGCTCCTTTCGTAAAAGAAGTGGTCATCCGCGATTTCCTTCTGATATTCGTTCCAAAAGCGTTTTTCCATTGTTTTTCTGTAATCTGTAATTGGTGGTTTATGGTCCGTCGTAGAGACGTTTCATGAAACGTCTCTACAATTGGGGAGCCGTTCCTTTGTAGAGACGTGCTGCAACGCGTCTCTACAGTGCCCGTTTCAAAATTTCCACAACGTCCTCCCGTGTCAATTGCATGAAACCGCCACCGAGGACCGTCGCATCAGCGATAGTCTCGATGTTGTCGGGGGTGACGCCCAGTTCGGAAGCCTTCATCGTCACGCCGATTTCGCGCATCCAAGCCTCCATCGAAGCCAAACCTTCCAAGGCAATCTCTTCGTCGGTTTTACCTTCAGAACGGACGTTCCAAACATTCTTGGCAAAGCGCACGAACTGGTGCAACCCGCTGTGCATGATGTATTTGTAGTACGGGATGGAGACCGACGCGAGGGTCATACCGTGGGTTGCGTTGGTCACCACACCAATGGCATGGCCGATCATGTGCACCATCCAGTCCTGCCGTTTGCCCTGCTTGAGCAGCGTGTTGAGCGCCCAGGTGGCCGTCCACATGATGTTGCTGCGTGCCTCGTAGTCCTGCGGGTTCTTGACGGCGATGCGCGAACTGTGGATGAGCGAACGCATGAGCCCTTCGTTGAGGTAGTCGCTGGTGTTGTCGTCCTCGTTGCTGCAGTACTGCTCCAGGAGGTGCGACATGATATCGAAAATGCCAGCTACCATCTGATACTGCGGCACCGTGAACGTCAGCTTCGGGTTCAGAATCGTGAATTTAGGCATCAGCCGGCTGTCGAAGACCTTGCCGAGCTTGAGGTTCTGCGTGTGGTTGGAGATGACGGAACCGCCGTTCATCTCAGAGCCGGTGCCCACCATCGTCAGCACGCAACCGACGGGCAGGATACGCAAATCGGTGGCAGGATCATTACCTTCCACGTAATAGGTCTGCCACGGGTCGCCGTCGAGCCAAGCGGAGGCGGCCACGCCCTTGGCGTAGTCGCACACGGAACCGCCGCCCACCGCGAGGATGAGATCGACATTGTTCTCGCGAGCGAGTTTGCAGCCTTCGTAAAGTTTCTCCACCGTCGGGTTCGGCATCACGCCGGGATCCTCTACGATGGTCTTGCCAGCTTCTTTCAAGATGGCCACAATCTGATCGTAAAGGCCAGTACGCTTGATGGATCCGCCGCCATAAGACAGCATGACGGTCTGCCCGTAATGGGCCAGTTCCTCTTTCAAGAATTCCAGACTGTTTTCGCCGAAATGCAGGCGGGTGGGGTTTTCGTATGTGAAATTTCCTAACATAATTTTGCGATTTTAATCAAAACGGCAAAGATACACTTTTTTTGTTGACGGCGAATTTGACAAATTTTGCGAAGTTGGCTTTTATTTTATTTTTTGGGCGTTCCGGCGCGTAGGAGGGCCGACATTCCTGACGACCGCCGTCAGGATGTATGCAATACGCTCCTTCAACCCCTCATCGTCAATCTGTCACCCTCCTACGCGCCGTCGGGCTATCCGCTACAATGTTTTTGGCATAACGCGCACCACCATTCCGCCGCCAACAATAGGAGGTGGCGGAATCTCCGACTGACCACGGAACACTTTCGCGCCAAAAACATTTCCGCTTCTATCCCTAACGCGAAGCCCGCATCGAAACTGTGCCTGAACTTGTCAAAGCCACCACCGCAGGAACTGCCTCCGCATCCGTCTTTCGCCTCTGTCGGGGCATAGTGAGAACAGAGACGTCCCACTATGCGTGCAGTATGCACGCCATCTCAGTAACCCCATACGAAACGGAGTGCCGTGTGGGGTGGAGCCGGTGCGATGTGATGGCTGCGTGCCAGAGGCACGCTACTACTCGGAAGGAATACTGTCCTGAACGAATTCTTTGCTTTCAATAAATGGCCGAATAGCCTCCGCCCATTTATCGTAATGCTCTGGTTTCAAATGTACTCCATCTTTCGTATATTCTGGATTCATTTCTCCATTCTTCTCATACAAAGAGAACAAATCTATGTACTGGCACCTATACACCCTGGCTAATGAATCAATTATGTCATTACAGCGTTGGATTTTATCATTGCCTGAATACTTTTCATTTCTAATGGGTAATATACTTTGGAAATATAACTGAGCAGACGGTACATTTTTCCGGATTTCTAATATCAGTTTCTCATATTTCTGAATAAAAGCCTTAATGGGCATCTCTTTAAGGCCATTTATTCCACCCATAATAAATACTTTTTCAGGTTTGACCGTTGCAATCATATAAGATCGGGAAGTTAAACCATCTAAATTATCTCCTGGGTATCCTAAGTTGCAAATGGAAACTTCGGGAAAATAATCCTGAAAAGAACTACCACAAGTGATCGAATTACCGTAGAAAACAACATCTACATCAAGATCAAGCTTATCCAATGTGTTATTCCATCCTCTAATGCACCAATAATCTGGTTTGTCAGATGGATCTCTTTGAACCCACCCCAACTTGGCAAATACTCTCTGAAAAAAACTTGTTTTAGCACTCACATAAACTAGTGCTGATATGGTTAACAAGCAACATACAGAGCTTAAAACAAAAAGTAATTTCCATTTCTTCATATTGGAATAATGATCTGAGGCTCGTCAGGGATTGTTAACAGAAAAAGTGGAGCCATCCAAATTTACCCTATCTTCGATGCGAGGGCTTGGACTCCCTAAATTATGTAGATACGGAATATGAACAACCCCACTCGAACGTATGTAATAGGATACAACAATCCAAGTGGATACTATTCACACTCTATTTCGACATAATTCTCAATACGAAGTGTCCAAGTTCGCATCGACGAAACAAAGTGAAAATGCACTTTTCCTGCAAGTTACAACAGGTGACTTGCGGGCGCAAAGATACATTTTTTTCTCTCATGATACTTATGTTACTTTTTACATCGAATAATAGTGTGTTTCTCTATCACGCGATTCCGCAACACCACAACCTCAAAGCCTTTATACCATTCGCTAAATGTGCCTAATTAGCCGATCTTTATTTTGCCGACAACAAAAAAAAATGTATTTTCGCAGCTGGTTTCGAAAATAACATGGATATGAGAAAAATATACCTTACCCTCGTCAGTATCGCCCTTTGCGGGCTCACTTTTGCGCAGTCCGTGACCTTGCAGGAGGCCGCCACGGTGGCGCAACGGTTCCTCGAAAGCCAGGGCAAAACGCTGGAAAGCTGCGCCAAGACCTTCGGCGACATGCAGCATCCCACCCTCTACATCTTCAACGCGGAGAACGGCTTCGTGGTGGTTTCGGGCGACAAAAACGTAACGCCTGTGCTCTCCTTCTCCGACCAACAGCGCTACAACGACAGCGACGTGGTGCCACCCTTCGAGATGTGGATCAACCATTATTCCAACCAAATTGAGCAGATTCGGAGAGAGCAAATCTCCCAGCCACAATATGTTGAATACTGGAACCGCATCCTCGCCAACGCCCCCGCCTTCCGCTCGGGTGACGAGGTGGAGCCGCTGATGCTCTCGCAGTGGGACCAGGGCGAGTACTACAACTACTACTGTCCCCGCGACCTTGCCGGACAAAACGGCCACGTGGTCACCGGTTGCGTGGCCACGGCCATGGGACAGCTCCTCTACTACTTCCGCTTCCCCGAGCACGGCACCGGCAGCTACTCCTACACCGACGAGCATTACGGAGTGCAGTCGGCGGACTACGAAAATGCAACCTACAACTATAACGCCATGTGCGACAAGCCGACGGCCATCAACCCCGAGATTTCAAAACTGATCTACCACTGCGGCGTGGGCGTCGATATGCACTATGGCCCGGACGGCTCGGGCATGACCAACCACAGCGCGGCTCGAGTCCTGCGCACCCACTTCAAGTTCTCCCCCGAGACCGAATACCTCTTCCGCGATTCCACCGACCTCAACTGGGACAGCGTGATTGTCAGCCATTTGAGCCGAAATATTCCAATGTACTACGCCGGCTGGAGCGTTCCCGACATCAACGGCCACGGATTCATCTGCGACGGCTACAAGACGGTCGATAGTGCCTACTACTTCCACTTCAATTTCGGCTGGAGCGGCTACATGGACAACTACTACTACACCAACTCGCTGTTTGTGGGTGGCAGCAACTTCAACCTCGCGCAGGAGCTGATCATCAACGCCTACCCCGACACCACGCAATACACCTACCCAACCCCGCAGCCGCTGACCGGCAGTATGACGCTCACCGCCGACGAGGGCACCTTCACCGACGGCAGCCAATCATGGGAGACCAGCGCAGCGGGTATAAATTTCACATGGAACATCCAGCCCGATCCGGAGAATCTCGAAAACGTCACCCTCAACATGGAATACAGCCTCGCTGCCGGCGACACACTCTTCGTCACCAACCCAAATGTGAACACCTTTGAAATGCGGACGGCGGACACAGGCACGCTGAATGTCGCTTGGGGCACGACCGAACTAACCGTGCACTTCATCACCCATTCCTCATCCAGCGAAGGGTTCCGGGCGCACTACACGGCGCATCGCACGGAGTTCTGCAGCGGCACGAAGATGTACACCGACGCCACGGGCAACATCACCGACGGCAGCGGAAACTCGTCCTACAACAACCTCACAACCTGCAAATTCCGGCTGATGCTCAACACCAGCTACTCCGCCACCCACTTCCATATCAACTCGCTGGATCTTGAAGAGGGTCACGACTACCTGCATTTCTACAACAACACTGTCTCGAACGCCAACTACCTGTTCTCGCTCACCGGGCACATCAGCGACTCGAGCTTTGTCGTTGACACGCGCCGGCTGACTCTCGTGCTCGAAACCGACGAGGCAGGCAGAGACGCAGGCTTCGACATCGACTATTCGGGCGGCCATGTCGGCATTGACAATCATGGGATTGAATCGCTATCGATGTGGCCCAACCCCGCCACCGACCAGCTGAACCTCGCCTACCCCACCCCGATTCAGTATGTGGAGATACGGAATGCGGAAGGAAAGACTATTTATTCGGAAAACAGTAACAATCAAAAACTTACCATCAATACAAGTAATCTTCCCTCCGGAATCTACCTGCTGACGGTTCATACCCAAACGGGCATTATAACAAAGAAGATTGTGAAGATGTGAAGACTTAAGACTTGAGACTTAAGACTTTGGACTATGGAGATTTCCCAATGCACTGATTACATAAACGGAACGTCGTGGATTTCCGTAAGGCGTTTGTAATCGGTGGTCGGTTGAATCTGATAGACTTGCCGGTCTGATTGCAGATAATAATGGTTGTTGTAGTGGATAATATAGGCGTTATCCAACTTCAACCCTTTTATATTCAACACATTGCGATCAAACTGATAGACCACTTTGTTTTGGATGGGGGTGCTCCAGAACTGCACTTCGAGGAATTTCGGGGCGTTTTCAGGAGCTTCCACAGCATTCTTGTGCGAATCAAAGTAGAGGATAGGGGCCTCGTGGCGGGAAATCATCTTTTCGGATGATACTGTAGCCGTACGCACTTCCTCATACGCCTCATCTTCTTCATCCAACATCAGATTCATCGCACTTTCCTCCATAAACAGCGAATCAACCTGCAAGGAATCGGAAGCGACCTCGCCTGCGGTCTCTTCAGGACGTCCCTGGTATTGGTGTACAATATATTTATATACGGTATCTTTCTCGCCCGAAGGTTCCGTTGCAATCACTTTCACCTCAGAAGCGGGCTTGGGCCGGATTTTACTCTCCACGACAAACGCAACCAGCACCCCGACCAGCAGCCCGATAATCACTCCGAGCAGCAGGATAATTCCCTTCTTGGTGGCTTGGTTGGACTGGTTTTCCATCGTCTAAAAGCTATAAATCAGACGGCAAAAATACATTTTTTTTGTAATCAGTAATCAGTGAACTGTGAACTGAAATTCCCATTAACTAACCGTATAACCGTGTAACCGCGTAACCGTGTAAACTAGAAGTCATACCCGATTCCGAAATAGAACCCCACTTTGTTGAAAGAGCTGTTCCAGTGGAGGTTAGCCATAATCGGACCGAATTTGGAGTTGTACCCAAACTGCAGACCGGCCGCGTAAACGGGATCGGCCATCTCCTTGAGGGAAGAGCCGTCATGCATGGCCGCACCTATTGCCGACAGATAGATCTTTTTTCCCACCTTGAAGCGGAGCTCCAAATCGACGGTGGTCAATATCCTTTCGCAAGCCCTCACCATATTGTAGCCGATGAACGGAATCTGTTGGTCGTAGTAACGGCCGGCCATGGTGCCACCTGCATAGTTGGCCATGAACGAATTCTGGTTTTTATCACCAAAAATATATCGTCCGTTAGCCGAGGCCAAAATGGCGAAGAAGCTGCAACACGGGATCACTCCGTGCACACTGGCCGCAGCATAATGGGTCCTGCGGAAGTCGTAATCGTATGCGGCCTTTATCCGGTAACCTTTGTCTGGGAAATAGCGCTTGTTCTCGTGGTCGTAAATGAACCGCAGATAGACATACGGGTATAAGTTCTTCCAATTCCATGCCGACGCAACATTGTTCGTATCCATCGCGGGACGTATCTCCTTTCGATAAGGCATGTATTCCAGTCGAACGCCAGCATTCAGATCAACCTGGCTCCATCGCGTTCCCGCAATATAAACCTTCAGTTCGTTGCGCCAAAGAGTTTCGTGGTACTGGTAGTTATACAGATGGTCCTCGGTGCCGACCATATTGCGGTACAGCGTTTTGAAGGAGGCTCCGAACTTGGGACCCTTCTTCGGCAGATAGTACCACTCAACCTTCAGGTACGGCGACATGGAGAGCCTAAGCGTGACATCAAGCAGCGATCCGAAAATCTTATTTCTGCCGATGCCCAAGTTAAACAAGGCGGCAAACCACTCCTCCGAATCGAGCCTCAACCCTATACCAATGGAGTTGGGTGGACGCTTTTCGCAATGGAACACCAGAACATAGCCGTCCGAACCGTCGCTCTCCAACGTGTAGGTTACCTTCGAGAAAGCCATGGTTCCGTAAATGATGGCCTGCAAGAGCTCGAACTTGCTTTTGTCGTAGTATTCATTGAGTTTGAGACGCATCTTCCGGTCTATGTAATCTTCCTCTATCGGCGTCACCCCCTCATAGTCCACATCGGTGATTTTCACCTTGGTTTCGCCAGTGTTGATTGCCTTCTTGTTATGGAGTTGCCGTCCGCCATTGCCCACCAGCCCTACAATGCTGTCCAGCTCGTGCGCATGTGAGGTAGCAGCGGTATAGCCGCGCTGGATCAGCGTAGCAATCTCCTCGGTGCCGAAACTCAGCATCCCGAAGCCTGATATGTCGGGGGTGATATAGACAGTGACATTCCCCACATTACGGTTGTGTGCCTCCAAACCACCCGAGTACTGAGCCGTCTGCATCAAGATGTCGGCCATATTATTCACTTTTTGGTAATCGCGAGGCATGGTCATTTCTACTCCGATGATGATGTCGGCACCGGCAGCCACAGCCACATCTGTCGGGAAGTTGTTTTTCGTGCCGCCGTCGGAGAGAATCATGGAATCAACACGCACCGGCTGGAAATAACCCGGAATGGACATGGAGGAGCGCATGGCCTCCACCAGCGGCCCCGAAGTCCAATGCTTCTCCTTCTGGGTCACAATCTCCGTGGCAACACAACTATAGGGCGTCGGCATATCTATGAAATCCATGTCGTCCTGGTAGTTAACCGATAACGCACTAAACATATTGTAGATATTCAGCCCGTAGAGGAACCCCGACGGGAGACTTTTCAGAAATTCCAGCTGTGTATAGGGGATATCAATGAGGTAAGTGCCCTTGTACATCTTACGGGTGTAGGTAAAATAATCCATCGGAATGTTGTCGCTCATCATGACGTTCCAGTCGATGGAGCGCACGATGGAGTCGATTTCGAGGGCGGTATAACCGAGGGAATAGAGACCGCCGACAAGTGCGCCCATACTGGTGCCTGCCACGAAATCGACTGGGATGCCTTTCTCCTCAAGGTATTTCAGTACGCCGATGTGGGAAGCCCCCTTTGCACCGCCGCCCGCCAACACGAGGGCCACCGTCGGACGATGCTCCTTTTTGCGAATATCAGCCATCCGTTTCTGCATTTTCGCAAAGAAAATCGAATCGGATTTCGGGTCGTAGCTGATGTTGACCAACCGGTCCGTCTGTGCAATCAAACCGCCAGCCGTCCATGCCAAAAAGATAGCTATCAGGGCAGATTTCAACACACGCCCAATCCATTTTTCTCGGGTATTTACCCATTTATTCATAACATCACCGTTTTTTCAGAAACAAAGCGCAAAGGTACACAATTTACAAATACACACTGACAACTAAAATGTAGTATAAAGGCAGGAGATGTCGCCCTCGGAACGGACCATAAGCAACAGCAGCGCCAAAACGAACACCATAATGACAATCAACACTTTAACGATTTTCCTTTTCCAAAACATAATCCCTGATTTTCTGATAGATAAAGACAGCCCCGTAGGTAGTGTGATGCTGCCAGTCCTCAAACACGCCCGGCTCGAAAGGTCCGAACAGTCGATGTACGGCGCATTTTCCTCGTCCAGAAGGCGGAGAATGTTCGCCGTAATCTGCCGGATTTTCGGCAGGTCGTCGGGATGGACCTGCTCGAACGCGATATGGTTGTACGGCCCGACCACGAACGTGACATCCACCTGCCGCGCCCTGCAAAGCCGGATCATCGTGCGCAGCTCGTCGTAGCGGTACTCCTCCTCGGGGTGCGGATGCAGCGTGTAGGAATGGACATCGAAGCTTTTCGCGACATTGAGGGCATACTGGTAACGACTGCTGTCCGGTTTCGGCACGGAAGCCGCAGAAAGGCACGCCTCTTTCGGCCGCATCAGAACCAAACCGTCGTAAAACCTCGAAGAATCCAGATCGAAAAACAAATCCTGGTAGAATTTACGGCGAATCCGATCCATCCCGTACTCCAGCCGGTCATTCCATCTTTCCGTCCACATCACGTGCCTCAGATTGGTGTTCAAGATATGGTCAGCATCCTGATTATCCGTACGATTCGCTTTCCGATACGCCGTGTAAGAAACATATCGGTGGAAATAATCCAGATTGCCGGTGGAGAGTTTCCCGCACCAATACGACGGATTGATATAATACAACACCTTGACATTCTTGATGTTATCATTTCCCATAATCAACGGGAAATAGGAGCAGGCAGTCCTGCCGGCACCGGCAATCACCGAGAAACGGCAGGAGAGCGAGGTGTCGGCATTCAGAAAGTCGTAGTAGTTGCCTTTGGTGCGGGGATTGCTTTCGGACGTGCCCAACACCAAATAGCCATCGTTCGCCTTGATGCTGTTCAGCAACAAGTTGGTGTATAGCGGGTTATCATCGCGAAGATCCTGATGACGAATAGTATAGAGCTGTCGGTCCGGCAGCGCCGCACGGAACGTCGGGATGAGGCAGGCGGCCATCATCCAGAAGAGGAGCGCGACGAGTGCCACCGCCCCCACCCAAGCCAGATTCTTCTCTATGTAAAGCTTCTTCATCCGAACAGCAACTTGAACATTATCCACAATTTATCGACAGGATAGTTGAAAAAAATCCAACCGACGGTCACGAAAAGGAACCGAAAATGCCGGAAACTTCCCGCAGTTGGGTTCTCTCCTTGACGGGTTTTCCGTATGTAAAGAGCTTATAGACAGAGAGTCCCACGCCGTGCCACAATCCCCACAGCACAAAGTTGAGGGTGCTGCCGTGCCAGAGTCCGCAGACGAGGAAGGTGACGAGGTACGCGCTGACCGAGACCAGCATACGGTATCGGGAAATCGGCAGGCGGTTCAACAGCGAAACCACCGGCTTGAAGACATAAATCCGCAAAAAAGTGGAGAACGTGATGTGCCACCGCTTCCAAAATTCCGAAATGTTGGGGGAAAAGTAAGGATTGTCGAAGTTCTCGGGCGTGCGGATGCCCATCATGCAGGCCATGCCGATGGCCATGTCGCAGTAGCCAGAGAAGTCGATGTAAATGTAGAGCGAGTAGAGCAGCGCGGCGGAGATGACCGCGCCCCAAGGTCCGAGTTGTGGCCTCATAATCAATCGCATACGGCTTTATCAGCGGCACCACCAACAGGGCTTTGACCGCGCCGAAGAAGATGCGGCCCACGCCAGCCAGCAGCATCCGACGGTTGAAACGCACGCGGGTGGTGGTCGTCCAGTAATGGAAATTGTTGAACGTGTCGATGGGACCGGCCATGAAAGTCGGGAAGAAGAAAAGGTAGTTGAGGTAGGTCAGGAAGTTACGGCTGCGGAGGGTGCCCTTGTAGTTCTCCACCAACCAGTGGATGATACGAAAAAGAATGTACGAGAGTCCGATTTTCTCCACCGAGAGGAAGTGCTTGCCCAGAACCTCCGTCCACCAGCCGCCAAGCCACGTCTGCACGAGCGGGTAGTTGCGGACGGCGAAAAGGAGAATCAGCAGGGAGAGTGACAACGCCAGCACCCACCCAGATTTCCGTTTCCGAAGCAGGAGACCCGCCCCGTATGCCAGCAGGGCCAGCAGCGACAACAAAAACAACGACTTCCAAGAAACGATGTGCGTGAGTATCAGAATGTTGCCCCCGACGAGCAGGATATCACAGAGCCAACTCTTTTTGAGTCCCCATTTGACGATGACAAATAGGAGGACGAAGAGTAGGATGCTGAAAAAGAGTTCGTAGGAGGTAAATAACATAAGATTGTAGCAAGTATAAAAGAACTAATTTTGAATTACCAATCTTTATCACCCTCCGAAATCATCATAATGGATCATCTCTTTCGCAATGCCCAGACTGTCAAGCATTTTCAACACCGCCTGCAACATCAACGGCGGGCCACAGATGTAGTATTCGATGTCCTCAGGGGCGGGGTGCGACTTTAGGTACTGTTCGTAAATCACGTCGTGGATGAAGCCCGTGGAACCCGTCCAGTTGTCCTCGGGCAGCGCGTCGGAGAGGGCGATGTGGAACTCGAAGTTGTCGTGTTCGGCCGCGAGTCGATCGAACTCGTCCATGTAAAACAGTTCCTTGCGGGAACGGCCGCCGTACCAGAAGGTGGTCTTGCGCCGCGTGCCCTTCACCTTGAACTGGTCGAAGATGTGCGAGCGCATGGGCGCCATGCCCGCGCCGCCGCCGATGAACATCATCTCGCGGTCGGTCTCCTCCACGAAAAAGTCGCCGTAAGGCCCTGACACATAGACCTTATCACCGGGTTTCAGACTGTAGATGTACGAGGAGGCCACGCCGGGGTTCACCTTCTCCATCCGTCCTTTCTTGCGGTTGAACGGCGGGGTGGCGATGCGCACGTTGAGCATCACGATGCCGTTCTCAGCCGGGTAGTTGGCCATCGAATAGGCACGCACGGTGGAACTGCCGTTCTTCATCCGCAGGTCGAAAAGCCCCATCTTCTGCCAGTCGGCGCGGTAGGGCTCTTCAATGTCCATGTCGCTGAAATTGACCGTGCAGGCGGGAATGTCGATCTGGATGTAGCCGCCGGAGCGGAAGTCCATCACCTCGCCGTCGGGCAGTTGCAGGACCAACTCCTTGATGAATGTGGCCACGTTGCGGTTGGAGACCACCGTACACTCCCACTTCTTGATGCCGAAGAAGCTCTCGGGAATCTCAATTTCCATGTCCTCGCGCACCTTCACCTGGCAGAAAAGCCGGTAGTGGTCGGCGGCCTCCTTGCGGGAGATGTGCGCCAGCTCGGTGGGCAGGATCTCGCCGCCGCCGGAGAGCACCTTGCCCCGGCAGGTGCCGCAGCTTCCGCCCCCGCCGCACGCCGACGGCACAAACACTTTCCCGTCGGCCAACGCCTGCAGCAGCGTGCAGCCGCGCTCGTGCTCAATCTCCCTCTTCCCGTTGATGTTGATCTTCACCGTCCCCTCGGGAATCATCTTCTTGCGGGCGAACAACAACAGACCTACTAATAACCAGATGATTATCAGAAAGATGACGATTGCGGATATGATGGTCAAAAGGTTCATTTTATTTTTTTCTTTCTTATCCAACCGACCCCACACTGCGCTCCTACGTCGCTTATGTGGGGTTATTAAGATGTTGTCCCTTCGGGACGGCTCAAAGACTTATTCTATTATTTCTTCATCTCAACTACTAACTGCTAACTACTAACTTCTAACTTGCAAATTACATTCCGAGAAACGCCATAAATCCCATCCCCAGGAGTCCCGTGATGATGTAGGCGATGCCGTTGCCCTGGAGCGCGGGCGGGATCTTCGCGTACCGGAGGCGTTCGCGGATGGCGGCGAAGGCGGTGATGGCCAACAGCCAGCCGAGGCCCGAACCCAGCGCGTAAGACAAACTGTGCGCCACGGTGGGGAAGTTGCGTTCCTGCATGAAGAGCGAACCACCCAAGATGGCACAGTTGACGGCAATGAGCGGCAGAAAGATGCCTAACGTCATGTACAGCGCGGGGAGATACCGATCGAAGACCATCTCCAGCAGTTGCACGATGCCCGCAATCACCGCGATGAAGATGATCAGTGACAGGAACGAGAGGTCCGTGTCCGCGAACCGCGCACCCAACCATGTGAGCGCCCCTTCGCGTAGCAGATATTTGTCTATCAAGTAGTTGACGGGTACGGTGACCGTCAGCACGAAGCAGACAGCCAGTCCTAAGCCGAAAGCGGTCTTCACATTCTTGGAGACAGCCAAGTAGGAGCACATCCCTAAGAAGTAGGCGAAGATCATGTTGTCGATGAAGACGGAGCGTATGAAAAGGTCAAACATTATCGTTACTATTTGGGATTAGTTTCTTTATAGGGGTTTCGTTTTAAGACTTAGGATCTAAGACTTAAGACTTTGGGGTTTTACGAACTGTAATTACTAAATGAAAACATCAAATTCTTTTGTTTCTTTTTCTTTCTATCTTTTTTTATACGGGCGTAGTTTCAAATCATAAGTCTCAAGTCTCAAGTCTTAAGTCTTAAGTCTTAAGTCTCAAGTTTCAAGTCGCGTATTTCGTTCCCAAAAGACACCATCCGCATATCCTTGAATCGCAGGATTTTCATCGGCGAGGAGGAGGCGTTTGGCGGTCCAGAGACAGTATTCGGGGTTGATTTCTATGCAGCAGAAATGGCGGTGGAGCTTTTTCGCGACAACGGCGGTGGTGCCGCTTCCGGAGAAAGGGTCAAAGATGCGGTCGCCGGGATTGGAGGAAGCGAGGATGAGCTTGGCGTAGAGTTTCTCGGGCTTCTGCGTGGGGTGGTCGGTGTTCTCGGGCATCGACCAAAAGGGGATGCTGATGTCGTCCCAGAAGTTGGAGGGATGCGTCAGCCGGAACTTGCCGTCGGCGGTGTCGTCCCAGTCTTTCGGCTGACCGTCAACACGATACGGGGCCAGCACCTTCCTCTTCATCATGACGGCATCCAGGTTGAAGGTGTAGTGCTTCGGGTCCTTCACGGCGAACCAAATATCCTCCATCCCGTTCTTCCAGTTGGACTTCGCCCCCCTACCCTTCTCGCGCTGCCACGTGATGCGGTTGAGGATGGTAAGCCGCTCTTCTATAACCCGTTGCATCGACGATGAGCATTTCCAGTCGCCGCACATATAGAGCGAGCCCGTCGGTTTCAGCTTGTCGCACACCTTCCCGAACCAGCTGCGCAGATATTCTTCGTAATCATCGGATTTCATGGAGGAGAACTTGCGCCCGTGGAAGTCCTTATTGAGATTGTACGGAGGATCAATGATGACGAGATCGAAGTAGCCGTCGGGGATGAGATCGAGACAGTCGTATATGTCGCCGCACACGAGCAGGTCGTCGCGGAAGCCCGCGCGCAGGTCCGCCGCTGCGCTGACCATCGGCTCCAGCCGCGCACGCTCATCCTCCCGGACGGTCAGCGTCCGGTTGCGACTTGCCCTATGTTTCTCCGTTTGCATATTTGCTTGTATTCTTTTCTCGTCTCTCGCCCCACATTGCGGCCGCCGTCTTGATTTGGGGTCTCAGACTCACCATCCTCTTCTCGTCTCTCGCCCCACATTGCGGCCTTCGTCTTGATTTGGGGTCTCAGACTCACCATCCTCTTCTCGTCTCTCGCCCCACATTGCGGCCTTCGGCCTTATGTGGGGTTAATTGCACTCCGTGCGTTTTGTCCCTCCGGGACTGCTTAAGGAATAACTCTAAACTCTTAACTCTTAATTCTTAACTCTTAATTGTAACGTTTTTCGCCCAGATGATCACCCCGATCAAGATCAGCGCCATGGGCGGGAGAATCATCAGTCCGTTGTTGAGGTAGCCGGCGGCGTACCAGCTCGGCGGGACGACTTGGTGGTTCCAGAGGGTGCCGGAACCGAACAGCTCGCGGAAGAAGGCCACCACGACAAGCACTAACCCGTATCCGAGACCGTTCATCAGCCCGTCCATGAACGAGGGCAACGGCTTGTGCGAGAGGGCGAAAGCCTCTAACCGACCCATGATGATGCAGTTGGTGATGATCAGCCCGACGAACACCGACAGCAGCTTGCTGACATCGTAGAGATACGATTGCAGCAGCAAATCGACCAAGATGACGAAAAAGGAGACCACGAGCAGCTGCACGATGATGCGTATTCGCGGCTGTATCGTATTGCGTATCAGCGAGATAATAAAGTTTGAGCAGGCGCAGACCACGGTCACGGAGAGGGCCATGACGACGGCAGGCTTGAGCTGCGCGGTCACGGCCAGCGCGGAGCAGACACCGAGCGTCTGCACCAGGATGGGGTTGTCTTTACTAAGAGGGCCGAGGTATTTTTTCATGAGCTCCTATTTCGGCGGCAAAGGTACATAAATTTCGAATACGGATAGAAATTCAACGATAACCAAAAAATTTGTATCTTTGCCCCGTAAAATTTTACAGAGTATGTATAATAGCGACCCGCGCACAGTTATCACATTGGACGCTGGCGGCACGCATTTCCGGTTCTCGGCGATGCGCGGCTGCGAGGCAATCACCGACACTTTCGAACTGCCCACCCACCCCAACGACCTCCCGCAACTTTTGGAGGATTTGCGGACGGGCTTCCAGCATATCATCGACCAGCTACCGGAGAAGCCCGTGGCCATCAGCTTCGCCTTCCCCGGACCGGCGGACTACCCCAACGGCGTGTTCCCCGACCGGCTCTCGAACTTTCCCTGCTTTGAGGGCGGTGTGGCGCTGAGTGCCTATCTGGAACGGCAGTTCGGGCTGCCCGTCTTCATCAACAACGACGCCGACCTGTTCACCTACGGCGAGGCATTAGCGGGCGCGCTGCCCATGCTCAACGAGAAAATCCGCACCGCCGGCGGCGTGAAGCAGTACCACAACCTCATCGGCTTCATCCTCGGTACCGGCTTCGGCATCGGCATCACCTCCCATGACCAGATGTTCATGGGCGACAACTGCTGCTCGGAAATCTACTGCTCGCCCAGCAAATGGGGACAGGAGCTTATCGCTGAAGAGGGCGTTTCGCTCCGCGCCGTGCTGCGCTACTACCGCGAGCTGGCGAAAGACGAGAATGCCGGCAGTTACACCGACTCCTACGACATCTACCGCATCGCGGACGGCACCTTGGCGGGCGACCGCGAGGCAGCGTTGAAGGCGTTCGGAAAGTTTGGTGAGGCAGCAGGTTACGCCATCGCGCAGGCTGCCTGCATGTTGGACGGCATCATCGTGCTCGGCGGAGGCGTAAGCAAGGCGGCGAAATTCTACATGCCCGCCCTGCTGCAGGAACTCCGTACCGAGATGCACACCCTTGGCGGGCTGACCCTGCCCCGCGTGCCTTCCCACATCTACAACCTCGAAGACCCGCAGGAATTCGAGCTGTTCGTCCACGGACAGACCAAGGAGATCGAAGTCTATGGCACCGGCGAGCGCATCCGCATCGACACGCAACGCCGCCTCGGCATCACCCTCTCCCAGCTCGGCACCTCCCGCGCCACCGCCATCGGCGCCTACTGCTTCGCCCTGCACGCTTTGGATAATGGATAATGGATAATGGATAATTATACAGGGTCTTGAAACCTGAAATCTGAAAATTGAAACAATAAAAATCACCCAATATGGCAAAAGACATCACCCAAATGAACATCGATTCCTGGCTGACCGGGAAATTCGACCAAAACACGAAGAAAGAGATCCTGCGGATGCAGGAGGAGGACCCGGCAGGCCTGTCGGATGCCTTTTACAGAACCCTGGAGTTCGGCACCGGCGGTATGCGCGGCATCCTCGGCGTCGGCACCAACCGCATGAACAAATACACCGTCGGTTTCGCCACGCAAGGTCTGGCCAACTACCTCATCAAGTGCTTCAAGCAGGACATCAAGGTGGCCATCTCGTTCGATTCGCGGAACTTCAGCTCCGAATTTGCGAGCATCGCCGCCAACATTCTGGCCGCCAACGAAATACAGGTCTATCTGTTCGATTCGCTGCGTCCCACGCCGGAACTCTCGTTCGCGGTGCGCCACCTGCAGTGCAACGCCGGCATCATGATCACCGCGTCGCACAACCCGAAGGAATACAACGGCTACAAGGTCTATTGGAACGACGGCGGCCAGCTCGTGCCCCCGCACGACAAGAATGTCATCACCGAGGTCAACAAGATCAAGACGGTGGATCAGGTGAAATGGGACGGCCGTCCGGACCTTATCCGTTCCATCGGCAAAGACATTGACAATGTGTATCTTACGCTGATCAAACGACTGTCGCTGAATCCCGAAATAGTGACCGAGAACCCCGACCTCTGCATCGTCTATACCCCGCTGCACGGCACGGGCATCTCCGTGGTGCCGCAGGCGTTGTCGGACTTCGGCTTCAAGAACGTGCACATCGTGGAGGCGCAGGCGGTGACCGACGGCAACTTCCCGACGGTGAAATCCCCGAACCCGGAGGAGCACGCCGCCTTGGAACTGGCCATCAAGGAAGCCAAGAAAGTGAAAGCCGACATCGTGCTGGCCACCGACCCCGACGCCGACCGCGTGGGCATCGCCGTGCGCGGCAAGGGCGGCAAATACCAGCTGTTCAACGGCAACCAGACCGCCACGCTGCTGTTCCACTACGTGCTGTCGCAGACGAAATTCAACCCGCTGGAGAACAACAACTTCGTGGTGAAGACCATCGTCACCACCGACCTGATCGAACAGATCGCCAGCGACTACAACGTGGAATGCTTCAACGTGCTGACCGGCTTCAAATACATTGCCGAGAAGATCCGCGAGTACGAGGGCGTGAAGCACTTCCTTGTCGGCGGCGAGGAGAGCTACGGCTACCTTGTCAGCGACTTCGTGCGCGACAAAGACGCGGTTTCGGCATGTTGCCTGATCGCCGAGATGGCCGCCTACTACAAGACCGTCCACAAACGCACGCTGATTCAGCAATTAGAGACGTTATATCATCAGTATCAATACTTTAAGGAAGACATGGTCTCCCTGACGGAGCCCGGCGAAGAGGGGATGCAGGCCATCCAGAAGCGCATGAGCGACCTGCGCGAGAACATGCCCATGACCCTCGGAGGAGAGAAGGTGCTGAAGGCTTACGACTACAAGGCGCAGCACTCCTGCAACATGGTCTCCACCACCCGCGACCGCATCGAACTGCCCATGTCCAACGTCCTGCAGTTCGTCACCGCCGACGGCAGCAAGGTCACCGTGCGGCCTTCCGGCACCGAACCCAAGATCAAGTTCTACTTCAGCGTCCGCGAGACCCTCGAACCCGAGCAGACCCTCGAAGAGGCTGATGCGATTCTGACGGAGCGGATTGCCGTGCTGAAGAAAGACTTAGGACTTTAAACGTGAGACGTTTGTAGAGACGCAATGCATTGCGTCTCTACAAAACACCTTTACCCCCTAAACGTTAAACCTTAAACCTTAAACCCATAATGATTAACCCGAAATTATTAAATCCCCAGAGCATCGTAGTGTGCGGTGCTTCCAGTGACATTCACAAACCCGGCGGAAAGGCCCTGAAGAACCTGTTAGAGAGTGCGTTCAAGGGACAAGTCTATGCCGTAAACCCCAAAGAGACCGAAGTGCAGGGCGTAAAGTGCTACGCCAAGGTCGATGACCTGCCGCAAGTCGATTGCGCCATCCTCTGCATTGCGGCCAAGTTCTGCGCCCAGACGGTCGATGTGCTGACCCAGCAAAAGGGCACCAAGGGCTTCATCATCATCAGTGCGGGCTTCTCCGAGGAGAACGAGGAGGGTGCCGCCATCGAGAAGCACATTGTCGATGCCATCAACGCGGTGGGCGGTTCACTCATCGGTCCTAACTGCACGGGCTTCCTCAACACCAACTATAGCGGCTGCTTCGATACGCCGATTCCGAAGCTCGACCCCAAAGGTGTCGATTTCATCACCGGTTCCGGCGCCACCGCCGTCTTCATCAAGGAATACGGCATGAGCAACGGTCTGAAATTCAACAGCGTGTGGGCAGTCGGTAACAGTGCCCAGTTAGGCATTGAGGATGTGCTGGAGCACTTGGACGAAAGCTTCGATCCCGAGAAGTCTTCACACGTCATCATGCTCTACATGGAGAAGATCGGCGACCCGATGCGTCTGCTGAAACACAGCCGCAGCCTCATCAACAAAGGCTGTCACATCGCCGCCATCAAGAGCGGTGGTAGTGCCGCTGGTTCCCGCGCCGCTTCTTCGCACACCGGCGCATTGGCCACCAACGATGCCGCTGTGGATGCTCTCTTCCAAAAAGCGGGTATCGTGCGTTGCCAGAACCGTCAGGAGCTCACCACCGTCTGCGGGGTCTTCATGCATCCCGAGATCAAGGGCAACCGCTGCGCCGTCATCACCCACGCCGGCGGTCCGGCCGTGATGCTCACCGACGTGCTGAGCAACGGCGGCATCGAGGTGCCCCCGCTCAAGGACCACCCCGCCAGTCCCGCCCTCTTGGCGAAGCTCTTCGGCGGCAGTTCTGTGGGCAACCCCATCGACTTCCTCGCCACCGGTACCGCCGAGCAACTTGGCTACATCATCGACACGGTGGAGAATGAATACGACGAGATCGACTTCTCCGTGGTCATCTTCGGCTCGCCCGGATTGTTCAGCAACAAAGAGGTTTACGACCTTTTGGACGAGAAGATGAAGACCTGCAAGAAGCCCATCTTCCCCGTGTTGCCGAGCATCATCAACGTGAAACAGGAAATCGAGGACTTCATCGCCAAGGGCCGCATCAACTTCCCCGAGGAGTGCGTCTTGGGCAATGCCCTCGTGAAGGTCTATAACACCCCTAAGCCGCAGCCCGAGCATGTAGAGCTGCCGCAGGTCGATGTGGCCCGCATCCGCGCCACGGTCGATCGCTGCAAGGACGGCTACATGGAAATCGCGGATTACAACGAACTTCTGGACGCTGCCGGCATCAGCCGCAAGAAATCCGTGGAGGTCTCCAAGAAAGAGGACGCGCTGGCATTCGCCAAGGAGGTCGGTTGCTCGAAGGATGTGCCGTTGGTGATGAAGGTCATCGGCCCGCTGCACAAGAGCGACGTGGGCGGCGTGACTCTGGGTGTCAAGGACTTGGACACCGTGGCCAAGGAGTTCGACCGTTTGATTGTCATCCCCGAAACCTACGCCGTGGAGATGTACCCGATGCTGGACGGCACGGACGTCTATATCGGTGCTATCCGCGACGACAAGTTCGGGCATCAGATTTTCTTCGGCTTGGGCGGCATCTTCATCGAGGTGCTGAAGGACGTGCAGAACGCGTTGGCACCCATCACCGCTGCCGAAGCCAAGGAGATGCTCACGAAGCTGCGCGGCTACAAGATCCTGCAGGGCGTGCGCGGTCAGGAGCCCGTCAACCTCGACCTCTACGCCGACCAGGTCGCGCGAGTGAGCGCGCTGGTGCAGGCCGCCCCGGAGATCGCCGAGATGGACCTCAACCCGCTGTTAGGCAACCCGAGGTATGTCACCGCCGTGGATGCCCGCATCCGGTTGGAGAAGTAATTGCGGAAATTATTACGAAAAACTTGAATGTCGGGCTGTCGCATTGCGGCAGCCCGACGTTTTATTTGTTGGCGTAGTGTCCGCGAAGTGACAAGACAAGGACATGTTGACACAACCTGATTGCCGCCAAAAATCCAAGTCGTTTTTGGCTGCGGGCGAAAGTATCACTTCCATAAATTGTCCAGATCCATAACTTCATAATCGCCCCTGTTGTAAGCCGCTCTTCCTTCCTCTACCTTACGAACTATTTCGGGATTGTACTCATATTCGCCTGATTTGTCAATAGATACTACTGCCCCGAGCTTCTTGATGACTGAAAGCAGCAAATCTATTTCACGTCTGTTTTCTGTATAGGTTATCGTTGCCGTGCACATAACTGTTCCTTTTTTATTACGCGGCAAAAAAACAACAAATCTTGGAAACAGCCGTCGTTTGAACGAGGTGATTTTTCAAAAAAGTGACGAATGGCACGATTCCGAAAGGTTTTTTGCTTCTACCGTATGATTATTTGCATGCTTTCATGCCAACTGCGTTCACCACCCCACACCGCGCTCCACTTCGTTGCGCCGATGTGGGGTTATTAGGATGTCGTGCCTCTGGCACGGTTCGGCAGACCTACGTTTGTCTTGCGGCGGGCCTGCCGTTTTCACAGGCCATCAAGAGTGCGGGCTGTTTTCCTGTTGGAGAAATTTCTGTTTCAGTTCGGCCACCTCCTCCCGCAGTTTCCGTACTTCGTCGTCATTTTCCCGCTTCACTGTATGCTTGAGCTTGAACATGGCGAGATTCAGTTCAACGGAGATTTCGCCGCTCCGTTTGGGAAGAATGTCGGTCAGTAGGTTCTCCACCACCTGACCGCCGCGCTGCAACAATAGTTGTTGCTCCTCTTTGTTGTCTTCCTGCTCCGGAATCTCGACGATTATCCGGGAAAGCTCCTTCAGTTTCGCGTATGCCTCCACAATGGCGATGGTGGTCTCCACCGCCTGAGGACTTTTCAGAATGGTGGCCAACATGTAGAGACCTTTTTCGGTGAAAGCCTTGGGAAAAGACCGAGTCATTTGGAACTTTGTGGTCGAAAATTTCGACCGCAATTCGACAAGTTCCTGATTGTCAATCTCAAAGAGATAGCCTTCGGGGAACTTTTCCGGATTGTTGTTAACGGCTTCGTTAATACGTTTGGTCTCCACGCCGTACAGTTCTGCGACATCAGAATCTAAAATCACCTGCTGGTTTCTCAAGGTGATGATCTTGTTTTCGACTTCTAAGATGTTTGTCATAAGTTTCGAGTTTTGATGATTTAAAATGATACGGCAAAAATACAACAATTCCCCGACACGCCCAACACAAACAGCCGGATAATTTTCAAAAAAGTGACAATCTGTTTGTTTTTTAGATATTTTCTGCAATTATCGTTTGTTTATTGGCAGATTGTGTAACAAAACTGCAGGGATACGGTTTGCCCTAAACCATACTGCCACTAACACAAAGTCATCATTATGAAATAACCAACACAAAACAACCGGCATTCACCAAAAAAAATGTATCTTTGCCCGCTTATTATATGCGGAATAAAAAAATGATAATATGAAGAATATACGCATCCTTTTGACGACCTGCCTGATGGCTTGTCTGTCCGTTTTTGCTGTCGCACAAACCGTCGCGCCCGTGAAATGGGCTTACAAGACGGTGAAAGTCAACGATTCCGTGGCGGAGCTGCAGTTCACCGCCACCATCGAGCCGAACTGGCACCTCTACGCCCAGAAGAAAGGCGAAGGGCAAATCGAAATGCCCTTAGTGTTCAACTTCACGAAGTCGCCCAAGTACGAGCGCATCGGCAAGGTCGCGGAGCCGGCCCCGCAGAGCGACTACGACGACCTCCTGGACGCGCACTCCAACTTCTACACCAAGCAGGTGACGTTCAAACAGCGCGTCAAGGTGAAAGACGACGTGCCGTTCACCGTGCAGGGCAAATTAGAGGGACAGGCCTGCATCGAGGGCCGATGCACCCCCATCGAGGAGAAGTTCTCCTTCGACATCAAGGATTTCCACCCGGCGGTGACGGCACAAGAAAAGGATGTGTATCTGAACTCGGAGCCCGAACCCCGGCCTGGCGAGGAGCTTGAGACCACAAAGGAGTCCGCTGCCGAGCTTGCGCCCGCCGCTGAGGAACCCGCAGCCAAACCCGAAGAGGAAGAGTCCCTGCTGATGTACTTCCTCGGCGCAGTCCTGGGCGGCCTTGTCGGCCTGTTGATGCCGTGCGTCTTCCCGATGATCCCGATGACCGTCTCCTACTTCTCGAAAGACGGCAACACCGGCAAGCGCAACGCCATGCTCTACGGTTTCTTCATCATCCTGATTTTCGTGATTTTCGGTCTGGTGCTGTCGCTGATTTTCGGTGCCGATTTGGGCAACGTCTTGAGCACGCACTGGATTCCGAACATCCTCTTCGCGGTCATCTTCTTCATCTTCGCCCTCTCCTTGCTGGGCTATTTCGAGATTACCCTGCCGAGTTCGTGGGTGAACGGTTCCGCGAAGCGTCAGAATGCGGGCAGTGTGGCCGGCATCTTCTTCATGGCCCTCACCCTTGTGCTGGTCTCCTTTTCCTGCACGCTGCCCATCGCGGGCGCGGTGGCATTGAACGCCGCCGGCGGTTCCTTCCTGAAACCCGTCATCGGCATGTTGGGATTCTCGTTGGGCATTGCCGTGCCGTTCACGCTCTTCGCGCTCTTCCCCAACATGCTGAAGAAGCTGCCGAAGTCGGGCGGCTGGATGAACACCCTCAAGGTGGTGCTCGCCTTCGTGGAGCTGGCCTTCGCGTTGAAGTTCATCAACGTGCCCGACCAGACCTACCACTGGCGCATCCTCGACCGCGAGGTCTATCTCTCCTTGTGGATTGTATTGTTCTCACTGTTAGGATTTTACCTGCTCGGCAAAATCAAATTCCCGCACGATGACGACTATCCCGTGCAGAAGAGCTGGTTCCGTTTCCTGCTCTCCGTGGCCGTTTTCTCTTTCGTGGTCTATATGATTCCTGGTCTGTTCGGTGCCCCGCTGAAGGCCATCTCCGGCTGGCTGCCGCCGATGACCACCCAGGACTTCGACATCTCCAACATCGTGCGCACTGAGAGCGGCTCCGGCGGC
The DNA here is from genome assembly GCA_905235135.1 of uncultured Bacteroidales bacterium. GTDB lineage: Bacteria > Bacteroidota > Bacteroidia > Bacteroidales > WCHB1-69 > F23-D06. The sequence goes on from CAJOKR010000010.1 coordinate 68,235, forward strand.
GCGACCGCCAGCACCTACCAATGGACCGAGGAGCCGATGTACGCCGACAAGCTGGAGATCCCCTTCGGCATCAAGGGCTACTTCGACTACGACCAGGCGCTGCGCGTGGCCAAGAAGGAGGGCAAGCCCGTCTTCCTCGACTTCACAGGACACGGCTGCACCAACTGCCGCAATGTGGAGAACGCCGTGTGGATTGACCCGGAGGTGCGCCGCATCTTCGCCGACGAGGTCATCGTCTGCACCATGTACGCCGACGACAAGGTGATTCCGCTGCCCGACAACGAAAAGGGCAAGCTCACCGACGCCAACGGCGACCCCATCACCATGCTCGGCGCCAAGAACCGCTACATCGAGCAGACCAAGTACCACGAGAACTCGCAGCCCTGCTACTTCGTGGTGGATCCCGACGGCAACGTCCTCTCCGGTCCGACCTACTACGAGCGCGACAAGGACAAGTACATCGCGTTCCTGCGGAAGGGCATCGACGCATTTAAAGGCAACAGGGAATAGTTAGCAGTTAGTAGTTAGCAGTTTATGCCGAAAACCCTCAATATATTAAACAACCTCCTTGAAAGCCCCGTAGGGTCGTAGTATATTAGCTCAGGGTGAGCGATAGCGAGCCCTGAGATTCGATAACGATTGGATAATCGGTTATTCAATCGATTGAACAATCAATGAATAATCGACGAACAACTGATGAATGGTCGATGAAAAACGATGCCGATGAATAGTACAAACAAATGGTACATTAAATTAACCCTCAGCGTATTGAGCGGGCTGTTGCTGGCGCTTCCGTGGTATGCGCATGGATTCGTCTTCATTGTATTTTTCGCCCTCATCCCGCTTTTCTCCTTGAGTGAGATTTCCCTACAGGAGGGCAAGCGCAACGCCTTCGGGCGGGGCATCCTGCTGTTCTACCCCGCGTTCTTCGTTTTCAACCTCATCACCACCTTCTGGATCGCCTACTGCACGGTGCCCGGCGCGGCGGCGGCCGTCATCCTGAACGCGCTGCTGCAGACGCTCACATTCTCCGCCTGGCACGCCTGCCGCAAACAGGTAAAAAACGGTGTATTACAGGCCGTTATGCTCATCGTTTTCTGGATTTCCTTCGAATACCTGCATCTCAACTGGGACCTGACTTGGCCGTGGCTCAACCTCGGCAACGTGTTCGCCTACACACCGGATGTCGTGCAATGGTACAGCGTTACCGGTACGGCGGGCGGCACCGCCTGGATCATCCTGCTGAACTTCCTGTTCTCTGGACTCACCGGACATATCCAACAGCATAACCGGAAGAGAATAACCCAGTATGCCATCGCGCTGGCAGCAGCCTTTCTGATTCCCGGCGGCATATCCATGGGCCTGTTTTTTCACGAGGATGCACATATTGAGCGCAACACCCCCATCGAGGCCGTCATCGTGCAGCAAAACACCGACCCATGGGAAGAGGAATACAGCCTCACCAACAAGCAGGAAATTCAACGGATTTTGGATGTGGCAAAGCCATACCTCAACGAGAAAACGAACCTCGTTATCACCCCCGAGTCCGCCATTGCGCACACCATCGATATGGAAGCCTTGCGCAACCACACCTTCATGGAGGGGGACAGCCGCTTCGAAGGATTCTCCCTATTCGACAGTGCCACATCTACTTACCCGAATCTCAACTTCGTGTTGGGACTCTCCACAGTCAGCATCTCCGACCACAGAATCTCACCTGTCTCGCAGGAGTGCAATCCGGGTATGTTCATGGAGTTTTTCAACACGGCGGGATTCTACAACAAGAACGGGCTGGTGAGTCATTACCATAAAAGCCGGTTAGTG
>CAJOKR010000011.1 GCA_905235135.1 uncultured Bacteroidales bacterium
TACCAGCATGATATGATTTAATTTTAACTAATGAGGTTCAATTAGTTAATTTATTTTCCTTGTTTTTCGGAAGATTTTCGCTATAAGAAGAAATTTTTGTATTTTTGCCAAATCTTAAGGAAAGAGTATGAAAAACACCTATACTAACAAAGTCGTTTGGATTACCGGCACCTCCTCCGGCATCGGGAAGGAGACCGCGTTTCGCTTCGCGGAGGCGGGGGCGCGACTGATCCTCACGGCATTGGAGCCCGACCTGTTAGAGCAGGTGCGCGAGGAATGTCTGCGGCTGGGTGCCAAAGACGTGACCTGCCTGCCGTTCGACCTTGGGCAGACGGAAGCGCTGCCGCAGCTCGCACAGGACGCCCTCAACGCCTACGGACGCATTGACGTCTTCTACAACAACGCTGGCATCAGTCAGCGTGGCACCACCGTGGAGACCGACATGGCCGTCATCCGCAAGGTGATGGACATCGACTTCTACGCGCCGGTCATCCTTACTAAAGCCGTGCTGCCCAGCATGATCGCGCAGGGCGGCGGACAGTTGGCCGTCACCACCAGCATCGCCGGACTCTTCGGATTCCCGTTGCGCTGCGCCTACTCGTCAGCCAAACATGCCCTCTACGGCTTCTTCGAGACCGTGGCCGCCGAGAACTACAAAGACGGCATCCGCGTCACCATCCTCACCCCTGGTCGCGTGCAGACCAACATCTCCGTCAACTCGTTGGAGAAGGACGGACGCAAACACGGCAAGATGGACGCGGGCCAGGCTGGCGGCATTACCCCTGAGAAGGCATCCCGCATCATCTACAATGCCATCGCCAAGGAGAAACGCGAGCAGCTCGTCGGCAGCTCCGAACTCATCATGGCGCATATCAAACGGTTCTTCCCTGGATTGTGCGCGAAGCTGACGAGGAAGATCAAGCCGATGTAACGATGATGCAGATCGTCGAAGAGGCAACACGTACGAAACGCAATCTGGTGCAAAAAAGCAAACGTATGTCATACACCAACGAACAAATCACCGAAATCGTCGCGACCCAGCGCAAATTCTTCCGCACAGGCGCGACACTTCCAATCAAATGGCGAATACAACAGCTCAAGAAGCTAAAATCAGCCGTGATAGAACATGCCACCGAGTTTGAGGACGCACTGGCCGAGGATCTCGGACGCAGCCGCGTGGAGGCTTACCTCTGCGACGTAGGCCCCAACATCGTGGAAATCAACGAAATGATACGCGGACTACGGCGATGGGCACGTCCCGAAACGCACTTCAGCGGGTTGATGTGCTTTCCAAGCACCGTCACTAAAGTCTATAAGATGCCTTACGGCGTGTCGTTAGTCATCAGCCCCTTCAACTTCCCGATTCTGCTCACCATCGGGGTGGTGGCGGCGGCGATTTGCGGGGGCAACACCGTGGTTGTCAAGGCGAGCAGCAAGTCCGCTGCCTGCACCGAAGTGCTCAAACGCTTCTTCGCGGAGATTTTCCCGCCCGAGTACGTCACCCTCATCGACGGCGGTCACGACGTGGCGGATATGTGCCTCGCCCAGCGTTTCGACAAGATCTTCTACACCGGCTCGCCCGCAGTGGGCAAGCACGTGATGGCGGAAGCAGCCAAAAACCTCACCCCCGTGGCGTTAGAGTTGGGCGGCGAGACCGGCAACTGGTGCGTCGTGCGCAAGGATGCCGACCTCAAAGATGCGGCACGCAAAATCGCTTTCTTCAAGCTCTGCAACGCCGGACAGATTTGCATCAATATCAACCAAATAGCCGTGGCAGAAGAAGTTGCGGAACCTTTCTTGGAAGAATTGAAAAAAGCCTTCACGAAACAGATTGGCGAGCATCCAACCACCAATCCCGAATACCCGAAACTCATCACAACGGCAGCGTACGACAAGTGCGCGGCATTGGCTGACGAGTACCGCGAACGCATCGTCTTCGGCGGTGAGGGCGACCGCGAATCTCGCCGCTACTCCCCCACCCTCATCTACCCCGTCAACAAGGATGAGCACATCGTACTGCACGAGCTCTTCAACCCGCTACTGCCCGTGGTGCACTTCCCCGACGCGGAAATCGATGCTATGATGGAGACTATCGCCGACCGTGAGCACCCGTTGGCAATGTACATATTCACCAAAGACATGCATTGGGCAAACCGCGTGATGCAGACCCAACAGTACGGTGGCGGCTGCATCAACGAAGTCTGCATCCACCTGATGGTCAAGGGTGTACCCTTTAACGGCACGGGCCATTCCGGTATGGGCGCATACCATGGCGAATGGGGCTTCCGCGAGTTTACGCACCCTCAGACCGTCCTCAAAGGCCGCACCCGCTTCAACCTCACCCTGCGCGAGCATCCCTATACGGGAAAAGGCTCTTGGAAGTTGAAAATATTGCGGTTGTTCGAACGATAGAGACGCGCCAGGGCACGTATCCGAACGGTGAAAATCGTGTGACGTGTGTATTCGAGAAATGCGTATCTTTGCCGCCGCTTTCCCGATTTGGGAAATATCAGATTTAGAATAGTTTATAATCAGCAATATAGCAATGTTTGAAAGTTTATCCGACAGATTAGAACGATCATTTAAAATACTGCGCGGCCAGGGCAGGATCACCGAGATCAACGTGGCCGAGACCACCAAGGAAATCCGCAAGGCGCTCATCGACGCCGACGTGAGTTACGCTATCGCCAAGGAATTCACCAACAGCGTGAAGGAGAAGGCTATCGGCATGAATGTCATCAACGCTGTGTCGCCCAACCAGCTGATGGTGAAGATCACTTACGACGAACTCATCGCCCTCATGGGCAACCAAGCCGTCGATATCAACCTCAAAGGTTCACCCGCCATTATCCTGATGGCCGGTCTGCAAGGTTCTGGTAAGACCACCCACAGTGCGAAACTCGCCAACCTGTTGAAGACCAAACGCGGCAAGAAACCGTTATTGGTTGCCTGCGACGTCTATCGTCCTGCAGCTATCGACCAGTTGCAAGTCCTCGGCAAACAAATCGAAGTGGAAGTCTATTCCGAGCCCGACAACAAAAAGCCCGTCGAAATTGCCAAGAACGCGGTGAAATACGCTAAGGACTACGGCTACGACGTGGTCATCATCGATACCGCCGGCCGCCTCGCCGTGGATGAGGAGATGATGAAGGAAATCTCCAACATCAAGGAGGCAGTGAACCCGCAGGAAATCCTCTTCGTGGTGGATGCCATGACCGGTCAGGATGCCGTGAACACCGCCAAGGCCTTCAACGACCGCCTCAACTTCGACGGTGTGATCCTCACCAAACTCGACGGCGACACCCGCGGCGGTGCCGCGCTCACCGTCCGCAAGGTCACCGGCAAACCCATCAAGTTCGTCGGTATGGGCGAGAAGATGGAAGCCCTCGACGTGTTCCACCCCGAACGTATGGCGGAGCGAATCCTCGGCATGGGCGACATCCGTTCCTTCGTGGAGCGCGCACAGGAGCAGTTCGACGACGAGGAAGCCGCGAAGCTCTCCAAGAAGCTGGCCAAGAACCAGTTCGACTTCAACGACTTCAACCAGCAGATCCAGCAAATCAAGAAGATGGGTAACGTGAAGGATCTCATGGGCATGATTCCCGGCATGGGCAAGATGATCCGAAACATGGACATCGACGACAACGTCTTCAAGAGCGTGGAGGTGATGATTCAGTCAATGACCCCCGAGGAACGTGCCAATCCCGACATCATCAACGGTTCGCGCCGCAAACGCATCGCACGCGGCTCCGGCCGTGACATCCAGGATGTGAACCGCCTCATCAAGCAGTTCGACGACATCCGCAAGGTGATGAAGGCCGTAAACAACGGTTCCGGCAAGACCAAAGGCATGATGCGGGCGATGAAAGCTCGTGGCAGAAGATAATGCCATTCAACGCCAAAACAAAACGCAGGCAGTCTCCTCTGACCACCTGCGTTTTTTATTTCCGCAAATATCCGCTTTTCCGCGCTTTTCCGCAAAAAAATCTACGCTTTCGTCTGATTCGCGACCCCCTCCTGTTTGGCCTTCAGCTCCTCATCGGAGAGGCCCAGGTAGCGGTCGCTGATCACCTGCATCTCGCTGTCGAGCTCCAGCAGGTAAGGCACGCCTGTGGGAATATTCAGCTTCACGATCTCTTCATTCGACATGTTCTTCATGAACTTGATGATACCGCGAATACTGTTGCCGTGGGCCACGACCATCACCTGCTTGTATTGGCGCAGCGACTCCACAATGCTGACGTTCCACAGCGGAATGATACGCTTGGTGGCATCCATCAGCGATTCCGTGGCAGGACGGGCGGCCTTGAACTTGATGTCCTGATAGCGGATGTCGAATTTGGGATGGCGCGGGTCATCGTCGGCTAACGGTTCAGGCTCCACATCGTAGCTGCGACGCCACTTGGTAACCTGTTCCTCACCATAGATTTCCACAGCCTGTTTCTTATTCTGTCCCTGCAATGCACCGTAGTGTTTCTCGTTCAGCCGCCAGGTCTTATACACCGGCAACCACATCCGGTCCATCTCCTCCAAAACGTAGTTCAGCGTCTTGATGGCGCGTTTGAGGAAAGAAGTGTAGGTGTAACGAATATCCAGCCCCGGCTCGTCGCGCAGGATGCGGCCAGCCTGCTTAGCCTCCTCAATGCCTTGCGGCGTGAGATCCACATCCGTCCATCCGGTGAACTGGTTCGACAGATTCCATTCGCTCTGTCCGTGTCTTATGAGTATGAGTTTGTACATAGTCTATAATTTATTATTCCCATCCGGGAAAATAATAGTGGGATTGAAGGTTTTGGCCTCCTCGAAATCCATGGAGGCGTAAGAGATGATGACGACCACATCGCCGACGGCGGCCTTGCGGGCGGCGGGACCGTTGAGGCAGATCACGCCGGAGTCTTTTTCGCCCTTGATGACGTAGGTTTCCAAACGTTCGCCATTGTTGACGTTCAGCACCTGCACTTTCTCATTCTCAATCATATTGGCGGCATCCATCAGCGTCTCATCAATGGTGATGCTGCCCACGTAGTTCAGGTTCGCCTCCGTGACGGTGGCCTTGTGTATTTTCGATTTGAGGATTTCGATGTTCATTTTTTTTATAAAGGTTATAGGTTATGAGGTAATAGAGACGCAAAATTTTGCGTCTCTACAGTCTTCGTTAACAATAGCGGACGTTATCAATGAGGCGTACGGGGCCAACATAGACCGTGATGAATCCCATCACGCCGTGCGGGTTGTTGAGAGAGTCGGCGGTGAGGAGGGTTTCGGCATCGGCGAGTTCAAAATAGTCGAGCTGGAACTCGGGGATTCTGGCGATTTCGGTCTCCACAAACTTCTTGATTTCCGGCAAACTCTTGAACTGGCGGGATTCCTCGAGGATGCGGTGAATGTTGGCGGCCGTCTCGAACTCGTGGACGGAGAGGCGGCGGTTGCGGGAGCTCATGGCCAATCCGTTGGGCTCACGAACAATGGGACAAGGCACGATCTCGGCGAGGATACGGCACTGGGCACACATCTCGCGGATGACGGCAATCTGCTGGTAGTCCTTCTCCCCGAAGTAAGCCTTATGCGGGCGCACCCATTCGAGCAGGCGACGCACGATGACCCCCACGCCGTTGAAATGTCCCGGGCGGGCGGCACCTTCCATCACGTCGGCCACAGTACCGAAATCATAGACCTCAGTGGGAGCGACGGGGAAGACCTCCTCCACAGTCGGGGCAAAAACGTAGTCGGCCAAATCGCCGATAAGCTGCACGTCAGCGTCCAAAGTACGGGGATATTTCTCCAAATCTTCAGCGTTATTAAACTGCACGGGATTCACGAAAATGGAGCAGAACACCACGTCGTTTTCCTCGTGGGCGCGGCGGATGAGTGAGAGATGTCCCTCATGCAGGGCACCCATCGTGGGCACCATACCGATTGTTTTACCAGCAGCACGCTCGCGTACCGCGATGTCCATCAACTTCGCAACAGAATAGATAATTTCCATATCAGTATATCTTTCAATTACTTACAAGCAAAACTCCGTTTGCCAAAAACGGTCGCAAAGGTATATTTTTTTTTGATGTGCGAAATATTTTTTTCAGCCATTGTGCTCTTTCAAAGATTTTTTTTATTTTTGCTGTTTCGTTTGAAAAACATATACTATGGATAGTAAAAAGATATTATTGGCAGAAGATGACATGAATTTAGGCAAGGTGCTCACCACCGTGCTCACCGGCAAAGGCTTCGATGTGAAGCACGCCAACAACGGCGAGGCCGCCTACGAACTCTTCTGCACCGACGAATTCGACCTCTGCCTCATCGATGTGATGATGCCCATCAAGGACGGCTTCACGCTGGCGCAGGAGATCCGCAAAATGGATCGTCGAATTCCGATTATCTTCCTGACCGCCAAGACGATGCAGGAGGATATGATCAAGGGGCTTTCCATCGGCGGCGACGACTACATCACCAAGCCGTTCACCATGGAGATCCTGCTGGCGCGGATGCAGGCGCTGCTGCGTCGCTCGGGCGTGCAGGAAGAGCCGGAAAGCCACATCGTGAACATCGGCAACATCCAGTTCGACCGCAAACGGCAGGTACTGATCATCAATGGCAAAGAACAGAAGATGACCTCCCGCGAGGCCGCCCTCCTCGACATGCTATACGAACAGCGTAACGACGTGCTCTACCGCAGCTACGCGCTAAAGAAAATCTGGGGCGAAGACAGTTTCTACAACAGCCGCAACATGGACGTCTATATCACCCGTCTGCGTAAGCTGCTGAAGAGCGAGCCTAACGTGCAGATCATCAACGTCCACAGTACAGGCTTCAAGCTGATTTGGTAGGGTTATCCCCGCGCAGCGGCGACCACCACCTCCGCAGCCTTCGCAGAGGCGGAACCGTTGCCGAGCTTCGTGTAAAGTTCACTATACTGCGCTTTCATCGTGGAGATGCGAATTTCATCTTCCGTGATGAGGCGCAATTCTTTTTCCAACCGTTCCGGATTGTAGTCGTGCTGGATAAGTTCCGTCACGACAGGCGCGTCCATGATGAGGTTGGGCAGGGAAATGTAGTTGATTCCGGAAATCAAATGCTTGGCTATCAGGTAGGAAATCTCGCTGCCGGCATAGCAGACCACCTGCGGAGTGCCGATTATGGCAGTCTCCAACGTGGCGGTGCCGGAAGCCACAATCGCGGCCTTGGCATTCGCGACAAGCGCGTATGTGCTGCCACAGACCGTATGCACATTGCCGTTTTGTAGAGACGCACCATGGTACGTCTCTACAGGCAAATATTTGTCATACAGTTCTTTCGGCAACCACGAAACCGTCGATACCACAAACTGGTACTGCGGAAAACGCTCCGCCATCATCAGCATCTGCGGAAGAATGGCACTAACCTCCTGCCGACGGCTGCCGGGCAGCAGGGCAATAATTTCGCGGTCGTCCAAATGATTGTCAGTCCTGAAATTGCGAACATCCGGGCGGTTGGGCAGGTCGCGGCTCACCGCATCCAAGAGCGGGTGCCCCACATAATGCACGTCCATGCCGTGTTTGGCGTAAAAGTCCTTCTCGAACGGCAGAATCACCATCATCTCATCCACATCGCGCTTAATCTGCTTGATGCGGCCTTTCTTCCACGCCCAAATCTGCGGGGAAATGTAATAAACGACCTTGAGGTGTTGTTCCTTGGCGAACTGGGCGATGCGCAGGTTGAAACCAGGATAGTCCACCAGCACCAGCACGTCCGGCTTCCAGTTGAGGATGTCGGCCTTGCAGCGTTTGATGTTGCCGAGCACGGTGCGTAGGTTTACGAACACCTCCCAAAATCCCATGAAGGCCATCTCACGATAGTGCATAAACAGCTCTACACCAGCCTGATGGGAAAGATCACCGCCGCAGCCTCGAAACTGGGCTTCAGGGTTCTTCTCCCGGATGGCTTTAATGAGGTTGGAGGCGTGCAGATCGCCCGACGCCTCGCCCGCCACGATATAGTACCGCATCGCTATTGGGCTAACAGCCGTTTCACAATGTCAGACACGAGCTTGTTGTCGGCCTTGCCGGCGAAGGTCTTGGTGGCCATGCCCATCACCTTGCCCATGTCCTTCATGCCACTGAATCCGTTGTCGGCGATGATGCCCTTGAGGGTGTTCTCGACTTCCTCTTCGCTGAGCATCTGCGGCAGGTAGCCTTTGATGATGTCGAGCTGGTACTGCTCCTCGGCGGCCAAATCCTCGCGGTTCTGCGCCAAGTAGGTTTCCGCCGATTCTTGACGCTGTTTAACTAACTGCTTCAGGATCTTGATTTCAGCCTCCTCGTCCAGTTCAGCGTTGCCGCCCTTCTGGGTCTTGGCTAACAGGATGGCGGACTTTACTGCGCGTAACGCATTGAGTTTCTGAGACTCGCGGGCCAACATCGCCGCCTTGATGTCGTTGTTGATTGTTTGTTCTAACATAATCTTTTGTGTTTGTCCCCACACTGCGCTCCGCTTGTGTGGGGTTATTGAAATATTGTCCCTTCGGGACTGCTTAATGTATATCAATCATTAACTATTTTCCCACCTCCATTCCGCCTGACGTTAGGAGGGCGGAACCTCGAACATCACCTACGCACTACCATACCCCGACGTTAGGAGGGCGGAACCTCAACCAATCCACCCACAACTTCCTTAACAAGCATTCCCGCCAACATAAACCCAAAGATCGCCGTGATATGCGCCAAGGTGCCATTCGTCTGCACCTTGTGGAACTCGTCGGGAGTGTTGTCCTCGCAAATCGATTCTTCTTGGTTCTCAAGCACTTCCGGCGAATAGACGCACTGAAACTTGCGCTGCGGAAACTGCTTCCAATGCTTGAACTTCTTACGGAGACCGCGAGCCAGCGGGCAATATTGCACCTTCCAAAACTCCGCAACACGAATCTTCGTGGGGTCGAGTTTGAGGGCCGAACCCATGGAGGAGAGCAGCGTGACGGGCAGGCTGGTGGCGTGAAGGATGAGGTGAGCCTTGGGCGAGAGGCTGTCAATGGCATCAATGACGAAATCGTAGTCTTCGAGATGGAACGAATCGGCGGTGGTGGCGTCATAGACCTCCGCACGGGTGGTGATTTCGGCTTCGGGGTTGATGGTGAGCAACCTTTCCCGCAACACCTCTACCTTCAGCTGACCTACCGTTTCGATGGTGGCCTGCACCTGTCGGTTGAGGTTGGTGACATTTACTGTGTCGCAATCGACAAGAGTGAGATTGCGGATGCCGCTGCGGACGAGGCTTTCGGCGCACCAGCCACCGACGCCGCCCACACCGAAGAGGATAACCCGCACAGTGGCGAGCCGTGCCATAGCTTCGGATCCCAACAACCGCTCGGTACGGTCGAATATCGTAGGGGTGTTGTATGTCTGATTCTCCATCGTCAAAAGTCCTCCCTTCGTAGTAACGAGCTTATAATCATACGATTGTCCTCCATCGGGAATTTCAGCTTGCCGTAATTGGCCTCCGCAACCGACATCTTATGATGCAGTTTCTGGAAAATCTTCTTCCGCCGGTAAGCCTTAATCGCTGCCTCGGACTCATAATATATATATTGTATGAAATCAAGCACCTGACGACTCTTTTTCTGACTTTGGGCAATAAGCTGCGGGGTGTTCTGGCATAGAATCCGATTGTCGGCCAGTTTCGGGAGCAATTCAACGTAATCCTCCATGTCAGCCTCCTTGTCGGCGGAAAGCAACAGTACGAAATCGGCCTGCGGATAGGAGAATGGTATCTTAACAAGTCCCTGGTTGTTAAAAAGATAATAGTCATCTTCAAATAGCAGACCGCCCAGAAGCGGATTCTGCTGATCCAAGGAGAGGTCCATCGGGGCGGTCACGTGGTTGGCGAGAATCACCAAATTGATGTCAAAATCCTGATTGAAACAGGTATAGTACATCGGGAACGAGAGGTCGGGATGAATATCCTCCAATTTGATGCCGCCGATGTAAGATATCGGACGTTTGAGCTGCCGCGATGCCTGATTGGCGAAGGAAAAATGCGTCAACGGGGACTTCACCCAGCAGAGCCAGTAATTTTTGGCACTGCCGAACGTGTCCAACGAGATGACACTTGCGTCATTCTTCCTTCTGGCGGCCATAACCTACTCTATTTCAGCACTTCCTGATAACGGTTTTCGATTACGGTCCAGTCGAGGATTTTGCTGAGATCCTTGAGCTGGTCGGCGCGACGGTTCTGGTAGTCGAGGTAATAGGCGTGCTCCCAAACATCGAAGGTGAGCAGCGGATGAAGCCCATGCTGGAGCGGGTTGCCGGCGTTGGGTTCCTGCGTAATCTGCAGCTTGCCCTGATCATCGGCGGCGAGCCACACCCAACCGGAGCCGAACAGCGAGACACCCTTCTGCACAAACTCCGTCATAAAGGCCTCGAAAGAGCCGAAGTCGCGGTCAATAGCGGCGGCAAGAGGTCCCGTCGGGGTAGTTTTGGCAGGTTTCGGGGAGAACTGCAGGAAGTACAGGTTGTGGTTGAGGGTCTGGCCGGCGTTGTTGCGCACTCCGCCCTCGGACTTTACCACGACCTCTTCGAGCGACAGATTCTCGAACGGGGTGCCGGGCAGCGCGGCGTTGAGGTTGTTCACGTATGCCTGGAGGTGCTTGCCGTGATGGAAGCGGATGGTTTCCACCGAAATCACCGGCGCAAGCGCGTCTTCCGCGTAAGGCAGCGCCAAAAGTTCGAATTTTCCGTTAGTGGGATTGGTAATCATACATTTAGATTTTGATGAAAGAAAGCGCAAAGATACATTTTTTCACTTTTGAAAAATATGTACATTTGCGCGAAAAAATCAAAATCGGAAATTGAATCCTAATGCGCTACAAATCAGTCACATATATTATAATCGCACTGATCTTGACCTTTCTTTCGGGAAGGGTTCAGGCGCAGACGGAAGGTGAATCGGGCGGTCAACGCCACATCGACACGGCCATGGCCATTTCGCCGGACTACTTGCCCACTCAAACGGCACAGTTCCCCACTATCAATTTCAATCCACTGATTTACAAACCGATAGACACTTCTATCGTACATATCGCCGAATACGACCCGCTGCTGCGGACGGAGAACATGTACCAGTCGTTGGGCATCAACGGGCAGGCGCACAAGAATATGGTTTTCGAGCTCAATCATCAGATGGGTTTCACGTGGATGACCCTGCCCTACCCTCTCTATTTCAAGAAGATGTCGGATTTGAAGATTTACGACCTCGAAACTTCCTATACCAACATCGACTTCACCTACGGTGTAATGACCGAATACACCTTCCGGGCCACGCACGCGCAAAAGGTGCGGCAAGCTGATTTCACCGTCGATCTTGATGGCGCGAGTAACAAAGGCTACTTCCTCCATCAGGAGCTTAACCGACTGACGCTCAACGCCACCGCCCGCTATGAAACCCCCAAAAAAATCTACGGCTTCGTGTTCGCCTACATTTTCAACCATGCCATATTCTCCGAAAACGGCGGTTTGGAGCACTGTGACGACTTCACCGAGCGCGATTCCCGCGACACGTCCCAAGTCATCACCAAAGACCTCGGCAGCTTCGCAGTAATGTTCAGCAACGCGAAGACACACATCAACACCCATAGTGCACAGTTGCTTAACTACGTGAATATCAAAGACAAGCAAGGGCATTACTTCGGCACATTCAGCCACACCTTTGACTTCCACCATCAAATCAACCAGTTCACTGACTATAATCTAAACGACGCGTTCTACGTCAACCGCTACTACATCAATACCGACACCACCAACGACTCGCTGCGGTTCTATTCGATTGCAAACACGCTGCAGTGGTCGAACTACAGCCCCGTTGATACCATCAGTGGGCAGCCCTACTTTTTCCGGTTCGCAGGCGGCTTGCGCCACGAATACGCGAACTTGAACGTTCCCCGCCTTTCCGACAACAGCTTAACCCTGTTCGCCCGCACCACCATCCGGCTTTTCAAGGTGTGGGAGATTTACGGCAACATCTCCTACAGTCTGTTCGGCTACACCCAAAACGACGCCCTCGCGCGTGCCGGATTCCGGTTCACCATCAACCCGAAGCACCGCAACTACTTGGGTTTCGAGGCTTCGTTCGGCCGCTACGCCCCCGACTATCTCCTCAGCCATTATTTCGGCAACAATAACTGCTGGGACACCACGTGGCGCAAGCAGAACATCTTCAGGGCCAGCGCCTACTGGACCATTTTCGACTACAAGGTGGGAATCAACTTCTACAACTTAGGGCGGTACGTCTTCCTCAACAGCGAATACGAGCCCATGCAGCTGGAGAAGATGACGCAGGTACTGCAGCTGCGAATTTCGGTCCCCGTGCGTACGAAGCACTTCGCCATCGACGCTGACCTGGCCGTGCAGCACTCCACGCAGAAGTTCGTCACGGTGCCGCTGTTCGCCGGCAAGCTCAGCGCCCTCTACACCACCCTTATCTTCAAAAAGAAGCTGCGTTTCCAAGTGGGCGTGGACATCTGGTACAACACCCAATACTACGCCGACGGCTACAACCCCATACTCCACCAGTTTTACAGTCAGCAGTACTCCTCCGTCGGCAACTACCTGTATGTCAACGCGCACCTCGCTATCCGGGTCAAGCGGACCTCTTTCTTCGTGCGCGGCGGCAACCTCCTCGCCGGACTCTTCAGCTTCCACTACATCACCACCCCCAACTATCCCATGCAGGGCAGAAACTTCGAGGTGGGCGTGAATTGGAAGTTCTATGATTAGACGTAAGACTTGAGACTTAAGAGCTGCGTGCCCTGGCGAGTCGGAGATTCCGTCCTCTTTACGTCGGACGGAATGTAGGTGGGCATCAACAAACATAAACAGTAAACAGTAAACAATAAACCATAATGGAATATAGAATTGAAAAAGACACTTTAGGCGAGATGCGCGTCGAGGCCGACAAGCTTTGGGGCGCGCAGACGCAACGGGCTATGGAGAACTTCCAAATCGGCAAGAAGCACATCCCCATCGAAATCATCTATGGCATCGCAACGGCCAAGAAGGCGGCGGCATGCGCCAACTTCGACTGCGGCGTTCTGCCCGAGGAAAAACGCGACCTCATCGTGCGCGTGGTCGATGAAATCACCAGCGGGCAGTGGGACGACCAATTCCCGCTGCACATCTGGCAGACCGGCTCAGGCACACAGACCAACATGAACGTCAACGAGGTGATCGCTCACCGGGCACAGCAGCTGCGCGGCGGTCAGCTCACCGACTACCCGCTGTTCCTCTCGCCCAACGACGACGTCAACAAATCGCAATCCACCAACGACATCTTCCCCACGGGCATGAGAATTGCCACGGCGAAGAGCATCCTCACGCGCACACTACCTGCATTGGAGCGCATGATGGAGACATACCGCGAGAAGGTCGCCGAATACGCCGACATCAAGAAAATCGGGCGCACCCACCTGATGGATGCCACCCCGTTGACCTTGGGCGACGAACTTTCTGGACACCTCTCACAGTTAGAGCACGGTCACGAGGTTATCAAACAGAGCCTCAAGCACTTGATGGAGCTTCCCATCGGTGGCACGGCGGTCGGCAACGGCATCAACACCCCCAAGGGTTACGACAAGATTGCGCTGCAATACATCAACCAGTTCACGGGGCTCGAATTCAGCAACTGCCCGAACAAGTTCGAGGCCATGGCCACCCACGACTCGCTGTGCGAAATGTCGGGCGCGTTCAAGCGGCTGGCAGTCTCACTGATGAAGATCGCCAACGACTTCCGGCTACTGAATTCCGGTCCGCGATGCGGTTTCGGGGAGGTGATCCTGCCCGCCAACGAACCCGGATCATCCATCATGCCCGGCAAGGTGAACCCCACGCAGTGCGAGGCCCTGTCGCAGGTCTGCTGTCAAGTCATCGGCAACGATGTGGCCATTACCACCGGCGCCATGCAGGGACATCTGCAGCTCAACGTCTTCATGCCGCTCATCGGTCGCAACCTGCTGCAGTCGTCGCGGTTGTTAGCGGATGTCATCAACTCCTTCAACGACCACTGTCTCAAGGGGATAAAGCCCAACTTAGAGCGCATTTCCATGCACCTGCACAATTCGCTGATGCTGGTCACGAAGCTGAACCCGCACATCGGCTACTACAACGCTGCAAAGATCGCGCAACACGCGCACGAGCATGGGCTCACGCTGCGCGAATCAGCCCTGGAATTGGGACTCGTAAGCGCTGAAGATTTTGACAATTGGATGAAATTGTAAATGAAAAAACGCATCATCGTCACCCTGTTCATCTTGGTCGGTCTGTCGGCCATCCCGCTGATTATCGGCATCTTCTACCTATACACCGAGGCCGAGAAGGTGCAGCGTAGCATTTTCGTCAACGAGGTGCTGACGGCGGGCAACGCGGTGGTCGATCGCATCGACGCCACCATCAAGAACGACACGGCAGCGCTGTTCGAGGCTGAATCACAGAACGTGAGCAAGCATGACCTCGACACCCTGCACTTCGTCTCCATGCAGCAGACCCGCAAGTTCTTGATTGACAGCGTAAACAACCAGCCTATCGGGGTGATTAAGACCTCCATTTACTTCCAAGAGAACAACAGTCAGGTTGTCGCCAACGACACGGAGTACTTCACAGCGGCGTTCCGCAGGCTTTTCCCGCTCTACAACGAGCCGTGGGACCCGAAAACCTTTCAAAACGGCATCTCCAACAGCTTCAACATCAAGGACCAAAACCTGATCCAGATTGATAGCGCTACCTTAGAGCTATTAAACCTGGGAGCACTGCGCCTCATGATTTCGGAAGCCCTGAAAAACGAAAACATCGACTCCCGTTTCGACTTCGCGCTTTTCAACGCTTTCACCTCGCAGTTCGTCGTGCAACCGCAGTCCACCCCACTCGACCAGATGCTCAACAGCGAATTCGTGTTCCTGCTCAAGTACAACGAGAAAATCAGTTCGCCTCACTACCTGATCATCCATTTTCCTACCGTGCGCGGCATCGTCTTCAAGCGGATGAGCAACATCATCATCCTGATTGTCGTCTTCTTCGTCATCACCTTCACAGTCGCATTTGTCGCGCTTTACTCGCTATACCGGCAGAAAAAAACGACGGAGGTCACCAACGACTTCATCAACAACGTCACGCACGAGTTTAAAACCCCGATTGCGACCATCTCCCTGGCCTGCGAGGTCTTAGCCGACCCCACCATGCTGGAAGACAAGGACATACGGGCCTCCTACGTGGAAATTATCAACGACGAGAACAACCGTCTGAAGGACATGGTGACCACCGTATTGGAGACGGCGCAGCTGCGCAAGGGACAGATCAAGATGAATGTGGAACTCCTTGACATGCACGAGCTTATCCAAAAGGTAACGGACAGTTTCGCGCTGTTGGTCAACTCGTCGAACGGCACTCTGAGCGTCGCGCTGAACGCCGACCAACACCAGATTTTCGGCGACCGCACCCATCTGACCAACACGCTTACAAACTTGATTGAAAACGGCATCAAATACTCCACCGGCAGCCCCGAGATTTTGGTGAACACAATCTCCGACGGGAAGCATTTCATCGTCTCCGTTTCCGACAAGGGCATCGGCATCCCGCAGACGGCCCTCGGAAAAATTTTCGACAACTTCTACCGCGTCCCGCACGGCAATATCCACAATGTCAAGGGTTACGGCCTCGGCTTAGGCTACGTAAAGAAAATCGTGCAGCTCCATCACGGCCGCATCGAGGTCCAGAGCGCGGAAGGCAAGGGCAGCACGTTCACGATCTATTTGCCGGTGAAGGCTGGGAAATAGGTCTCGTCATCTCCAACAAACTGCCATACAAATCCACACAATCGGACCTGACATCACCGTGCTTTCCAGCGAATCGGTCTGGTTTGCTGTATTTGGGATTTGAATTTCATCCTTAATCGTTTTGCCTTGCTCTATACTTCTGTCTAGGATGATTGGGGATGCTCTCATACATTTTTTCAAGAATATCTGTCATTCGAGGCAAGACTTCGTTTCCAAGATAATTCCTATCTCGTTCAATAAAAGAGGATATATCATCCAGTGTGCGCCATTCAGTACAATAATCAAGAATTTTTTTCTTAACTCTTCCTTTGAATAATGTCTTTTTGTGGTTGCAACCTTTTGATCCGAGGTTGCAACCTTTTGGTTTGAGGTTGCAACCTTTCGGTCCGAAGTTGCAACCTTTTGACTCGAGGTTGCAACCTTTCCCATTTGAGGCATGTCAACACCATACAAATGATGTTTTTGAAAGTGCAAATGTTTCGAGTGTCATCTATTTATTTAGAAATGAGCAATTGAAAGATTATAGTTTCGAATACATTAAAGCTGATAATGTAACACAATGGAAAGCAGGCGAAGTTGTAGTCCGAAAAAGTGTTGTAGAGAAAGCGGAATTTTATAAAGTTTGTTTCTCATCAGAAGTAGAGACAGACTTATTGATTAAGATAAACAATACGGATAAGTTATCTTCAATAATGAAGGTTTGGAGAGGAGAAGAAATAGGGCGAAAGTCAAGTCTTATATCTTTCTATCCAACAACTAATGATAGACCACTATTGGCTGGAGATAATGTGCATCGTTATGAACCTATTACATGGAGTCGATATATTGACATAGATGATGTCGGAAAAGGTAATTATGAGAAGCCGAAGATTCTTATTCGACAATTAGGTTCTTGTATCAATGCCACTTTAGATTTAGATGGATGTGTCACCTTGCAATCAATTTACAATTTGGCTTTGCAAAAGGGTAATGTCCAAACTTTAAAATATGTACTTGGACTACTCAACTCTAAATTATATGATTTCATATACAATAAGATATCTGGAGACAAACAAACTTTTCAGAGAATAATTCTTGAAAACGTCAAGCAACTTCCTGTCCCCACCGCCACTCCCGCCCAGCAGCAACCCATCATCGCCTTAGTTGACAAGATCCTTGCCGCGAAGAAGACGAACTCGCAGGCGGACACAGGTGCGTGGGAGCGGGAGATTGATGGGCTGGTATATGAGCTGTATGGGCTGACGGAAGATGAGGTGAAGGTAGTGGAAAGGGGCGCGTAAGAACGAGGAATACTTTCATTGACGGACTCTGATGTACCAATTTCGCGCTATATTCCCTTTTTCTTGCCAAAATCCATTCTAAAAATTTAACTATTCGCAAATCGAATTGTTAAGACAAAATTGTATTTCGTTCGTTTCCAGGGGTTAGTGTAATACCTTGACAAACGAACGTTTTTGTTGTATATTTGCCGTCAAAATTCATCTAAACGATAAATGAAATTGTATGTATTATGGAAATAGGAAATTTCGGATACTACTGGTTGGATACTTGGGTAATGTCCAACGTAATACAGCTGGCCACACAGAACTTCTGCCAACGCTATCTCAACCGCACCAATGATCCGTGCGGCAGACAATACGACCAAATGACGCAGGCGGCGCGATCGGTTCCGGCCAACATCGCCGAGGGAAACTCCCGGCATGCCACCTCGAAGGAGACCGAGATGCGCCTCACCGACGTGGCACGCGCCAGCCTCTCGGAACTGGCTAACGACTACTTGAACTGGCTTTTGCAGCACGAGGAAGTCCCATGGTCGGTGAAATCAGAAAAGTACCGCGAAGTGGCAAACACCCATCTTGACAGACCCACCTACAAGGACGATGTACAACACTTGAGCAGCCTCCACATTTTGGCTCAAAAGCACAAGTTTGACGAGTGGCTGGAGTCAAAGAACTCCATCGTGACGGCCAACTGTCTGCTGATTCTTTGCAACCGCTTGGTTATGATGCTGAAAAAACAGTTAGCCAATCAACTGGCAACTTTCCGAGAAGAAGGTGGTTTCACAGAGGCTCTGACCGCCGAACGACTCGCCTACCGAGCCGATCGAAGCGCGAAGGCTAACTCCCCCTCTTGCCCGAAATGCGGCAAGCCGATGCTAAAACGCATGGCAAAAAAAGGGATTAATTCGGGAAAGGAGTTCTGGAGTTGCTCCGATTATCCGAAATGCAACGGAACGAGGAATCTGGGATAGGGGCATAGAGTTACAGAGTCACAAGTTCCATGATCACGTTATAACGTGTGATTATTATCAATTATCGTTTAAATGTTGCAATCCATCGTAGGGTATTTTTTGAATTATCCTTTGTAACAATCATAAAGCATAGGTTTCTTTAAGGACAAGACACTTTGTTTCCCGCAGACCAAAACAACGCTTCTTTCTGATGAACAAAAAAACAGTCAATCAAAGAGTCATCCGATTCAGACTACAACACCATTTAAAACAATGTAGAGACGCACGGCCGTGCGTCTCTACAACATTATATAGGGTTATAAAATCCGAAGATTATTTCCCGGCCTTGATGGCAGCCTGGGCGGCAGCCAAACGTGCGACGGGCACGCGGAACGGGGAGCAGGAGACATAGTTCATACCTGCATTATAGAAGAACTCGGCAGCCGTCGGGTCGCCACCGTGCTCGCCGCAGACACCGCACTTGAGGTTGGGACGGGTGGAGCGGCCGCGCTGAATGCCGGTCTGCACCAGTTCGCCTACGCACTCGCGGTCGAAGGAGTTGAACGGGTCGGCGGGGATGATTTTCTCATCGACGTATGTCTTCACGATGGCATTCACGTCGTCGCGGGAGAAGCCGAAGGTCATCTGGGTAAGGTCGTTGGTACCGAAGCTGAAGAACTCGGCCACCTCGGCGATCTGGTTGGCGACCAGTGCGGCGCGCGGAATCTCGATCATGGTGCCGAACTTGTACTCGAACGGAATGCCGTAGGCTTTCTCGACCTCTTCCTTCACCTCCGTGGCGATAGCCTTCTGGTGGCGCAGCTCGGCGGCGTTAATGGTCAGCGGAACCATGATTTCGAGCATCGGGTGCAGGCCTTCCTTCATCAACTCAACGGTGGCACTGAACAGGGCTCGGAACTGCACGCGGGTGATTTCGGGATAGATGATGCCGAGACGCACGCCGCGAAGACCCATCATCGGGTTCACCTCGTGGAGCGACTCCACGCGCTTCTTCACATCCTCGTAGCTGATGCCGAGACGCTGGGCGGCCTCTTTCATCTTGGCCTCACCCTGCGGGGCGAACTCATGCAACGGGGGATCCATCAGACGGAAGGTCAGCGGTTTGCCATCCATCACCTTGAGGGTACCCTTGGCGGCTTCCTTGATGTAAGGCTCCAGCTCGTTGAGGGCGGCGATACGCTCCTCTTTCGTGTCGGAGAGAATCATGTTGCGCAGCTTCTCCAGCGGTTTCTCGCTGTTCTTGCCGTAGAACATGTGCTCGATACGGAACAGACCGATACCCTCGGCACCGAAGTTGACGGCGTTCTGAGCATCTTCCGGAGTATCAGCGTTGGTGCGGACACCCATGGTGCGGTATTTGTCAACTAACTTCATGAATTCCACGAAGAGCGGATTCTCAGTGGCGTCAATCATCTTGACTTCCTCGCCATAGACCCAACCCTTAGAGCCATTCAAGCTGAGGATGTCGCCTTCCTTGAAGGTCTTGCCGTCGATGGTGACGGTGCGGGCTTCCATGTCGATCTTGATGGCATCGCAACCCACGATACAGCACTTACCCCAGCCACGAGCCACGAGAGCAGCGTGGGAGGTCATACCGCCGCGAGCGGTCAGAATGCCGGTAGCAGCGCGCATACCCTCCACATCTTCAGGGTTGGTTTCCTCGCGGACGAGGATGTTTTTCACCTTATTGGCGGTGTAAGCCATAGAGGTTTCGCTGTCGAAGGCGATTTTACCGACGGCACCGCCAGGACCTGCGGGCAGACCCTTCGCGATGACGCTGTGCTTCTTCTCGTCAGCGGCATCCAAAATCGGGTGCAGCAGTTCGTCGAGCTGGGCGGGAGCCACGCGGAGCACCACTTCCTTCTCGTCGATGAGGCCTTCGTGCAACATGTCGAGAGCCATGGTCATAGCGGCAACACCGGTACGTTTACCAACGCGGCACTGCAGCATATAAAGTTTGCCCTCTTGGATGGTGAACTCGATATCGAGCATGTCGTGATAGTTCTTCTCCAAGATGTTGCGGATGTCGCAGAGTTCCTTGTAGGTCTCGGGCATCAGCTCCTGCATGGAGTGCATCATCTTGTTCTGCTCGTTCTTGGTCTCGTCGTTCAGCGGGTTGGGGGTACGGATACCGGCCACCACATCCTCGCCTTGGGCGTTGATCAACCATTCGCCATAGAACTGATTGTCGCCGGTAGCGGGGTTACGGGTGAAAGCAACGCCGGTAGCGGAGTTGTCGCCCATGTTGCCGAACACCATAGCCTGCACGTTGACGGCGGTACCCCAATCATCGGGGATGCCCTCAATGCGGCGGTAAGCGATAGCCTTCTTGCCATTCCAGCTCTTGAACACGGCCTTGATGCCGCCTTCCATCTGGGCGCGAGCATCATCGGGGAACTCGGTACCGAGCACCTCTTTCACCTTGGTTTTGAAATTCTCGGCCAAAATCTTGAGCTCGTCAGCGGTGATTTCCGTATCGCTCTTGTAGCCACGAGCGGCCTTGAATGCGTCAAGCATGTCATCCAGCTGTTTGCGGATGCCCTTGCCGTCGGCGGGCTCGATGCCTTCGGATTTCTCCATCACGACATCGGCGTACATCATGATCAGACGACGGTAGGAGTCATACACGAAACGGGGGTTGTTGGTCTTCTTGATGAGTCCGGGGATAGTCTTGGAGCTCAGACCGATATTGAGGACGGTGTCCATCATGCCGGGCATGGAGCTACGGGCGCCGGAGCGGCAGGAGACGAGCAGCGGGTTCTCCGGATCGTCGTATTTGAGACCCATGATGGCCTCCACATTCTTCATTCCGGCCCAAACCTCGTCCATGAGGCCTTCGGGGAGCTGGCAGTTGTTGGCGTAATACGCCGTGCAGCATTCCGTGGTGATGGTCAGACCCGCAGGAACGGGCAAGCCCAGTAAGCACATTTCAGCCAAGTTGGCGCCTTTACCGCCCAACAAGTTCTTCATGTCCGCCTTACCTTCGGCCTTTTTTCCGCCAAAAGTATAGACATACTTCACATCATTCTTTGTCATTTTCAAATAGTTTTGGATAAAAATTATTATTCTAAAAACGGCCGCGAAAATACAAAAAAAGTGGGTACGATTCCCCATAATCCTGAAACTTTTTTCACGGCAGCTCAGCTGTAAATAAACACACAAAAAAAGTGTATTTTTGCCGCCCGAATTGAATGGTGGACTAACATATCGCTTATGGCAAGAAAACTACGCTATCCGCTGATCATCAACTCCCTGCTCTCCGTAGCGGGCGGGATTCAGATCGTGCGATTGAAGCTGGCCTCCAGAAGACCCCGATTCGCCGCCGAAAACACCCTCCGCGACATCCTGAAAATCAGCCAGAACACATTCTACGGACGCACACACCACTTCGAACATATCCTCTCCGCCCCGACCAGCGAAGAGTTGTTCTCACTCTACCAACACTTAGTCCCCGCCAACGACTACGAGGCACTGCGCCCCTTTGTAGAACGGCATAAGAACGGCGAGAAAGACGTGCTGTTCCCCGGGCGCCCGCTCATGTACGCCACCACCTCCGGCACCACCTCGCAACCCAAATGGGTGCCCATGACCCGCAAATATTTAAAAGATGTCTATGGCAAGATGTCGCACGTGTGGATTTGGAACTTCATCAAGCACCGCCCGCTGGCCCTCGCGGGACACATCTTCCCTATCGTCGGCAAAGAGTGCGAAGGTTACGCGCCCGACGGAACCCTGTACGGATCGGTGAGCGGCGTGCTGGTGCGCGACATTCCCCCGATCATCAAACGGAAATACACCGCCCCGGCCAGCGTGATGTCCATTGAGGACTACGCCGCCCGCAACTACACCCTCATGCGGTTGGCTGTCCAGCACTGGGACGTCACCCTTTGGGCCACCGCCAACCCTTCGACCATCCTCGAATTGCAACGCGCTGTGGATGAGAATCTTGACACGATGATTGACGACATTGAGCGCGGCACTTTAACCGACAAATTCGAAATCGCTCCCGAAATCCGCAAGGAGCTCCGCAGCTATATGCGCCCCAATCCGAAACGCGCTGCCGAACTGCGACAGATTCGCGACAACCACAACGGACGCATCCTGCCCAAACAATACTGGCCGCACCTACAGATTCTCAGCACTTGGAAATGCGGCAATACTAAAATTTATATGGAGAAGTACCTCGACTTCTTCGACCTGCAACAGACTTTCTATCAAGAACTTGGATATATTGCCACGGAATGCCGCTTCGGGTTCGCCCTAGACGACACCATCGAATCTGTGATGTTCCCGCACATGCACTACTACGAGTTTGTGGCCGAAGAGGAGCTCGACTCACCCCAGAAGCACTTCCTCCAGCTCGACGAATTGGAACAGGGCAAACGTTACTGCGCCTATGTGACCACCTATTCTGGGCTGTTCCGTTACAACATGAACGATCTCATCGAGGTGGGCGGCAAGTTCGAGGAGACCCCAACCATCCACATGGTTAGCAAGGTGAATGGCATCGTGTCGCTAACCGGCGAGAAACTCTACGAGCCGCAGTTTATCGACGCTGTGAAGCAAGCCGAAGCTGCAACGGGCATAAAGACCACCTTCTTTGTGGGCTTTGCCGACGTAAACGAGTCGGTTTACCATTTCTACTTTGAATTTGAAGATCCCGAAACCACCCAGGAGACTGCTGAGGATTTTGCCAAGGTGGTGGATGAAAAGCTGTGCGCCATTAACATCGAATACGAGTCGAAGAGGGCTAGTTTCAGGCTCAACCCGCCTGTGGCGCATCGACTTATCAACAACGCCTACTCCCGTTTCAAGGCGGCCTGTTTGGAAGAGGGAATGCGCGACGGACAGTTCAAGTTCAACCAGCTGATGCAGGACGAAGGCCGTCGCCGGAAATTCCAAGTGTTGGTGTTAGGCGACATCATCTCCGGTGTGCGTAGCAATGTCATCAACCGCCTTGCCGAACGTGCCGACCGCCATCGGGAGCGCCAGCAACGCATCGAAGAACGTCTCCAGCGTATTGAGGAGCGCCGCTTGGAACGAATGGAGCGTCGGAAGCAGCGCCGCAAATCCAAATCATCCGCATCATCCAAAAAGTAGCAATCCGACTTCGCTACATTCTCATTTTTTATCCAATCCAATTTATTCGGATGTGAAAAATTTTTGCATTCCGTATTCTTTTTTTATATACTTTTGCGGCGTTTTTAATTTCAAAAGTCAAGAAGGATGAAAACCAAGTACATCGATCTGATTTCACAAACCTACGACTTCCCGCAAGAGGAGTTCAATGTGGAAGACAACAATCTGTTATTCAACGAAGTACCGTTGATGGACATCATCAAACAGTACGGCACGCCGCTGAAAATCACCTACCTTCCGAAAATCTCCGCCAACATCCAAAAAGCGAAGCGTTGGTTCAATGTAGCCATTGCAAAAGCCGACTACAAAGGCAGTTACCATTACTGTTACTGTACCAAGAGCAACCATTTCGAGTTTGTGATGTCGGAGGTGCTGAAAAACGACGTGCATATCGAGACTTCCTCCGCATTCGACATCAATCTGATCGAAACGCTGCACGAAGCGGGTCTGTTCGACAAGCAGAATTACATTATTTGTAACGGATTCAAGCGGCAGATCTACATCGACAACATCGTAGACATCCTGAACAAAGGATATGTGAACACGATTCCGGTTTTCGACAGCAAGAAAGAATTCGACATGCTTGCGCAGAAGGAAATCAAGGCTAAGTGCAAGGTTGGCATCCGCATCGCCTCCGAGGAGGAGCCGCGGTTCGAGTTCTACACTTCGCGCCTCGGCATCCGATACAACGATGTGATCCCGTTCTACCGTGAAAAGATCAAGGACAGCCCCAACTACGAGCTCAAAATGCTCCATTTCTTCATCAACACGGGCATCCAGGACACTGCTTACTACTGGAACGAGCTCACCAAGTGCGTGAACCTCTACTGCGACCTCAAGAAGATCTGCCCCGAGCTCGACTCGCTGAACATCGGCGGCGGCTTCCCCATCAAGAACTCGCTCTCCTTCGACTACGACTACGAGTACATGGCCGAGGAGATTGTGGCCCAGATCAAGAACATCTGCGACCGCGAGGGGGTGCAGGAACCCGACATCTTCACCGAGTTCGGGTCATTCACCGTGGGCGAGGCCAGTGCCGCACTCTTCTCCGTGCTGCAACAGAAGCGTCAGAACGACAGGGAGTTATGGAACATGATCGACAGTTCCTTCATGACCACCCTGCCCGACACCTGGGCCATCAACCAGCAGTTCATCATCTTGGCCATCAACAACTGGGACAAGGCCTACGAACGCGTCTTCATGGGCGGCCTCACCTGCGACAGCCACGACTACTACAACTCCGACTCGCACCTGAATGCCGTCTTCCTCCCGCAGATCGACTCCGCCAACTATCCTGCCGGCGACAGTCCGGAGGACATCCAATACATCGGACTGTTCAATACCGGAGCCTATCAGGATGCCCTCGGCGGTTACGGCGGAATACAGCATTGCATGACTCCCGCGCCGAAACACATCATCATCTACCGCGACGAGGAGGGCGAAATCTGTACCAAACTATTCGCTAAAGAACAGAGTTACAAGTCGATGCTGAAAATTTTGGGCTATTAGTCGATTGAACCGAAAAAATTGTATTTTTGCCGCGGGTAAGTCTCATACGATCTGCTCCCTTATAACTCCCCCAGGACAGGAATGTAGCAAGGGCATTAAGGTTGTAGCGATGCGATATGAGTAGCTTACCCTTCTTTGTTTTAGGCAATAGGCATTAGGCAAAAGGCAATAGATATTTATAATTGTTGGATTATGTTGTTAAAGATATACCCTGAGAATCCGAACCCAAAAGCCGTGAACACCGTGGTGGAGTGTTTGCGGGATGGCGGCATCGTCATTTACCCGACCGACACGATTTACGGCATCGGGTGCGACATTTTCAAGCAGAAGAGCATCGAGCGCATCATCTCCATCCTCGGCGAGAAGAAGAAAAAGGACTCGCTGACGTTCATCTGCCACGACATGAGCAACCTGTCTGACTACACCAAACCGCTGGACAACAGCGTGTTCAAGACGATGAAACGGGTATTGCCGGGACCGTACACCTTCATCCTCGAAGCCAACAACAGCGTGCCGAAACTGCTGCAGAGCAACAAGAAGACCGTCGGTATCCGTATTCCCGACAACAACATCATCCGCGAGATTGTGCGACAGCTCGGCCACCCCATCCTCTCCACCTCCGTGAAAGACGACGACGAGGTCATCGAATACACAACCGACCCCGAGCTCATCTACGAACGTTACGGCGACATGGTCGATATCGTCATCAACGGCGGCTACGGCGACAACACACCTTCCACCGTGGTGGATTGCACTGGCGGCGGAATTGAGGTTGTTCGTGAAGGGAAGGGCGATATCACCCTTTTGTAGAGACGCAAAATTTCGCGTCTCTACCATCGGCCATCTTTCTACATTCTACATTCTTTATTATGAAAACCATTTGTGCCATAGCGACGCCCGCTGGATTAGGGGCCACGGCGATGATCCGAATCTCAGGTCCCGAAGCGTTCAATATTGCCGAAAAACTCTTTTCGGAGAAATCCGGTTTCGGCGTATTGGAGCCAAATAGGGCGAAATTTGCCACTATATATAATATTGACACGAATAATCCGGATTGCGATCAACACAAAATCCTCGACCAAGTGGTGGTGACCAAGTTTGCCGCGCCGCACTCGTTCACAGGCGAGGACGTGGTGGAGATCAGCTGTCATGGTTCTGTATATATCCAACAGAGAATCATTGAGTTACTTATTAAGAACGGTTGCCGGATGGCCGCGCCGGGCGAGTTCACGCAACGGGCTTTCCTCAACGGGAAGTTCGACCTACCACAAGCAGAAGCTATCGCCGACCTCATCGAAGCGCAGTCAGAAATCGCTCACCACGCTGCCATGAAGCAGCTGCAAGGCGAACTCTCAGACAAGATGGCCGTGCTGCGCGAGGAACTATTGCAGATGGCATCGCTCTTAGAACTGGAATTGGACTTCAGTGAAGAAGAGGTGGAGTTTGCCGACCGCATCACCCTGCTAAACCTGCTTGCGCACATCAAAGACGAAGTGAACCGGCTGCTCCAAAGCTACAAATGGGGAACGATGCTGAAAAACGGAATTCCCGTGGCCATTGTAGGCGAGCCTAATGTCGGGAAATCGACACTTTTGAATGCGATACTTCAACGCGAGCGTGCCATCGTATCCGACATTCCTGGCACTACCCGCGACACGATTGAAGATACTTTTGTCCTTAACGGCACCCTGTTCAGGTTTATCGACACGGCTGGCATCCGCGAATCCGGCGATGCTATTGAACAACTCGGCATCGAAAGAAGCCTCGACACTATCCGCCGTGCCGCTGTCATCCTCTGGATCTTCGACGCACGCAAAACCATCCAAGAAGTTGAGACAGAAATCGCCAAAATTACCAGTTCAATCGCATCGGACGACAAAAAAGTCATCCTTATCGGCAACAAAACCGACCTTATTGATGACAATTCCGAGAAAGCCGGAAAAGCCATCTACATCTCTGCCAAGAAAGGCGAAAACATCAACTTAGTACTTAACGAGATTGATTCCTTCGTCCAAGAAAACGGCATCCGCGACCTCACCCTGCTGACCAACGAACGTCACCAGGCGTTGCTGAACGGCATCCTCGCCTCCATCGAACGCACCGAAAACGGTCTTCGCCAGCAAATGCCCACCGATCTCGTTGCCGAGGACGTGCGCATGGCGTTGCACGATTTGGGCGAACTCACCGGCACGGTCTCGTCTGATGATATTCTAAATAATATCTTTGGAAAATTCTGTATTGGGAAATAATCAACAAGGGTTCCGCATATTTTCTGCATTTTCCGCTATATTTCCGCAATAAAAGTCCATCACCACCATCGCGGCCATAGCCTCCACCACCGGAAGCACTCTCGGCACAACACTGAGATCATTGCGGTCGGATCCGCGCATTATCGTCTTATTTCCTTCGAAATCAATCGTTTCCCTATCATAACGAACCGACGGAATCGGCTTGAACGCTACTCGGAAGTAAACCTCTTCGCCGTTGGTGATTCCACCCTGAATGCCGCCGTCGTGGTTGGTGCGGAACGAGAAATCGGGGTTCTGCACATCGTGGTACTCGCTGCCGGACATCTCCGCCGCCTTAAACCCCAACCCGTACTCGAAGCCCTTCGCCGCGTTGATGCTGAGCATCGCGTAGGCTAACCGCGCCGAAAACTTGTCATAAATCGGCTCACCCAAACCCGCCGGCAGCCCGCTGATGCGACCTTCCACAAGTGCGCCCACGCTATCGCCCTCGCGTGCGGGAGTCGCAATGTTAACCACCTTCGAGGTAATCCGCACTCCCCTATCCCGCAGCCACAGTTTGGCGATAGCACCCGCCACCACCCGACACACCGTCTGTCGCGCCGATGCCCGCCCACACTGCTCGTTGTCCGTCGCGCCGTACTTGCGCATGTACGTATATGATGCGTGTGACGGCTTCAGCACATAACGGTTTGCTTCCGAGACTTTTACGTCCTTATTCGGAATTCGAAAACGAATAGACTCACCGGTGGTTACGCCATCCGTAATGCCAGAGAGGAACTCCACACAATCGGTTTCTTTTCTCTTCGTGGAAAGCGCGTCGTCACTGGGCGCCCGCCGATTCAACTCGGCCGCTATGAAGTCCATATCCACCCACAACCCCACCGGACAGCCTTCAATCAGGCCCTCCAGCGAATCGCCGTGGGTGTCGCCCCAATCGGTTAAGCGGTATATTTTCCCAAACGAATCGAACTTCATGTTTGCAACTATCTGGTTTTAGAACTTGTGACTTAAGACTAACGTCGCTTCGCGACTTCTGCTACATCCACCGTGCTCGTCAGCGGCTCCCAAATGGAGAGAATCTCGGCAGCCACGGTGCCGTCGGTACGGGTAAGTTTGTGCATGTAAGCGCCGTCGGGAAGGCTGTAAAGCGTGCAGGTCAGCGTTTCGCCAAGGTAAGTCTCACGCAGCCAGTGTACGGTGAAGCTCTGCGTGCGATGGGTGACAATGAACTCATCAGGCACGGTAAGCATGGCGATGTTGACGTAACTGCGGTTGTTGACGTGCCCGTTGAAGTCGAGGTCGAGTTGGTTCACCGTATGGTTGACCTGTTTGAGTACCTCACCTTCTTTCGGAAAATGGACCTTCTTGTGTGTGGTCAGCATCAGTTCGGGCACCACAGTAATGCGCGGTGCGACAATGGCAGTGTCGTCCAGCTTGCGGGTGTCGGCGTTCATCAAGTTCCAGCAACTGGTGCCCTTGGCAATCATCACGCCCGTGTCGGCATTGGTGACGTGGTAGTCGGCATAGACCCGCAACGGCGTGATTTCGCTCACCCAAATAGTCACGATGTCGTCGCCCCAAAACGTATCCACCGGCATCATCTCGGCACTCATCGCCGTGATGATCCACATCCGGCGCTCCTTTGCCAAGTCGAAAGCAGCCATATTCAGGCAACCCATGAACCGCGCATAACTCTCTTGGAAGTAGAGGAGTACCGCATGGGGACTAAGCCGGTAGTCCTTGTTCATGTCCTGACAAGTGACTGTAAACGTGTGCGAATATTGGTTCATTTAATTATGAATGATGAATGTTTGGTTTTGTAGAGACGCAAAAATTTGCGTCTCTACAAAACCCCATAACTACCTATTTTAATTTTTTCGACTGCTCCTTCAACTGCTTCGTCAGCTTCGCAATCTCGTCCGCATTGGCGGCTTTGTCTTTTTCAAGAACCTCGATCAGCTGGCCGAGGGAGGCGATGTAATACGGGGAGACCACCTTGGAGCGCTCGCCAAACGAGATAGCCTTGCGGAGATTTTCGATTCCTTTTTCATCGTTATCGTTGTCGAGGTAAATTGCCCCTTTGAGGAAATAGTTTTGGATTACATCATCCGCCACTTCCGCCTCAAACTCGCTGTTATAGAGCATCATCAGCAGGTCGGTCGATTTGTCAAAGTAGTCTTGCGCGGAGGGAATCATATCGAGATGATAGAACACCACCCCGTTGTTGCGGTACTGGATAGCGGTCTTGTAGGTGAGGTTCACATCGCCGTCGTCGTTGAGCTCCTTCATCAGCTCGATGAGCGAGTCGCGGGTGTCAATGGCGCGGTAGTACCAATTCTCGGAATGCGCGGTGTCAATGTCCTCAGCCATCCGCTCGAAACAGCCGGCCAACTTCAAGTAAATCTCAGCCATATTGCCCTGGTGCGTTCTCATCGCGGTGTCGGCAAACATGTACTCGCTGATGCGGGCGCAGTCGCGGTAGAGACCGATAGCCCGTTCCACGGAATCGTTAATAGTATAGACCTTAGCGAGGTTGAAGAGGCTACGCAGGTAAGGCAGATCCACATCCTTGCCCGCATAATCGAGAGCAATAATGCCATCGACAATGTCCTTAGAATAGGTCAGCGCCTCCTCGTTGGTGATAGTACCGCTGTTGAGCATCTTCTCGGCACTCTGCACCAGCCCAGCGGCATACTCCTCGTCCGCATTCACGAATTTGCGGTAGAAATCGGTAAGTCCCCTCAAGTTAGCATAGTATTTGCCCTCCTCGCCGTCCTGTTCATAGAAGGCACCGAGGGTCGATTTGGCGCGCTCGTAGCGGGTCAGCGGACGGTCCATCTCACACTTCTCGTAATAACCTACCGAAGTCACCAATAGTTGCTTGCACTTCTTCATATCTTCCTGATTGGCAGCAACAACGGCCTTTCCCCAGTACATCTCACCCAAGGAGTGATACGCTTTCTCATCGCCCATGGCAACGGCCTTCTTGAACCACTTCTCAGCCTGCTTGTACTCCTTCTCGGCGCTTTTCATGTCGCCTGTGGACTTGTAAACATCACCAACATAGTAGTTTACATTGCCCTTCATCGTGGTGTATTGTGGCATCAAGGCAGCGGGAATCTGCGACTCGAATTCGAGAATCTTCTGATAAGTCATCACAGCCTTGTCGAACTGGTTCTGGTAGAGGTGTGCATCGCCCATTTGCAGATAATTGGCCAGATAGGGAATCCAGAGCTGTTCATCGTTCGGGATGGCCTTCTGGTACCATTCGTCAGCCTGCAGGTAGTAACCGATGGCCTCGTCGTAGATTTCCTCCTGATAAAGGGACTCGGCAATGCCATTAGCGTATTCAGCCTTCGCAATCAGGACCTTCTGCGGATCGTTATCCTCACGGATACGGAACAGTTTGTCATTAAAAGCGGCAAGGTCCGCATTGAGCACCGTCTGCTGAAGACCAGCCAAATAGCCTTCCACGATGGCGTTCAGACGCTGATACACGTTGATGAATACTTTAGGATAGATGGCATTCACCACGTCGAAACTATGCTCATACTTACGGAATGCGCTCAGCATTTTATCACTGCTGGCATTTTTTGTCACCATATCGCCCAAATACTGCGATACTATCTGGATGTTCTGCACAGCATAATATTCCGGCAGTTCCTGCGCGAGTTCCGCCTCCAAATCCACAAGCATCTCGAGGATTTCGGAGTATTTAGCGGCAGTGGAATCATCCGCCTCCTCGTCCACATTCTTGAGCCATTCCAAGGCATTTTCAACCAACTGCAACTTCAGCATCCGATTAGACTTGTCAGCATCGTAGTTGGCCTTCGCCGCCTCATAAACCGTTGTGTATAATTGGTTAACAGTTTCTTGCGGGATATAAGCAAGGTTATACCCCAGCGTGGCAATTATAGTCTGACACGTCGAGATAATCTTCTGGTTACGAGCATATTCGTCATTATTATAGTAAGTGTCAAGATTCTTCCACATGTACGCAATGGCACTGTCGATAGCGCGGGTGGCGGAGACACTGTCTTCCATCGTGACGTATGCGAAGTAGAGATTCTTATAGTTCCAAAAAACATTGCCCAGCATCTCCCGACAGGGATAATCGCGGTAAGTCTTAATCGCGGTTTCAAGGGTCTGCTCGGCAAGGGTCTTCAGCTTGGCATTATCCTTTTCACCCAAAACATAGCGGAAATAGCTGGGAATCATCACCACATTGTATCGAGGATTCCTGTTGCCGCTTTTCTCAATCCGGATAATGGAATCGGCCTTGTCGTAAAGCATATCGCGGGTCAAATCCTCGATGTAACGGACATTCACTGTCGGAAAGAACTTATTCTGATAGAGCAGTTCGGTGTAGTCGCTCAACGGGGATTCGTCCATAGTTGAAAGCTCCAGACTGCGCAGCCAGCGGTAGAAATCAGTCCATTCGAGGTTCTCGCGGCTGTTGCTGGTCAAATCAACCTTTTCTTTAGCCATCTCCACTGCTTTGTTTACATCGCCGGAGCGTAACACCCGCAAGACTTCGGTATATTTTGGCGCAGTGTATTCGTAACAACCGTAGCGGCTGATGTCGTAAGCATCTGAAAGACAAGGTCTCACTATCGGGTCCAGCGTCCAGAAAGTCCGCATCCATTCCTGCGCCAGCCCGTTGGTCTGCTCAGGATTCTTGGCAATGGAATCCATATAGACATTCGCCGTATGGCGGATCACCGTGTCATAGATAAAGCGATACAACTCGTCAAACATCGCCCTCGCTGACGCCCTATACGACTGTTTGTCAGCCATATAATATTTGAGCGTATCTTTCGTCTGAAAATACTTACCAAAAGATTCCGGCATACGCCCTATGGGGAAATACCCTTCCTTGTACCACTCGTCCATCAGCAAATAGGCATCTTTCTTGTCGGCCGGCAAGTTGGCCACAGCTACGCCTTTTGCATCAGTAGTGATTTTCTGCCCATAAACGTCGGTCGTTGCCCCTGCAATCGGCTGCTTCGTGTCATAATCCACGACCTTGAAAACCTGCTTCACCTGCGAAAACGCAAAAAACGGTACCGCGACCATCGCGATCGCCATTAATATAATATGTCTGTTTTTCATAATAGTGTTGATTTTTGTATTGTCATTTTCGTATTAATCATTTTTTTGTTCCAAGGCGACTCCATTCCGCTGCCGAGGATAGGGGACAACGGGATTTCTAACTCGCCAAGGCACTCACTTCCTCAGTTCGAAATTCGTTCCCAGATACACCTTTTTCACCACGGGGTCTGCGGCAAGTTCCTCTGCGGTACCAGCCTTGAGAACCTTGCCTTCGAAGAGAAGGTAGGCACGGTCGGTGATGGAGAGCGTCTCGTGAACGTTGTGGTCGGTGATAACTATACCGATGTTCCACTCCTTCAGCTTCCGGACGATGTTCTGGATGTCCTCCACGGCAATGGGATCAACGCCCGCGAAAGGCTCGTCCAAGAGGATGAACTTGGGGGCGGAGGCCAGACAGCGGGCAATCTCCACGCGGCGGCGCTCACCGCCCGAGAGGTTGTTACCCTTGTTGTGGCGCACTTTCTCGATGTTGAAATCCGAAATCAGAGCCTCTAACTCCTCCTTCTGCTCGGCCTTGCTCTTGCCCGAAAATTCGAGGATGGCCTTGATGTTTTCCTCAACCGTCAGATGACGGAAAACGGACGGTTCCTGCGGCAGGTAGGCAATGCCCATCTGTGCACGTTTGTACATCGGCTCCTCGGAGATGTCCTGGTCGTTCAAGAAGATACGGCCCGAAAACGGCTTGATCAACCCCACGATCATGTAGAACGAGGTGGTTTTGCCTGCACCGTTCGGACCAAGCAGTCCCACAATTTCGCCTTGGGTGAAATTGATGGAAACCTCGTTGACGACCGTCCGATTCTTGTATTTCTTGACTAACTTTTCGGTATGAATCGTATATCCCATATCAGCTGTTCTCAATAGCGGTTTTCAGATACTGCATCGCCGTGTTCATGAACTTGTCGATGGCACCCTTGACCAAACCCTGCAGGAAGAACGGCACTTGGATGTCGGCGTGGCCCTTCAGCACACTTCCCTCCCCCGCAGGAGCGATGTCGAACGAAGCTTCGGCAGAGATGGACTTGTCGGTCTCAGCCTTATAGACCACCCGACTGCACGGAACCTTATCAACGACAGCCAACCGACAGTGAATCTGATTGTTAACACTGAAGCTACAGCCGTTTTCAAAAGTCTCCAGCCCGCTCAGGCCCGGAATCTGGCTCAAATCCTTGTTCATAAACTGCGTCAGCACCTCGTAAACCTTCTCGGGGCTGGCTGCAACGGTCTCTTCATTACTGTTGATGTGAAGCATATTACTCATATTTTGAATCCGCAAAAATACAATATTTTCACATAGGACGGGGAAATATCAAAAGGTTGCACTCGGTAATAAAAAAACTTAAGGAAATATGACGTTGGACGTAGAGACGCGCCATGGCACGTCTCAACACCACCCCATTAACGTAATTCTTTCGCGAGGTACTCCGCCGTGAAACCAACCCCCTGACGGACAATGTCTTCGGGGGTTCCAGTGGCCACAATCTCGCCGCCGCTGCGACCGCCTTCGGGACCCATGTCGATGATCCAGTCGGCCATCTTGATGACATCCATGTTGTGCTCAATCACGATGACCGTGTTACCCTTCTCCACCAGCTTGTTCAGCACGTCAAGGAGAATAGCGATATCTTGGAAATGCAGTCCTGTGGTGGGCTCATCAAGGATATAGACGGTGCTGCCAGTGTCCTTCTTCGACAATTCCGCCGCCAACTTGATGCGCTGCGCCTCACCACCGGAGAGCGTCGTGGAGGGCTGTCCGAGCTTCAGGTAGCCGAGGCCCACGTCGTCCATGGTTTTGAGCTCGCGCACGATAAGCGGAATGTTCTCGAAGAACTCGATGGCCTGGCTGATATCCATCTCCAAAACGTCGTTGATGGACTTGCCCTTGTAGCGAATCTCCAGCGTCTCGTCGTTGTAGCGCTTGCCACCGCATTTGTCACAGGTGACATACACATCGGGGAGGAAGTTCATCTCGATGGTCTTCACACCAGCGCCCTTGCACTCCTCGCAACGACCGCCCGTCACATTGAAGGAGAACCGACCAGGCTTGTAGCCTCGAATCTTGGACTCCGGCATCTGCGTGAAGAGCTTACGAATATCCTCAAACACACCCACATACGTCGCCGGATTGGACCTCGGCGTGCGTCCGATGGGCTGTTGATTGATGTCAATGACTTTGTTGATATGTTCCAAACCGACCACATCCTTGTACGGCAACGGTTTCTTCTCAGAACGGTAAATATAATGGTTCAGAATGGGATAGAGCGTCTCGTTGATAAGCGTCGATTTGCCACTGCCGGAAACGCCCGTCACGCAGATGAGCGTCCCGAGCGGGAACTCCACGGTGACATTTTTGAGGTTGTTACCCGTCGCACCAATCACAGTCAGCCATTCGCCACTACCCTTGCGCCGCTGTTTCGGCACCTTGATTTTCTTCTTTCCTTTAAGATAATCAGCTGTCAACGAGCCGCTTTTGAGAATCTCCCGATATGTACCGGAGGCTACGATCTCGCCACCATACTCGCCTGCCGCAGGACCCACATCCACGATGTAGTCGGCGGCTTTCATCATGTCGCGGTCGTGTTCCACCACAATGACGGAGTTGCCCATGTCGCGCAGACTGCGCAGGGAGTTGATGAGGAAGTGGTTGTCGCGCTGGTGCAACCCGATACTCGGCTCATCGAGGATGTACATCACGTTGACGAGCTGCGAGCTGATCTGGGTGGCCAACCGGATGCGCTGCGCCTCACCGCCCGACAGCGATGCCGACGAACGGTCGAGCGACAGATATTGCACGCCCACATTGCAGAGAAATTCCAACCGGAAGGTGATTTCGCGCAGGATTTCGCTGGCGATGTGCCGTTTCGCGGGATCGAGATGTGGCGGCAAAGCTTTGCACCAGGCCAACAGTTCCGCCATATCCAGATGCGCCAACTCGGCGATGTTTTTGTCGAGAATGCGAAAGTGAAGCGATTCCGTGCGCAAACGTGCACCGTGGCAGTGCGGGCACGGGATAGTGTTCACAAACTGCGAGATCCACTTCCGGAACGATGCCGGCATGGCCTCCTCATTGAGGTTTCCGAGGAAGTTGACGACACCTTCGAAGGTCTTGCGCATCGGCGACAGTCCTTCCACCTCGCGTTTTACTTGCAGAATCTCCGTCGTGCCATACAGCACCGCATTCAGCTGCTGCTCGCTCAGGTTCTTGATGGGCTCGGTCATGGAGAAACTACACTTTTCCGCCAGCGCATCCAACGTCCTGAACAACAGCGTGTTTTTGTATTCTCCGAGAATGGCGATACCACCGGCCTTGATGGATTTGTTGCGGTCGGGAATCACCTTGTCGATATCAATCTCCGTGATACTGCCGAGACCGTTGCAATACTCGCACGCGCCGTAGGGCGAATTGAACGAGAAGGTGTTGGGCTCGGGCTCCGGATAGGAGATGCCGGTAGTCGGGCACATCAAGAACTTGCTGTAGTTCTTCACCTCTTTCGACTCATTGTCGAGGATCATGAGGGCGCCCTTGCCGTACTTCATCGCAATCTGCACGCTGTTGGAGAGCCGCTTCTGCGAATAGTCCGACACCGTGAGGTTATCCACCGACAGCTCAATGTCGTGGATTTTGTAGCGATCGACCTGCATCCCCATCAACAGGGGCTTCATCACGCCATCCACGCGGACGCGGGTGAACCCTTGCTTGCGGATATTCTCGAACAGCTCGCGGTAATGGCCCTTGCGGCGTTTTACCACGGGCGCGAGCAGGGTGACGGAACGACCCTTGTAGCGTTCCAGAATAAGGTCGATAAGTTCCTTTACGGAATAATGGACCATCTTCTCCTCGGTGTTGTAGGAGTAAGCATCGGCCACGCGGGCGTATAGAAGTCGCAGGAAATCATACACTTCCGTGACGGTGCCCACCGTAGAACGCGGGTTTTTGTTCACCGTCTTCTGCTCAATGGAAATCACAGGATTAAGACCGGAGATCTTATCCACGTCGGGATGCTCCATGTTGCCAATGAAATGGCGGGCGTAAGCGGAGTAGGTCTCCATATATCGGCGCTGACCTTCAGCGTAAATCGTGTCAAAGGCGAGCGACGACTTACCGCTCCCGCTCAGTCCGGTGATGACCACCAACTGCTGCTGCGGGATCGTAAGTGACACATTTTTAAGGTTGTTCTCACGCGCACCGGTGACAACCAAGGCATCCTCGGCCTCTGCGTTCTTCTCCTTTTTCACGATAGGTTGCTGATTTTTTTAGGGCGGCAAAGATACGATTTTTTAGGGCACAAAACGCCATAGGAACGTATTTCATCGAATCCTCCAAGCATCCTTGTCGTACTCCGCCTCAATCCTTTTCTCGACATCGTCGGGCAGCAGCGGAAAGAAGTCCAAACCGGTGATGCGCTCCACTTCATCGACGGTGCGACAGTAGTGCGAGAGATTGTGGTGGGTGGGGTCGTTGGGACAGATGAAGCCGATCGCGTTCCACTCGCCGCGCATGTCGCAAAGCACGACCTTAAAGAAAGAATCGGGCACGGCGATGCAGTTCTCCCCTATCGTCTCGGGATGCTTGGACACGATGGGACCGCACACCACATAGACTTCCCCGAAGAAATTGGCCCAGCCGCGCACACGGTTCTCCAAATAGTTCCAATCGCCTTCGTTGAAGGTGTGGTCCTGCGGGGCGATGTTGCTCAGGTAGAAGCACTCGCGCATGGCCGTCTCATCCCACTTCATATCGCCAGCGGGCACCAAATGGCCGCGGTCGTAAGTGGTGTGCTTGTAATCCCACCACTGCGCCGTCGCACCCTTCACCTGCGGGTCGGCATCGAACTTGTTGTAACGCTCCACCGGTCCTTTGGTGTGCTCGGCCGTCAGCGGGTAGGCCACCCAGTTCGCCAATCGCCACTCTTCGTTGTAATCCACCGTATAGGCCTTATGTTCAATTTGTTGCGAATGCTCACGCGCCCGTGTGTACGTGGGGATTTCGAGCGCGCCGTCAGGCACAACGACCGCACTGCCAGTATGCGCAACTTCCGTCTGCGCCCCGGTTTTTCCTTTGGTGGCAATACTGGCCACGATCAATGCAACGGATAATACCGCCGCCAAAATCAATATCGTTGTTTTTTTATTCATCATTTATCGTCATTTGAACCGTCCCACACTGTGCTTCGCTTGTGTGGGGTTAATTGCGCTCCGCGCATTTTGCCTCTCCGAGGCTGCTCAAGGAATTATTTTTTAATATTGAGTTCTTCCGTCACAACTACTTACTGCTAACTCCCGCATGACCTCACCAATTCCGTACCCTTTCGACATCAAATGCCGCACCAATTTCGGGCTATTGGGCGCCTCGTCGGGGTGCGAACGGCGCCATTTCCCGATGGCAGTACGCAGGCGATCGGTATATTCGTCATCGGAGATTTCCTCACAACCGGCGGCGATGAGCTCCGAGGGGATGCCCTTCGCACGCAACGCCGCCACAATCTTCTGCCGACCCCAGGCGGATTTCACCTTGCTGCGCACAAACAGCTCTACATACCGTTCCTCGTCAAGATATCGGTTCTCGCGCAATGATTTCACAACCGCATCCTCCTGATTTTCAGATAAATAAAATGACATGAGTTTCCTTCTCACGTCATTTTCACAGCGTTCCTGCATCGCGCAGAAACGTTCCATTTTGGCCATAATGTCTGCGGGGACGTCCGTCATGCTAATCGCGGGCGGGTTCGTTCCACAGGACGATGTCCTCGCCGTGCTCGTTCAGATAATGCACCTCCGTAAGGCGGCTGCTCTGGTTGGAGACGACGCGGATATTTTTCTTGTACTGCCAGCACCATTTCATCCGGATGGACGGGAAACCCTTTGTCAGATAGGCATATACAAATGGGTGCGTCACCACGGTGATCTTGGGTTCGTGCTGTTTGTCGAACAGGAAGTCGAGGGCGTTGGCAATCTCGTCCTCAATCACAATCGGCGGTTTGATTTTGCCGGTGCCCTTGCAGGTCGGACAGACTTCGGTGTTCTCAATAATGGTAGCCTGCCGCACGCGCTGACGGGTAATCTGAATCAACCCGAACTTGTTGAGTGGCAGGATGGTATGCTTGGCCTTGTCGTTACGCATGAACTCGGCCATGGCCTTGTTGAGGGTGTTTTTGTTTGCAGCCTCGTGCAAATCCACAAAATCGATGGTGATGATGCCGCCCATATCGCGCAAACGCAGCTGACGGGCAATCTCTTGCGCCGCTATCATATTGGTATTCAACGCATTCTGTTCGGGCGTCTGCGATGATTTCAACCGATTGCCGCTGTTCACATCGATGACGTGCATGGCCTCGGTGTGCTCAATAATAAGATAGACGCCGTTTTTGATGGTGACCACCTTGCCGAAAGAGCCCTTGATCTGTTTGGCCACGTTGAAGTAGTCGAAAATGGGGCGCTTTTCGGTGTAGAGGTTGACGATGGACTCCTGCTCGGGCGCGTGCACGTGCAGGTAGTTCTTCACCTCGGTGAACATTTCGGGTGTATCGACATAGATGGCGTGGAACGAGTCGTTGAGGAAGTCGCGCAGCAGCGAGGCCACGCGGTTCTCCTCCTGAGCAAGCCGGACGGGGGCCTTGGAGGCGAAAAGGTTCTCCACAGTGGTGTCCCAACGGTAGCGCAGAATGTCGAGGTCGGCAGAGAGCTCCTCTATCGGTTTGTTCTCCGCAACGGTGCGGATGATGATTCCGAAGTTGCGCGGGCGGATGCTCTGCACAGCCGAGCGCAGACGCTTGCGTTCCTCGTTGCTCTTAATCTTCTGTGATACTGATACTTTATCGCTAAACGGTACCAGCACGAGATAACGTCCCGCGAAGGAGATCTCGGTGGTGATACGGGGGCCTTTGGTGGAGATGGGCTCCTTGGCCACCTGCACCATAATCTGCTGACCGGAGGTGAGCACATCGCTGATTTTACCGTTTTTGGGGATTTCCTCCAGGTACTGCACGCGGCTTATACTGCGTTTGCCGGTGGTGATGGCCTGGCTGACGAATGCGTTGATAGTGCGGCCATGGATGCCGAGGTCGAGGTAGTGCAGGAAGGCTTCGCGCTCACTGCCCACGTCCACGAACGCGGCGTTGAGACCGGGCATGATCTTCTTGACCCTTCCTAAGTAGATATCGCCCACAGAAAACTGCGAAGACGACTTTTCCGTATGAATCTCCATCAGCTTCTTGTCCTCCAACAGCGCGACCTGAACCTCGTTGGCACGGGAAGTGATGACGATTTCTTTAGTGATTTCTTCTTGCTTATTCTCCATATCCATAAATAAGAAAACTAAATGACTTACGTATAAATCATTTAGTTTTCATTGTTTTTCCGCGAAAAAGACTATCTGTTCTTATGTCTGTTCTTTCTGAGTCTTTTTTTGCGCTTGTGCGTATTCATTTTCGCACGTTTACGTTTTTTTCCGCTAGGCATAATGAAAAAATATTGATGTTTGACTTATTTTGTGTTCTTCTTAACAGCTTCCACGAAATCTTTGCAGGGCTTGAAAGCGGGGATATTGTGAGCCTTGATCGTGATGGTTTCATTCTTGGAAATGTTACGGGCGGTCTTCTCAGCTCTGTGTTTTACGATGAAACTGCCGAAACTTCTCAGATAAACGTTCTCACCATCAACCATAGTTTTCTTCACAGCTTCCATGAAAGCTTCGACGATGGTTTGCACGCTATTCTTCTCATAACCAGTGCGATTGGAAATTTCATTAACGATTTCTGCTTTAGTCATAATCTTAAAATGTTTAAAGTGTGATACTTAATTTTTTCGGGCTGCAAAAATACAATAATTTCTTTATAATCCAACACTTATACAAAAAAATCTTGAATTTTTTCGAAAACCTTCCCAGCGAGGCGGCTTGTGCCCACTCGGAAGAGCTCCGGATTGACCCATTCGCGACCCATATTCTGCCGCCAAAGGTGCAAATATGTGTAAGCTTGTTCAAGAGTTGAGACACCACCGGCCACTTTTATGCCCACTTTGGCACCCGTATCCTGGTAATGTTGCCGGATGGCGAACATCATCACCCAAAATGCCTCGGGGGTGGCATTCACGGCGATCTTACCGGTGGAGGTTTTCAGGAAATCGGCACCAGCGTGGATAGCCAGCTGCGATGCACGGAAGATGTTCTGCGGGGTCTGAAGCTCGCCGGTTTCGAGAATCACCTTCAGCACCTTGCCCGCACAGGCCTTGCGGATGGCACAAATCTCGTCGTAAACCTCCTGGTAGCGGCCTTCGAGGAATGCACCGCGGGAGATCACCATGTCGATTTCATCGGCACCCTGCGCAACGGCATATTCCACTTCGGCGACTTTCAGCTCAATGGGAAGCTGACCCGCGGGGAAAGCACCCGCCACAGAAGCCACCTTCACGCCCGTGCCCTGCAACTTCTGCTTGGCCAACGCGACGAAACGCGGATAGACGCACACGGAAGCTGTCGCGGGAATCCCACGATCCACATTCCGGAAGGAAACGGCCGTTTCACAGAGCTTTGTCACCTTCTCGGTATTATCAGTGCCCTCCAAGGTGGTGAGATCGATGCTGCCCAAAATGATCCGGCACATCGCCAGTTCCTCCTCGGACGTATAGGTGAACGTGGTGTCGTTTTTCACACGCTGTTTAAACTGCGACTCCGAAAATGGGAATTTCTGAATTGTAATCTTATGGTTTTCTGACATACTTATATAGGTTTAAGGTTTAAGGTTTAAGGTTTAAGGTTTAAGGTTTAAGGTTCAAGGTTCAAAGTTTAAGGGTTAAGGGTCAAAGGTTCGTTCTCCTTAAACCATAAACCATAAACCTTAAACTATTTTTTGAATTTATCGATGTTCACTTTCAAGGAAACAATATGCGAGTACTGCGCG
Source organism: uncultured Bacteroidales bacterium (assembly GCA_905235135.1). Classification (GTDB taxonomy): domain Bacteria; phylum Bacteroidota; class Bacteroidia; order Bacteroidales; family WCHB1-69; genus F23-D06. The sequence continues at coordinate 40,951 of CAJOKR010000011.1, forward strand.
ATGGAGAGGTTGCCCAAGTCGGTGAATGCGTAGTCGATGGCCACCACATTCTTGATGTTCACCCCCACCCCGAAGTTAATCTGCAGGGTGGTCTTCATCTTGCCGTCGAAGTCGGGCTCGCGCTGGAAGTTGCCGATGCCCATTCGCAACGCCACGATCTTCTTGTAGTCGAATTCCATCCCAAAATGCGGATCTATGCTGATGACATTGCTCTTAATCAGAGTATTACGTTTACCATCGAAGGTACAATCCAATCCCAACGCGAAGGTGCCGTGGAAGCCCTTCCCGAAATGCACGGTCTTGCCGCCGCCCAACAGCAGCGCGGGAACGGTCAGTTCCAGGTCGTTTTCGGGAATCTCATTGCCCGTCTCCTCAAAAACAGCAATCACATCGTCGGTGAGCGAGTAGCGCCACGCATTGAAGGTGGAGGTACCGTCGCGCAACATCACGCCTGCCTGCCAGCCCTTGCGGTTGTACATCAGTCCGAAGTCGAGCCCGAAACCCCACGACTTCGCAAACTGTCCGATTTTGCGGTGTATGATCTTCGCATTTGCACCCACCGACAACCCAGGCACCTGCGGGAAAGCATACGCATAACTCAGCAGGAAGGCGTTGTCGGCGGCGGAGAAGTAGGTAATCCTGTCGTAATCCACATTTCCTTGATCGTCAATCAATTGCGTAGTGTTCATAATGTTATCGACCCCGAAGCGGATGTAGGAAAAGGCCACAGCCTGGTTGGAATCGATTTTGAAGCCGATGCCGCCGTAGTCGTATTTGGCAATGCCTGCGAAGTACTCGGCGTGCATCAGCGCGAGCTGGTAGCGTTTGTCCATACGGGTCAGTCCGGCGGGATTCCAGTAAGCGGAGGTCACGTCATCGGTGATGGCGCACATCGTGTTCGCCATACCGAGCCCTCGCGCACCGAGTCCTAAAGACAGGAACTCGTTGCTGTACTTGTTCTGCGCATGTCCACCCAACACAGCCGCCAGCGACACCATCATTATGAACAGATTACGCTTCATTCGGGCTGGTGTTTTTGGGTAACAAACTGTTTGCGGTCGCCGGAAAAGAGCTCATATTCCTGGAACAAGCACTCCAACGAGCCATTGAGCATGGGCCACTTGCGCGACGGTTTCAGCCCGATACGCTTCAGCGCATCTTTGTCGGAACTGATGATATAGGCCTTGCAGCCGGCGTAACGCTGTTTCAGCGTATCGCCGATCTCGCGATAAAGGTTTTGGATGTCATCTACAGAAAGCCGCTCGCCGTAGGGCGGGTTCATCATTACCACAGAAGGCAGGGTTTCGGGATTGGAACGACGCATGTCTTCTCTTTCCAAGACGATAAAATCCTGCAAACGAGCCTTTTGCACATTCGCTCGGGCGGTGTCAAGATGACGACCGTCAATATCAGAGCCGTAAAAGTTTATGGCAACATCGTCTTTGATGTCAGCCTCGTCACGCACCAATTTCCAGAGTTGGCGGTCGAAATTCTTCCACTGGTAGAAGCCGTATTCGCGACGATAGAAACCAGCGGGGATATTCAGAGCCTGCATGGCCGCCTCGATAAGCAAGGTCGCACCGCCGCACATCGGGTCGATGAAGTCGCAATCGCCTTTCCAGCCACTTTTCATGATCATGGCGGCAGCCGTCACTTCGTTCAACGGCGCAGGATGGTTGCGGACCTTATAGCCGCGTTTGTGCAACGATTCACCAGAACTGTCCATAAAGAGCTGAGCCTCATTCTTGTAGATATGAAGATGGAACTGCACATCGGGGGAATCCTTATCCACGGAGGGACGACGACCAAAACGGTCGCGGAAACGGTCACAAATGGCATCCTTGGCCAGCACGGAGGCATAGAGCGGCGTATTGAAGATGGAATCGACGATGGTGGCATGAACAGCCAAGGTGCCGTCGGGCGAGAGACACTCCTCGGCGGGGAAGTCGAACAGCTGTTCGTAAAACTGACGGTTACTGCTGAAGGTGAATTGCTTGCGCCGCCAGAGAATCCGCAACGCCGTGCGACAAAAGTAGTTGGCACGGTACAGCATCGCCATGTCGCCCTCAAAGGCCACAGCGCGACTGAGCTTCTCGCAGTTCTTCGCACCTAATGCGTGCAACTCCTTGAAAAGCTCGGTCTCCAGTCCGGCAAAGGTCTTAGCCACAAAGTATTCCATAAATCAGGTTACACGGTTAACGGTTAGATGTTACGGTTATTGTAGAGATGCAAAATCTTGCGTCTCTACTGATTCTGCTTCGCCCGATTATCCACCCGTTCCCATTTCCGGAACCAGCTGCGGATTTTCAGACCGATGACGCCGAAGATGGCTTCGCGGAAGATGCCGGAGCTCATCTTAGAGACGCCTTCCGTGCGGTCTTTGAAAATGATGGGAACCTCCACGATCTTGAAGCCTAACTTCCAAGCCGTGAACTTCATCTCAATCTGGAAACCGTAGCCGATATGTTTGATCTTGTCGAAATCGATGGCGTTGAGGGTGTCGGCGCGATAACAGACGAAGCCAGCGGTGGTGTCCTTCACGGGCACGCCCAGGACCGTGCGCACGTATGCGGAGCCATAATACGACATCAGCAGACGCCCCATCGGCCAGTTCAACACATTGACTCCCTGACAGTAACGGGAGCCCACGGCTACATCGGCGTTCTGCGTCTCGCAGGCATCGTACAGCCGTTGCAGGTCGTGCGGGTCGTGCGAGAAGTCAGCATCCATCTCGGTGAAATAGTCGTAGTCACGCTTCAAGCCCCACTTGAAACCGTGGATGTATGCGGTGCCCAAGCCCAACTTACCGGTGCGCTCCTCCAAAAAGAGCCGCCCCTCAAACTCAGGCATCAGCGACCTCACAATGTCGGCCGTACCATCCGGCGAGTTGTCATCTATTATTAATATATGTACATCAATCAATCCGAAAATCGCCCGGATGATATTCTCGATGTTCTCTTTTTCCTTATACGTAGGAATAATGACTAACCTTTTCATATTATCAATTATTTACTTTTTACTCTAAAGAAACCAATTCCCCACCTCCATTCCGGCCGACGATAGGAGGCCGGAATCTCGAACGAAAAACCACTCAAAATATTATACCCTACTTCGTCAAGACAATATACACCGGCAAATGGTCACTATACCCGCCCTGGTAGTTGCCGCCGGCGAAGGTGCGGTAGGGGTAGTCCATGTAGGAGCCGGTCTTGGTGAACATGTAGTCTTTGCGGAAGATATGGGCGGATCTGAAGCGGTAGGTGCCAGGCTCCGCATTCACAAGTCCAGCAGAGATGATGATGTTGTCAAGCATCTCCCATGAATCGCGATAGGCATACGAGCCGATACCGTCGCGGAAGAGCTTCCACATCGGGTTGTACAAGTCGGTGGAAGTCAGCTTTTCAGGTTTTGTCTTAGTGTTCATTTCCTGGATAATGCACTTGGAGGTGGGATTGTCGTTGAGGTCGCCCATGTAGATGAACTTGGCGTTGGGACGGGAATTCAGCACCGAATCCGCAATCTTGCGCCCCAGCTCACCTGCCGCCAAACGACCGGGAAGGCTCCGTTTCTCGCCGCCGGACTTGGAAGGCCAGTGGTTGACCACGATGTCAAGGGTGTCAGTACCGTCCAGAATGCCCGTCATCAGCCACTGGTCGCGGGTGATGAAATCGGGGGTGTTGGGCACGATGGTCGGGAACGCCTTGGTACTGAGAATCTTGAATCGTGAAGCGTCGTAGAAGAAGGCCACATCCACACCACGGCGGTCGGGCGACTCGTGATGGCAGACCGACAGATGGTAGGGTTTCAGCAGTTCCGTGGCGGCCAGATCGAGCATAACCTGCTCATTCTCAATCTCGGAGACACCCAGCACAACCAACCCGCCGTCTAACTGGGCCATCTCGCTAATTACCTTGGAAAGGCTTGCCAGCTTGGCATTATAACGGTCGGAGCCCCAACGGTAATCACCATTCGGCAGGAACTGTTCGTCGTTCTTCAACGGATCGTCAATCGTATCAAACAGATTCTCAACATTATAGAAACCTATAACCGCCTTGTTGCGCGCCGGTTGAGCCATCGCACACAAGACGAAAACCGTCATCAATATGGTCAAAAAAGGTCTTCTCATATCCAAAACTATAAAACTTGCAAAAATACAAAAATTTTAGGTATGGAGCCATCCGCGTCTCGCAGATGTTCATCACAAATCACTGTTCACTGTTCAAAATATACTGCATGATTTGCACCGCATTCGTGGCGGCACCTTTACGGAGGTTGTCGGCCACCACCCAGAGGTTCAGGGAGTTGGGCTGGGAGAAGTCGCGGCGGATGCGGCCAACGAAAACATCATCCAAACCCTCAGCGTATTTCGGCATAGGATAGACATTCTCGGCGGGGGCATCCACCACCTTCACACCCGGCATCTCGTTCAGCAGCGCATAGACCTCTGCCAAGTCGTAATCTTGACGGAACTCCACATTTACCGCCTCGGAATGGCCGCCGGTGACAGGCACGCGAACAACCGTTGAGGTAACTTGTATCTCGTTATCTCTCAAAATCTTGCGGGTCTCATTCAGCAGTTTCATCTCCTCGGTAGTATAGCCGTTGTCAGTAAAATTACCACCATGCGGGAAGAGGTTCATGTCGATGGGATACGGATAGGCGGGGTCACAGGGCAGACCGGCACGCTCGCTCATCAACTGATCAACGGCTTTCTTGCCCGTACCCGTGATGGACTGGTAGGTAGCCACCACCAACCGCTTGATACCGAAGCGTTTGTGCAGCGGAGCTAAGGCCATCACCATCTGGATAGTCGAGCAGTTAGGGTTGGCAATAATCTTATCGTCGGGGGTGATGACATCGCCATTAATCTCCGGAACCACCAACGGAATCTTGGGGTCGCTGCGCCATGCAGCGGAGTTATCAACAACCACCGTACCGACGGCAGCGAACTTGGGTGCGTACTCGAGCGAAGCAGCGCTACCCGCCGAGAAAATGGCGAAATCCGGCTTCTGCGCGATGGCATCTTCCACCGAGACAACCGTAACTTCGCGGTCGCCAAACAGTACCTTCTTTCCGAGAGATTTCGACGAAGCAACAGGGATAAACTCACAGCTATCGAATCCTCTTTCTACCAAGACTTTACGCATCACTCCACCCACCAAACCGGTGGCTCCGACAAGGGCTATTTTCATATTTTTTTGATTTTTTTGAAAAAAGTTATCAACAATACTTGATTTCTCGCCGCAAAAGTAGTATTTTTGCAGACACAAACCTAAACAAAAAGTATTATGACAAAAAAAACTCTGAAAGCATTTTTGCTAAGCTTTTACATCCTGACCAACCCCAACGCCGTCCTGAGCCAGACAACCTCAGAACCAGGACGTTATGACATCATCATCAGCGAGATTATGGCCAAACCGACCCCTGAAATCGGGCTGCCAGCGGTGGAGTACCTCGAGCTCCACAACCGTCTCCCCCACCCCGTCACGCTACAGAAATGGCGACTCACCCTCGGCAACACGTCCAAAAATCTGCCCGACATCACGCTCGACAGCTGCGGGTACGCCGTGCTGATCGCCCAGAAATTTTTGGAGGATTTCAGCCCCTACTGTGACAATATATATACATTGTCATCGCTGGCAGTCACCGACGGCGGACAACCGCTAACACTTTACAACCAGAAAAGCGAAGTGATTCATTACGTGCATTTTAAGCCGACGTGGCACTCGGAGAAAATCAAGCAGGAAGGCGGCTGGTCACTGGAGATGATTGACGAGACGCAACCTTGCGCTGGACGTTGGAACTGGGACTCCTCCACCGACCCGCTCGGCGGTACTCCCGGACGACCCAATTCCATCCGCAACACGCTGACCGACAACACGATGCTGACCGTCATAGGCGTGACCCTGCGCGATTCGCTTACCTTGCGCGTCCACGTCTCGAGAACCGTGTCGGCAGATGTGTTAGAGAATCCGGAGCTGTTTCGCATCCGACCAAAAAGCAACATCTTGAATGTCAGCGAGGTGCCGCCGGAATTTGCCTCTGTTGATCTCCAGCTTTCCGAGGCGGTAAGTCCTCATGTAAACTACTGGTTGCTCGTTTCCGGCGAACTGCAGAGTTGCGGCGGAGAAAGCTGGCCGGTCAACCAGGAAATTCCGTTCGGAAGGGCATCGCAGCCCGAACACAACGATTTGGTAATCAACGAAGTGCTGACCAATTCCATCGGTGACGAAAACGCCGATTACCTCGAAATCTATAACCGTTCGGACAAAGTCATCGACCTCAAGGATGTCAAGGTCGGCTTCGGGGGCGACACGATGCCGCAAAAAGCAGCTGTTGCTGTCTCCAAGGGGCTGCAAATGTCACCTGGGAGCTACATTGCGCTGTGCAAACGAAAAGATCTCACGGAAGAGCAGTACTTCTGTAAGGACGAATTAGCGCTGGTCGAATGCGACTCGCTGCCCGATTTCACCATCGCGCAGGGCATTATCCATCTGACCGACAGAAGTTTGCGTCCGATCGACCGATTGTCCTACACCGAAGAGATGCACTACTCCAAACTGCTGACTACCAAGGGGGTGTCGTTGGAGCGGCTCTACGTGGACATGCCCACGCAAGATGAGAGCAACTGGCGGTCGGCGGCGGAAAATGCGGGGTTCGGCACGCCCGGCTACCGGAATTCGCAAGCGGGTAACTCGATGGATGCTAACGGTTTCGAGGTTCTGCCGGAGGTTTTCTCCCCCGACAACGACGGCTTTGAGGATTACTGCGAGTTTGTCTGTTCTTTCACGGAGGAGGAAAACCGTGTGCATATCGTCCTCTACAACAATCGGGGGCAACCAGTCAAGCATTTGGCCAACAATGTGTTATGCGGATCTGAAGCCCGTTTCCGATGGGACGGCGACAACGACGACAACCAACCCGCCCCGGCGGGGATGTATGTGGCGCAAATCGAATGCTGGAACTTGCGCACGCAGAAGTGTGTCCGAAAACGCAAAGCGGTCTCTATTTATCGATAATGGTCTGCAGACCGTCGTAACCCAAGGTCACATTCGGCGGCAGGGTCTTCTGCACATCGGCATAGAGGCCCATGTGGTGGGAGGAGTGTGTCAGGTAGGCGCGTTGCGGCTTGACAAGGTCGATGAACTGCAGGGCCTGCTCCAAGTTGAAGTGGGAATAGTGTTTGTCGTGGTGCAACGCATTGACCACTAACACTTCCAAATCGCGAAGGTGCGCTAATTCCGCCTCTGCCACGAAACTTGCGTCAGTGATGTAGGCGAACTTCCCGATGCGGTAACCGAGGATGGGAAGGGTGAGGTGGCGCACTTGGATAGGCTGAATCTCCACGTTCCCGACGTAGAACTTGTCGTAGCGCACGGGATGGAGATTGAAGGAGGGAGCACCAGGATAGGGATTCTCCTTGAAGGCGTAGTCGTAATCTTTGCGGACCACGTTCAGCACGCGCTGCATGGCGTAGATGTCCATCGGCCGCTTCTGTCGGAAATAGACCGGACGGATGTCGTCGAGCCCGGCCAGGTGATCCTTGTGCTCGTGGGTAACGAGGACGGCATCCACTTTGGTGATATTCTCGCGCAGGAGCTGCTGCCGGAGGTCGGGACCCGCATCGATGAGCAGCCGCACGTCGTCGGTCTCCACGAAAGCCGCCGTGCGCAGCCGGTTGTCGCGGGGATCCGTCGAACGGCACACCTCGCAGCCGCATCCGACTACCGGAACGCCCTGCGAAGTGCCTGTGCCTAAAAGAGTTATCTTCATCATATCCTAACCGAGATTCGGCGGCAAAAGTACATAAAATACGAACATGCTCAACGGAGGCTTTCGCGGCGAGAATGCGGCAACTCCTCTGCACAGCAAAAAAATGTACCTTTGCCGCCGATTCTCCCGCATCGGAGAACAGAAAAGGACACCCGATGGAAATTCTCATCTTCAACCCCGAACACGACTACGCGCTGGCAGACAACCAGCCGCAATATGTCACGCTGCGGTCGGCGGCGCAATTCGCCTACGACTGCGCCCCGTTCATGCGATATCTGACCGATAATGAAGCGTTTGTGCTGGATGCATACCGTCCTTTCGGGAAGGAGTTCCAGAAGAATTTCGACCCGATGGAGGATGCGGAACGAATCACGAAGGTGACCCCGTGGGGCTGGGATTCAGCGGTAGTCTATCAGCTGCGGCGGATTGGGATTGCAGAAAAGCTGCTGCCAACGGATGCGCAGCTGTCGAAACTTCGAGACTTAGCGCATCGCAAAACCGCCATCACCGCGATGGAGTTCTTGCGCGAAAAGCACCCTCATCCGGAACGCCTGCCCTTGCCTCCGTCATACTTAACAGAGTTCCAACAAGTTGAGGATTTTGTGAAACAGATTCCCGATGTCCTTTTCAAATCGCCGTACTCGGGCAACGGTCGCGGGCACCTCTACGCGCACGGCACGTGTACGCCCACGCTCCTACGCCAGTGCGCGGGCGTGATTCGGCGGCAAGGCGGTCTCATCGCGGAACGGATGTATGCGGTGGTCCAGGACTTTGCGATGGAGTTCCGCTGCCACGACGGGCAGGCGGACTTTCTCGGCTATTCGCTCTTCCGCACCGAACATTACGGCTACGGCGGCAACCAGCTAATGCCCGACGATGCGATACTGTCAGTGCTATCGCAATACATTGACACCCAAGAGATTCTACAAATCCAAGTCCTCGTCCGGGATTTCCTGCACCAGCACATCGCACCCCATTACGACGGCGTGGCGGGGGTCGATATGTTTGTCTATCAGGAGGATGGCGCCTACCAGCTGCACCCCTTCGTGGAGGTGAACCTCCGCATGACGATGGGATTGGCCGCACACGAGATTTTCCGCCGGCACTGCCATCCTGAGGCGCGGGGAACGTTCAGGATTGTGCGGGGGGATGTAGAGACGCAATGCATTGCGTCTCTACAAACGGAAATGCAATTGCGTGACGGCCTGTGGTGGTCCGGGACGGCAGTGCTGAACCCAGTGACAGAAAAGACAGGGTATGCCGTAGTGGTGAATTTTACCGACGCACCCAAATAAAAAGAAAAATTCCGTTGCAAATGTCATTTATTTTGATATTTTTGCACCTGACTGTAAAAGAGGCTAAACGGAAAATTAAGTACTTGTATCACAGATAATTGCTTGGTTTTTCGTTTCGTTCTTTTTGCAGTGTGGGAGTGTAAATTAGAAATCTAATATATTTGCAATAAAATAAAAGAATTTATGGCAACAGAGCAAATTACGAAAATTGACGACATCGTCGTCCGTTTTGCGGGTGACTCTGGCGACGGTATGCAGCTCTCCGGAACCTTGTTTTCGGACGCTTCTGCGCTTACCGGCAACGACATCGCCACCTTCCCCGATTATCCGGCCGAAATCCGCGCCCCTCACAACACCATCGCCGGCGTGTCTGGCTATCAGGTGCACGTGGGTAATCACATCTACAGCTCCGGCGACAAGTGCGACATCCTCGTCGCCATGAACCCGGCCTCCCTCAAGTCGAACCTCAAGTGGGCCAAGAAGGGCGCCACCATCATCGTCGATATCGACACGTTCACCGACGAGGCCCTGGAGAAAGCCGGCTACACCGAGAACGACCACCCGTTCACCGATGAGATGGAACGCGCTTACACTATCATCAAGGCGCCCGTCTCCTCGTTCACGCAACGTATCGGCAACGAGCAGGGCGCCGACAAGAAGACCGCCGACCGTTGCCGCAACATGTTTGCATTAGGCATCATCTTCTACGCCACCCATAAGAAACTCGACCAGACCTACGCATATCTGGAGCGCAAGTTCGCCAAGAAGCCCGATGTTGTCAAACTGAACAAAGCCGTTTTGACAGAAGGCTACGAATATGCCGACAAGCTGGAGGTCATGCACTCCCATATCTTCGAGATTGCGCATGCCGACAGCATGCCCAAGGGCCGTTACCGCAACATCACCGGCAACGTGGCCACCGCTTGGGGTCTCTTAGCCGCCTCCGAGAAATCCGGTCGCAGACTGTTCCTCGGTTCCTATCCTATCACCCCCGCCACGGACATCATGGTGGCAATACCTGGATCTCATTCTTATTGAAAGCCTCCATGATCTGATCCTTTTCTTCACTATCCAGCCTTCCATGTAACAGAGCGACTTTATAGGGCTGCAGCACATCCTTCAAAGAGGCATACAGACCATTGACATCCTTGGCATTGCTGCTTTCGGAAGCTTCGATCGCGGCGGCAACGATATAGATCTGCTGGCCTTTGTCTAACGTCGCTCTTACTTCATCCATGATATCGACGATCGAATTCTTGCGGATCAGATAAGTACGGCAGCCTTTACGCCCGGCCGGCAGCGTTTCGATCGTGGAGACATCCATATCCCCATAGATCGAAGAAGCCAGGGTACGCGGGATCGGGGTAGCCGACATGAGGATGAAATCTGCGTTCTCACCCTTGTCTCTTAAAGCCTGACGCTGTTTCACGCCAAAACGGTGCTGCTCATCAGCGATCACCAGACCCAGCTTGCGATATTCGCTATCTTTGGAAAACAAGGCATGCGTCCCG
>CAJOKR010000012.1 GCA_905235135.1 uncultured Bacteroidales bacterium
TTAAGGTTTAAGGTTTAAGGTTTAAGGTTTAAGGTTTAAGGTTTAAGGTTTAAGGTTTAAGGTTTAAGGTTTAAGGTTTAAGGTTTAAGGTTTAAGGTTCATTGACATCATCATGATTCCATGCGTATGAGACGGATTTCCTCCACATTGAGCCGCACCTTCAGCCAATCGGAGAGCCGTTTCTCCGCGTCGGGATGACGTTTGCCGTCCTTCCATTTCAGATAGACGGCTGGAACCGCCTTGTGTTCAAGAGTCTTGGTGTCGTAAAAATCCATCGACAGAATTGCGACTTGCTCAATATCAGCATGTTGCGAATAAATCTCCTTCACGAGCTGTACGGTATTCTCCGACGAGCCAGTGAGCTTATGTAGTTCAGCACGCAGGGCCACAATGGTGGAATCTTGCCGTTCGATCACCGCATCCTTCTTGTCGATGATGTCCTCAATGACCTGGTTCTGCTGTTTGACGTTCATCATCCCATCCATCTGCTTGACGACCAAATGCGTGCGGGCGAGACCGTATTCCGTCTGCATGAGGGTTTCCATCCGTTCTATTTCCTCGTTGGACAAGGGTTTCCCGATGACCCGCAAAGTCAGCGTCTGCGATTTCTTCGAATAGTCTTTGTGTGAATCGATCAGCTGCACATTGTCGAAAAACGGGGTCTGCTGTATATCGTGTACATATTTGATTGTCTGTGTGTTGAAGGCTGACTCTCGGACGATGTTGATGGTCATGAACACGCTGGGAATCATCACCAGAATGGCGAAAGCGTAGATCATACGTTTCACCGCGGTGAGCTGGGAGTCGTCCACATAGCGACTTTCCGGGAAATCGAGGAAGCGCACCATGACGAAAGTGGCGAGGGCGATGAAGAAGGAGTTGATGAAGAAGAGGTATAGGGCTCCGCCTAAGTAGCGCAACTGCCAGGTGGCCAAGCCGTAGCCTGCTGTGCAGAGTGGCGGCATCAACGCGGTGGCGATAGCCACGCCGGAAATCACCGTGAACGGCTGGTTCTTGCGCGAGGTGGCCACGATGCCTGCCAATCCGCCGAAAAAGGCGATGAAGACATCGAATATCGAGGGCTGGGTGCGCGCCAGCAACTCCGACTGCGCCTCGCTCAACGGGGAAATCAGGAAGTAGAGCGTCGAGGTCAACAAGCTGATAATCACCATAATGAAGAGATTGTGAAGAGATCGTTTCAGCAACTCCTCATCCAAGATACCCACCGAAAGACCTATGCCCGTGATAGGTCCCATGATGGGCGAAATCAACATGGCACCGATGATGACCGCCGTGGAGTTCACGTTCAAACCCACAGATGCCACAATGATGGCGAAGGCCAGCACCCACAGGTTCACGCCTCGGAAATCCACGCTGCCGGAGATGTAGCGAACCGTGGCTTCATAGTCGGTGTCATCCTTCAGGTGGGTGTATTCCAGCACCGTGTACCAGAACTTCCGCATCCTCACGCGGAGCGAGTGGTGCTTCTTCGGAGCCGGGGTGGTCTCTTCTATCTTGGGTTCTTCTTCCATATACCGATAATATCATCAATCTGCAGTGCCTGCTGCTCGCCGGTCTGCATGTTCTTGAGGGTGTAAACGCCCTGGGTGCGCTCGTTTTCGCCAGCCATGATGACGTAAGGGATGCCCTTGGCATTGGCGTAGTTCATCTGCTTGCCCATTTTCACGCTGTCGGGGTAAATCTCGGCGGGAACACCTGCATCTCGGAGCGCCTTAAGGCCTGCCAACGCGTAAAGCTCGTCGTCGCCACCGAAGTTCACGAACATCGCGGTGATGGGGGTCATGATGTGCTGCGGGAAGAGGTTCAGCTCGTTGAGCACATCGTAGATGCGCTCCGCACCGTATGAGATGCCCACGCCCGACATACCCTTCAGCCCGAAGATGCCAGTGAGGTTGTCGTAACGACCACCGCCGGAAATGCTGCCCATCGCCACGTCCTTGGCCTTGATCTCGAAGATGGCACCAGTATAGTAGTTCAGCCCGCGGGCGAGCGTCACGTCAATTTGCAACTCCGTAGCAATCTGCATCTTAGAAACATAGTCCAACACCGTCCGCAACTCTTCAACGCCCTTGCGGCCCGTCTCGGAGGCGGCTAACATCTGCTCTAACTTGTCGAGAACCTCCCCGTTGGAGAGACCTTCGAGTTCGAACAGCGGAGCCATACCGCAGACGGCCTCTTGGGAGATGCCACGCTCCAACATCTCGGCGCAGACGGCCTCGCGACCGATCTTGTCAAGTTTGTCGAGAGCCACGCACAGGTCGGTCACTTGGTCGGCACTGCAGAAAATCTCGGCGATACCGCTGAGGATTTTGCGGTTGTTGATCTTCATCACGATGTTGATGCCGAAGGCGCGGAAGATTTCGTCGGTAATCTCCACCAACTCTGCCTCGTTGAGCAGCGAATTGCTGCCGATGATGTCGGCGTCGCACTGATAGAATTCACGATAACGGCCTTTCTGCGGACGGTCGGCGCGCCACACCGGTTGCATCTGATAGCGCTTGAACGGGAACGTCAGTTCGCTCTGGTGCTGCACGATGAAACGGGCGAACGGCACGGTGAGATCGTAACGGAGTCCCTTCTCGCAGAGTTCGGAGGCTAACTTGTTCACCGATTTCGTATCATCCTGGAAATCAACTCCTTTTGTAAAATCGCCTGAGTTGAGAATCTTGAACAGCAGCCGGTCACCTTCCTCGCCGTACTTGCCCATAAGGGTGGAGAGGTTTTCCATCGCGGGGGTCTCAATCGGCAGATAAGCGTGTCGGTGAAAGACCGTGCGGATAGTGTCAAAGATATAATTTCGCCGCATCATCTCGACGGGCGTAAAGTCGCGTGTGCCTTTTGGAATAGAGGGTTTTACCATATTATTATATTATTCGATAAAGAATCGGCAAAGATACAATTTTTTCGTAAGAGAAAAAGTGTACTTTTGCACCGTGAAATTTGTAACCAGTGAACAGTGATTAGTGAACAGTGAACTGAAGCAAATATATTCTAATAAGGGCATAATGAATGATAATTAACGATAATTTCAAATAAACAAACATCAATCAAATGTCAGAAAAAATCTTATCGAAAGTGAAACCCGGAGTGGTTTATGGTAAAGATCTGCAAGAGATCTTCCTCATTGCAAAAGCCAATCAATTCGCGTTGCCGGCCGTAAACGTGGTGGGCACCGATTCTATCAACGCCGTGATGGAGGCCGCCAAAGCGGTGAACTCCCCGGTGATGATCCAGTTCTCAAACGGCGGCGGCGTGTTCTGCGCCGGCAAGTCGCTGAGCAACGACAACCAACAGGCCGCCATCCAAGGCTGTATTTCCGGCGCCATGCACATCCATCGCATGGCTGAGATGTACGGCATTCCCGTGGTCGTCCACACCGACCATGCCGCCAAGAAGCTCCTCCCCTGGATCGACGGACTCTTGGACGAAGGCGAGAAGTACTACGCTGCCAACGGCAAACCGCTCTTCAGCTCCCACATGCTCGACCTTTCGGAAGAGCCTCTGAAAGAGAACATCGAGATCTGCAAGAAGTATCTGGCCCGCATGGCGAAGTTAGAGATGACCCTCGAAATCGAGCTCGGCATCACCGGCGGTGAGGAAGACGGCGTCGATAACACCGGCATCGACAGCGCACGCCTCTACACGCAACCCGAGGATGTGGCCTACGCTTACGAAGAACTCAGCAAGATCAGCCCGAACTTCACCATCGCCGCTTCATTCGGCAACGTGCACGGCGTCTATAAACCCGGCAACGTGAAGTTGGAGCCCATCATCCTGCACAACTCCCAGGAGTATATCCAAAAGAAGTTCAACACGCAGCCCAATCCCGTGAACTTCGTGTTCCACGGGGGCTCCGGTTCCGAACCCGCCAAGATCAAGGAAGCCATCAGCTACGGCGTCATCAAGATGAACATCGACACCGACACGCAATGGGCTTTCTGGGAAGGCGTGATGAAGTACTACAAGAAGAACGAGGCTTACCTGCAAGGCCAGATCGGAAACCCCGAAGGCGACGACAAGCCCAACAAGAAGTACTACGATCCCCGCGCCGTCCTGCGCGAGGGCGAAAAATCGATGGTGGAGCGCCTCAAAGTGGCGTTCAGCGATTTGAACTGCATCGACAGACTGTAATTGGCTATTGGCTGTTGGCTGTTGGCTGTTGGCTATTAGCTACTAGCTACTAAAAAGGCTATTGGTTTTTGGCATTACCCAAAACTAATAGCCTTTTTTTGCAGTAGGCAAAAGAGCCAACGGCCAAAAGCCAAGAGCCAACAGCTACTTCCTTCCGAAATCCGCGGGAATCTCGCCCCACAGCGGAGTGTTCCACTTGTAGATGGGGGTGTCGTACTCGTTGTTGCGCAACCAGCTTTCAGCACGTTGCAGCAGATCGATAACCTCCTCGTTTTCCTCAGTGGGCAGAATCACGGAGTTGTGCTTCTTCTTGCGCACCCACGAGAGGGCGGTCATGCTGTCGGTGTAGATAGGGATGTCGTAGCCCTTTTGCTTGATAAGTGCCAACCCATGCACGATGGCTAAGAACTCGCCCACGTTGTTGGTGGCTCGCGGAAATGGTCCCTTGTGGAACCACTCCTGACCGGTTTCCGTATAGACCCCACGATATTCCATCACCTTGGTCACCGAATTCCACGCTGCATCCACCGAGAGGCTGCGCAGAATCGGTTTCGGCTGGTCCTGCAATAACAGTAGCTGCTTGGCGGAATTCTTGGGCGACGGATGTTCCTTATAGAATTTCTCGAAACCCTGCTTGAAGGCGGCATCGGCCTCCGCACGGCTCTCGAACGACTTGTACTTAGCATTCTCGAACTGATGAACCTGCTTTTTGCAGTCGTTCCAGTTGTCGTAAACGCCAGGATTCTGCCCTACCCAAACCACATAATATTTTTGTTGCTTTGCCATCTTCAAATTTGTTATTTTTGCCGCCGAATTTTTCCGGAAAATCAGACGGCAAAGGTACACAAATTTCAGGTACAAAAACCGACGATTTTTCGCGTGTAGAGACGCGCCATGTCACGTCTCTACTAAGGTAAAAAACGAATAAATAGATAGAAATGAGAAAAATAAACATTCAACACGGATTATGGGCAATCATTGCCGTTAGTGTATTGGCATTCACGATGTTTTCCTGCAAGCCATATTCAAAGAAACACGTCTGCAAGAACTTTTCTATTGAGGTATTTCACAACTTCCCGAATACCAACTGGGCTTTCGAGGAGGAGGTGCTGGATTTCTCATTTGACATTGAGGACACCACTACACTTTTCGACATTTCGCTCGTGTTGCTCTACGACACAGCGGTGACCACCCTGAAAGACATCCCGCTCTCACTCACGCTAAGCGCCCCCGACGGCATGAAGTCCTTCTCTTCAAGCCACTTCCTGCTCGACACCAAAGACAACCCTGACATCAAGATGGTGAACGGCAAGGCTGAGGCCACCGTACTGGTCTATCCTGGTCGCAAGTTCAAGGTGCCGGGCACGCATACCCTGACCGTCTATCGCCGCGCCGAGAAGGCCGACAACTACGGGTTCATCAGCCTGTCAACGAAAGTGAACGTGGCAAAAAAATAGGATTCACGCGCTTCGGTGAAGTTTCGGTTTTGTCAGTTCCAAGGTAAAAATCTTCCAAAACCAAGTTCAAAAGCTGCGACAAAGACAACGTTTTCAGCACCCAAAAGCACGGATTTTCATCTACAAGATAAAAATATCACACTGGTATTCAGTCGGTTAAAAGAAAAATTCAAAAAAGTTCTGACGGGTGTTACACCATATCAAAAAAATACTATCTTTGCCACCGCAAAAACGACGAGACGTTCATTGAAACTTATGCCGATATAGCTCAGTTGGTAGAGCAGCTGATTTGTAATCAGCCGGTCGTTGGTTCAAGTCCGACTATCGGCTCCAGGCATAAACGAAACAATATGGGAGAGTTCCAGAGCGGTCAAATGGGACAGACTGTAAATCTGCTGGCTAAGCCTTCGGAGGTTCGAATCCTTCCTCTCCCACTTGTTTTTATTTATGCGGAAGTAGCTCATCCGGTAGAGCGACAGCCTTCCAAGCTGTAGGTGGCGGGTTCGAGTCCCGTTTTCCGCTCAACACTTATTTTTTTTCATAACATTTAGATGATTTTTGTGTGGCTACAGACGGTTTCCCCGCCTGTAGCTTTTTTTTTGTAACCTCCTAACCTTGTAACCATTAATATGTACGAAAAAGACCTGAAACATCCCATATACGCATACGTGCGACGCGCGGCCGACGAACTCGGCTACGATGCCTACGTGGTCGGCGGTGTGGTGCGCGACCTGGTAATGAGGCGCCACAACACCGACATCGACA
Source organism: uncultured Bacteroidales bacterium (assembly GCA_905235135.1). GTDB lineage: Bacteria > Bacteroidota > Bacteroidia > Bacteroidales > WCHB1-69 > F23-D06. The sequence goes on from CAJOKR010000012.1 coordinate 6,375, forward strand.
TCGTGACAGTGGGCAGCGGCATTGAGCTGGCCAACCGCACCGCCGCACTCATCTCCCCCGACCTCCATGTCAACGTCTATCGCAACTTCGGCACCGCCCAGTTCCCCTTCGAGGGCAGCATCATCGAATTTGTGGGTGCCCGCCGTGAATCCTATAGCCGCGACTCCCGCAAACCCATCGTAGAGGACGGCACCCTGGAGGACGACCAGCTGCGCCGCGACTTTACCATCAACGCTATGGCCATCTCCCTCAACGGCGACCATCCCTACACCCTCGTGGACCCCTTCAACGGACTGCAGGATATCGCCGACAAGATCATCCGCACCCCTTGTGACCCCGACCGCACATTTTCCGACGACCCGTTGCGCATGATGCGCGCCGTGCGGTTCGCCACCCAGCTCAACTTCACCATCTACCCAGAAACGTTTGAGGCCATCCAGCGCAACGCCGAACGGCTCGACATCATCTCGAAAGAGCGCATCATGGAGGAATTCAACAAGATACTCCACTGCATCCGTCCCTCCAAGGGCATCCGACTGTTGGACGATTGCGGACTTTTGGAGCGCTTCCTACCCGAACTCATCGCCCTGAAAGGTGTGCAAAGCATCAATGGTAAAGGTCATAAAGACAACTACTTGCATACATTGGAAGTGGTGGATAACGTCGCGATGAGCAGCAGTAACGTGTGGCTCGTATGGGCCGCGCTGCTTCACGACATTGCCAAGCCCGTCACCAAACGTTTCGACCCGCTACACGGATGGTCGTTCCACGGCCATGAGGTGGTGGGCGCAAAGATGGCCTCCAAAATCTTCCACCGTCTGAAACTCCCTGTCAACGAAAGACTTAAATACGTCCAAAAACTCATCAACTTGCACCTGAGGCCTATCGCGCTCGTGGAGGACAACATCACCGATTCCGCCGTGCGCCGGCTGCTTTTCGAGGCGGGCGACGACATTGACGACCTGATGATGCTCTGCGAGGCCGACATCACCTCCAAAAACTCCGACAAAATCAAGCGCTATCACAAGAACTTCGAGATTGTGCGCGACAAGATGGTCGAGATTGAGGAGAAGGACCGTCTGCGCAACTGGCAACCACCCGTCTCCGGCGAAGACATCATGGCCGCTTTCGCCCTCAGCCCCTCCCGCACCGTCGGCGACATCAAAGACGCGGTGTGCAACGCCATCCTCGATGGCGACATCGAGAACACCCGAGAGGCTGCCTGGAAATTCATGATTGAGACTGGTGTCCAAATGGGACTCACACCCGTAAATCCTAATGAAAATGAATAAGATAAAGACAATTAGCATTGCTTTGATTGCGTTCCTGACGTGTTTTTCCAGCTGCAACAGCAAGAAGCAGGTCATGGAGAAGCCCGAGCACCTAATCAACCGCATCACACTGGTCAACATCCTGGCGGAGAGCTACTTGATTGAGAGCACGCTCCAGATGACTCCTGCCGACAGTATCTACGGGAAGAGCGATTTGGCACGGCTTTACTACAAGGATCTCTTCGACCGCTACCAGATTACCAACGAGCAGTTCGAGAGTTCCGTGGCTTATTATGTCAGTGAGGAGAAATCCGCCGAGAAACTCCTCAACGACGCCGCCGCGCTGATTATCAGTAAGAAAAGTGAGATGGTCATGCCAGAGACGGAGGGAACACCAAATTAATTATTCGCAAGAGGCTGCTCCTTTTTCCTCCATATTCCGCAGATATTTTGATGGTGTCTGCCCATACCTTCTCGCAAACGAGCGCAGGAACGTGGAATAGGAATTGAAACCGGAGTGATCGGCGACCGCATCCAACGAGTACTGCCGGTCGCGGTTCATCCCATCCATCAGGGCTTTCGCCTCCTCCAACCGAAAATCGTTGATATAATCATAGAAGGTCTTTTGCTTTTCCTGGTTGATGTAGGTGCTCAAATACTGTCGGTTGGTGCCTAAAAGACCCGCCAACTTCTGCACAGTCAGCGATTTATCCAAATAGCACTTATTCTCGCGAATATACTGTTCAATGTTCTTGCCTACAAGTGCCTCATGATACGTGGGAAGAACATTTTCTGTCATCGCACCGACTGCGCCTCCTCCGTTGCCGCTTCCGCCTGGATTTCGGATGGGGGATTCTGCTCCTCCGGCATATCCTCCTCCTGTGAAACGGAGAACACCTCCTGCTTGACAATCTTATACGTGATAAAAAACACAAAAACCTGTGTAACAATACAATACAACGCATCAAAAAGCAAGTTCCGGCTGACTTCGGGTGCGGAGAACCACGTCAGCTGCGACACGCTCTCGAAAGCCCACAGCACTTGGATCGCAAAAAGCAGTATGCACAACACAGCGCTCCAGCGGAGGTCGAAGTACTCCATATTGCCCACGTTGTCGCGCAGCATGGCGGTGTGTTTTTGGATGGACAGCAAAAGGACAACCATCAGCACTAACGAGGTGACCAGCGTGAAAACTTGTATGACCGGATAGATGAGGGGGCTTCCCGTGACCGCATACAGAAACATGGTGGCGAGGTAAGGAAGCTCTATGAGCAGGAGTTTTCGGAGGGGATACCTGTCCGGGAAGACCAGCGAGACGGCGAACATCATGTAGGCACCCACGATGAGGTAGTCGTAGAAGATGAGCAGTGTGTTCAGGAAGTCGGAAAAAGGAAGATTCCGGCAGGCCGCCACGACGAAGTTGTTGAAAAATCCGAACGAGTGCATCAGCAGAACCGCCGCGAACAGCTTCTGGAACTGGTAGTTGCGGTGGTACCGCCATATAAACGCCGCGCATCCGACCAGCGCACATTGCGTGAAACCGGACACGAAACAGAGCAGCAACAGATGGAATGAATCGCTATACATGACGGCAAAAGTAGTATTTTTTTGTGAACAGTGAACTGTGATCAGTGAAGCGGCAAAACACGGTGCTTTTTTACGCATTGGAAAACACTTTTTACGCATTGCAAATTGGGTTTGGAATTAAAGTGCGACCTTTGCACAATCCCGTATTCAATAACCGACAATAAATTAAATTCCTAAATATGAGAAGATTAACTACCCTTTTTGCAATCCTTATGCTCGGCACGACCGCCCTTCTCGCGCAGGCACCGGAAAAATTCACCTACCAGGCCGTGGTGCGGAACACCGATAACCAACTGGTAACCAACACTCAAGTGGGGGTGCAGGTGCTTATCATGAAAGATCACCCTCAAGGCGGGGACCATGTCGCATACGGGGAATGGCATGGGACATTCACCAATGCCAACGGCCTGATAACGCTGAATATCGGTGAAGGCAATCCGTTTTACGGCAATTTCAACCAGATCAACTGGAAAAGCGGAGTGTTTTTTATCGATGTGGGAATTGACCTTAACGGCGGCTCCGACTACACGATATGGTCCACGCAGCAGCTGCTGAGCGTGCCCTTCGCGCTGTACGCCAACGAGGCGGGCAACAGTTTCAGCGGCGACTACAACGACCTGACGAACGCCCCCAGCATCCCCATTGTCCCGACAAACGTCAGTGCCTTCAACAACGATGCGGGTTACCTCACGGGTTACACCGAGACCGACCCGCAGTTCAACGCCTGGGACAAGGACTATAACGACCTGACCAATCTCCCGCAGATCCCCGCAGACATCAGCGCCTTCAACAACGACGTTCCGTACCTAACAGCGGAGCAGCAGATTCTGAGCATCAGCCACGACACGATATTCCTCACGGGCGGCAGTTTCGTGAAGTTGCCAGCGGGCTTCGACGGGGACTACAACTCCCTGACGAACACCCCCGATCTCAACCAGTTGACGGATTCCGTGATGAACATCATCCTGATAATGCAACAGCAGTGGCAACAGCAGCAGATGCAGATGCAGCAGCAGATTGACAGTCTGAACGAGCAGGTTTCACAGATTCCCCATACGGAGAACACGACGTGGAACACCTCCGTGACGAACGAGATGGTCTGCGACTCCCTCGTCTGGCACGGGGAAACCTACACCGAAAGCGGCATCTATCTTCACGGCTGGACTGATGCGGAGGGCATCAACAACATGGAGGCACTGAACCTGACTGTCCACCACCCGGTGGCCGAGTTTGTCGAAGTCACCGCATGCGAATCCTACTCTTGGAACGGCACAACCTACGAAGAGTCAGGAGATTTTCAGCAGACCTTCACGGCTGCAAGCGGCTGCGACAGCGTGGTGACCCTGCACCTGACCATATATAATGGTACCCACAATGTAATCATGGCAGACACCTACGAGAGCTACGCTTGGAAAGGGCAGACATATACCGAGAGCGGTACTTACACGTATGCTTACACCAATACGGACGGTTGTGCCAGCATGGACACCCTCCATCTGACCATCCACCACGGCACGCACAACGTGGATACTGTAACGACCTGTGAAAGTTACACTTGGCACGATTCCACTTATACCCAAAGCGGTATATATGCTTACGCCTATGAAAATGATTACGGATGTGCCAGTGTGGACACCCTTTACCTGACAGTGCATTACGGGACCCACAATGTAGAGACCGAAAACGCCTGCGGTTCGTACGAGTGGCACGGGCAAACGTACAACGAGAGTGGCACCTACACCTACGCTTACAACAACGAGGACGGTTGTCCCAGTATGGACACGCTGAAAGTGGTGGTGGTCTTAGTGGATGAGAAATCCTGCCCTTTGGCTCCCTGTGTTACCGATGTGGACGGCAATATGTACAGCACCGTGCAGATTGGCGGCCAGTGCTGGATGCGTTCTAATTTGCGTACCACTCGCTACGCCGACGGCACAGCTGTTCCCGTTGGCAACTCGGCCTTCAGCGAAACTAATCCTTATTATTACGATTACTCCAACCAAAGATTTACGTTGCGAGAGCGCGGTTACCTGTACAACTGGCCTGCGGTTATGCACAATCAATCTTCCAGCAATACCATGCCAAGCGATGTACAAGGTATCTGCCCCGATGGTTGGCACCTGCCTTCCTATGCGGAGTGGACGGAATTGGAAAACTATGTGAAAAGTCAAAGCCAATACCGGTGCGGCGGAAACAGCAACGACATCGCCAAAGCTATGGTTTCTGCCTATGGTTGGAAGAATTATAACAATACTGTCAGTTGTCTCCCAGGTACCGATTCGGTCACGAACAATGCTACCGGCTTTAGTGCAATACCCGCTGGCAAATGTGCTTATGGTAGTTTAAGTTCATGTTATGAAGACTGTTATTTATGGAGTACAACAGATTATGGTAATGGCAGTACCACTGCATATTATCGTAGATTGACTTATGGTAACACGAATTTTCCAATTGGTAGAGATGTTAAGAGTTACGGTTGCTCCGTCCGTTGCTTGAAAGACACCGCCTCCTCCGGAGGCGACACCCCGTGCATCGGCACGCACAATTTAGAGACGGAATCTTCCTGGGAAACTACACTTGGCACGGGCAGACGTACAGCGAAAGCGGCACCTATACGTATGCCTACACCAACAATGATGGATGCGCCAGTGTGGACACACTGAAGTTGACGATTCTTCAGGCGGTGACCACAACAACATCAGCCATCGCGTGCGAGTCCTACACTTGGAACGGACAGACCTACACCCAGAGTGGTGACTACGCGCAGACCTTCACCGCTGCCAACGGCTGCGACAGCGTGGTAACCTTGCACCTAACCATTTATCAGCCAGTAGCTACGACAAGTTCGGCCACCGCGTGCGAGTCATACACTTGGCATGAGCAGACTTATACCCAGAGTGGCAATTACACGTACAATTACACTAACGAGTATGGCTGCCCTTGCACGGAAACGTTGCAACTGACCATTAATCACGGTTCGCACAACGTCTTTACCGAAACGGCGGAAGGCTCCTACACTTGGCACGAACAAACTTATACTACCAGCGGCACTTATACATACACTTACAACAATGCGCAGGGTTGCGAAAGCATGGATACCCTCCATCTGACCGTCACTTCCAGCCCGCCCACACCTCTTACACCCCCTACCCCTCCCGCTGACACCATCGCCGACGGTTATCCCTGTCCCAACGCGCATACGGCGACCGACCATGAGGGCAATGTGTATAACACCGTGCTCATCGGCAGCCAGTGCTGGACCAAGGAGAACATACGCTGCACCACTTCGCCCATCACGGGAAACAATCTGCTGACAGACTTCAGCTCCTCCGCGAGCAAGGCGGCGAGCTGGCATCCCAACAACGCATCGCACGACCCCGCGTACGGACTGCTCTACAACTGGTGTGCAGCATTAGACACTTTCAAAACCACAGGGGGAGTTCCCGAGGTCGCAAACGCAAATTCCAGCACGACTTTGTACTGTACGATCAGCGGCCACCGCAGAGGCATCTGTCCCCAAGGCTGGCACGTGCCGAATGATGCGGAGTGGGCGCAGCTGATGGCGTACGTCTATAACAACGGCTACCGGTGCAACGACTGTTCCTACCTGTCTCTCAGTGCAGATTTCACGTCATGCATTGCCAAGGCGTTGTCCGATACCACGGGATGGAATACCGACGACGGGGAGTGCGTGGTAGGCAATGACTTGTCGGCCAACAACGCCACGGGGTTCAGCGCATTGCCAGGCGGTTGCTACAGCAGCAACAGTTACCGCAATTACGGCCAAAAGGCATACTTCTGGTCCTCCGATGTGAGCTACGGCTATGCCGATTACGCCTATCTGTCCTACAACTACGATGAGATGACACGGATAGACGAGCGGATGTCCGCCAAATTCTCGGTGCGCTGTCTGAAGGATGCCTTCGATTGCGGCACGCACAACGTCGAGACGGCGATGGACTGCGAATCCTACACCTGGCACGGGCAGACTTACAACGCCACGGGTACCTACACCTACGAATACACCAACGAGCGCGGTTGCGCCAGTGTTGATACGCTGAAGCTGACCATTCAGGAGCATGTGTATCTGGAAACTTCGGTCACCGCCTGCAACGAATACATCTCGAATGGGCAGACTTTCACTTCCAGCGGCTCCTACACGTATGATTTCACCAACGAGCACGGCTGCCCCTCCACGGAAACGCTGAACCTGACCATTTATAATTCGGAGTACCCGACGTTCTCGGTCTCCGAATGTGAATCCTACACTTGGCACGGACAGACCTATACGTCAAGCGGCACCTACACGTATGCCTACACGAACGCGTACGGCTGTCCTTGCACAGAAACGCTGATCCTGACCATCCATCACGGCACGCACAACAGCTACACAGAGGAAGTCTGTTCCTTTTATGTATGGCACGACAGCACCATCACCCAAAGCGGCGACTACACGTATGCCTATCTCGATGAGCATGGTTGTGCTAGCGTTGACACGCTCCATCTGACTATTGGTAGCAATTCTTGTCCCGGTATGCCCACGGTGACAGACCACGAGGGCAATGTCTATAATACGGTGCAGATGGGCAGCCAGTGCTGGACCAAGGAGAACATGCGCTGCACCACCTCGCCCAGCACGGGAACAAACCAAATAGGCTGGTATTTGAACAATGACCCATCCACTGCTGCCACCTTCGGTTTGCTCTACAACTGGGATGCGGCGATGGCTATCTGTCCCCAAGGCTGGCATTTGCCGAGCGTTACGGAATGGACGCAGATGTTAAACTATGTAAAAAGTCAGAGCGAATATTGGTGCGGCAATAACAGCAATTATATCGCCAAGGCGTTAGCCAGTGAAACAGGATGGGTAACTGGCGCGGCCGCTGCTAATGTAATGCAGCAGATTGCGAGCTCCTTCTTGACGGGCGTGTTGATAGAAGTTTACGAAGAATTGGGCTATTTTGATCTTAATAGTGCGTGCGCGGTGTGCAACGACCCAAGTTCGAACAATGCCACCTGCTTCTCGGCGCTTCCTGCCGGCTACTATTTCGGACCCAAAGATTGGGATCCTGACGGCTTCATGTCGAACTGCTGGGCAAACTTCTTCAGTTCCACCTCGACATCTGACACTATGGCCTACGGTGTCGGAATCTTCTTCTTCAGCAGCATCGTGGCGACTGCCTCCACACCGAAGCATTATGGCAACTCGGTACGGTGCGTGCGCAATGAAGCGATTCTCCCGGATGAGCAGTAAGGGAAACCTGTCTATGTATATTCAAAATTTATATACATTTGCCGGCAAATTTATTTCTATGCTTTTCAAGAACGCCTTCGAGCAGCAACCGTCGCTGCGATTTGTCTATGAGAAACTGCAGTTCAACTCCGCTCTCGGGCGGCAGCATCTGCTTAACATGCCTTTCTGCACTGATGCAGAGGAACTTGTGGCCGAATTCGACCATCTGGAAGCTTTCATTGCATTGTGGCGCGACGAAAGCCTGCGGCACATCCTGTCGCACCTTTGCCAACAGATCCACCAACTCAACAATATCGCCCCTACCCTGCTCGCGCTGGAAAACGGCGCCGTTTTGGATGACATCCAACTTTTCGAAATTAAGAAAACAGCCATCCTGACGGATGTCATTTCGCAGGATGTAAGTAAGTTAGGAATTGAGTGGCTGCATTACGAGCCATTAGATGCGGTGGTCAACCTGTTAGACCCCGAACAGACGCATATTCCCCATTTTTACGTCTATTCGGCGTACGATGAGGATTTGGCTTGTCTCCGCGAGAAGATGAAGACCGCCTGCGACAGCCAGGAAGCGGAGACGTATCGCTTTCAGGCTCAGGAGATTGAGGACCGTTTGCGGGCGGAACTCAGCGAGAAGTTGCGTCCTTACAGCCAAGCTTTGTCGCATAATCTGAAGAGCACCGCCACCCTTGACCTGCTCACCGCCAAGGCTCGTCTCGCCATTGACTGGAATGCCTGCAAACCGCAAATCGGTGACAATCACAATCTTACAATGCTGATTAACCCCGAAATCGCGGCAACGTTAGAGCAGAAAGGACGCAAGTTCCAGCCTGTGAGCATCGCCTTCGGACAGGAAACCGTGCTCATCACGGGTGCGAATATGGCCGGCAAGTCGGTGCTACTGCAGTCGCTGTCGTTGGCACAACATCTGTTCCAGTTCGGCTTCTACCTGCCCGCTGAATCGGCCACATTACCCGTTGTGGATGAGGTGATTACGAGCATCGGTGACCGGCAGTCAGCGCTAAGCGGGCTATCTTCCTTCGCCGTGGAGGTTCTCACCATCGACCGCATCATCAAGACCGCCAGAAGCGGAAAACGGGTGCTCGCATTAGTCGATGAGTTAGCGCGCACCACCAACCCAGACGAAGGCCGGCAGATGGTGAACGGATTCATCCGCCTCAGCCGCAAACTGCAACTCACCGCTGTCGTCACCACCCACTACAGCGGTCTCGACGTGGACTGCAAACGGCTGCGCGTGAAGGGGTTGCAGATTCCCGAAGGGGTCAGTTCGCTGAGCGTCGGGCACATTTCCGACTACATGGACTACAGCCTAATGGAAACGCGCAACGACGACGTCCCGAAGGAAGCGTTCACCATTGCGCGTCTGCTGCATGTGGACGAGGAGTTCCTCACCGAATGCGGGTCGAAAGAGTAAACGATTACTCCTTCCCTGAAATCTTGTTGCCCATCTCTTTCGCCTTCTCAGCGATGTTTTCGGCGATATCGCCAACCTTGTCGGCAAAATCACTTTCCTTGACATCCTGGATGAGATCCTTGGCTTTGTCGGCGATATTGTCGGCAATATCACCAACTTTGTCCGCGAATTCACTATCTTTGACATCCTGGATCATGTCCTTGGCTTTTTCGCTGACGGATTGAGCCGCATTGGCTACTTTTTCGCCAAACTCAGAATTTTTGACATCCTCTACGGTGTCTTCCACCTTGTCGGCCACCTCTTTTGACGTGGTTTTGAATTTGTCCAAAATTCTTTGGAAAACGCCTTTATGTCCGGATTTTGGGTCGTTGTCTATCATAATTTTGAAATTTTAAGTTAGAAGTCGCAAAAGTACATTTTTTTCTTTTAGAGATTCAAAAAATGTGTACTTTTGCATTATGATGAATCGAACGGAACTAACTGATAATCAGAATAATACGCATGGAGCCACCATCGTGCTTGACAATCGTCAGGGCGGCGCAAAGACCGTCTATTCCGACATGTCCCTGGCTGAAGCGCGTGACGCGGCATTCGGAAAAGATGTTCCCGAAAAGATTCGTCAGATGCTCCGTTTGTACGAATATGGAGACGGCTCTTTCAAGAAAAAATGCTGGAACTTCTACAAACAGGGCAAATTCATGGAGGATTATGAGGACGATGAACCATGGGACGGGCAATTCGAGCGCTATTTTCCTACCTATCACGACCTGACCGTTCCCAAGCTGCGGGGCTATTTCATGTGGCGCACGAACGTCCGCAAGGGCATCTACCGCCCGATTGCCACCTCTTTGGCATACATTTACATATATGAGTTGTTGAACGGCATCGGCACCACCTCCCCGGAGGAAACCCTGTGGAAGATGCAGGAGTTCGAGACGGAGTTCCTCGACACGGAGATTGGTGACTGGATGATGAAGTACAATCTGCACCGCTGGATGCTGGAATTCGCTGTCATCCACCAACTTCCGAAGAAGCTGGTGCTCACGTTCACCAGCCCGAACCAGCTGGAACGCGACCGGAAAATTGCTATTCTCCGCAATCCTGAGAATCATTCTGACGAGGAAGTTTTCAACACGCTCTGTCATTTCACCACCGGAAAACTTGAAACTTCTTCAGTCCTCACCAAGGAACCTAACGAGGGTCGCCATCTTTTCGCCGAAGTGTGGCGATACACTGTAACAAACTATAACGACAACGGAAAGGATTTCATCGATGCTTGTTTCGGTCCTTGGAAGGCGTTTCCGTGGTATCCTCTTGCCAACTCGGTGTATTTTGAAACGCGAAATCTCTCGGATTTTGACTATGAGCTGAACGAATGCCGGATTTATCAATATCGTGAGGGCCGGTGGTTCGTGCAGACCTACGAGGAGTTGCTTTACAACAAGAAAAAGATCAGCGGGCTGCTGCACGAAACTGACCGGCTGCTACGAATTTACCTGAAAACCGGTCACCCACTTCGCCCTAAAGCCGACGATGCTTGGGCTATTCCATACGTGGAGGCGGTCATTGAGGCGGACCGACAAGCGAAAATCGAAGCCGCTAAGCCGAAAATCAACATCAACCTCGAAAGTCTCAGCCAGATCCGTCAAGATGCGGTTGTCACCCGCGAGAGTTTGCTCACCGACGAGGACAAGGCGGAATCCATCATCGAACCAGCACCCGTAGAAGTCATTGTCGCAGAACCAATTGCAAAGAATAACAACAACCATAACGTTAGCATTGACGCTGAAGTTGAAGTTGACGCTAACGCTGGTGTTGACGCTGGCGTTGACACTGTAAACTTAGACCCGATCCACCGACAAATACTGCTCACCCTACTCCATGGCGATTCCGCCGACGAGCTCATCCGAACACATCGACTGATCTCCTCCGTGGTCACCGATGCCCTCAACGAAGCCTTCTACGACGAAATCGGCGACAGCATCCTCGACTGCGACGGAAATCAGATAACTCTTGTGGAGGATTACGTGGAGGATGTTATGAAAATAGTAGGTGCCGCAAGCCCTTGCCACTCACCCCATTCCCTTAAACCTTAAACCTTAAACCCTAAACCTTAAACCCTAAACCCTAAACCATCAACCTTAAATATGAACGAAGAAACCCGAAAAGTACCCAAACGCATCTCCCAGACGGTGCTCAACTCGCTGAAAGGCGGGGTTGTGCCACGTATCGGGCTGCCCTACATCACCGTAGGGCGGAAGAGCGAGATCGAAGCGCTGCTCCATGATGTCGATATCATCAGCGAGGGCGGTGCATCGTTCCGATTCATCGTGGGCAAATACGGATCCGGTAAGAGCTTCCTGCTGCAGACTATCCGCAACTACGTGATGGACAGAGGGTTCATCGTGGCAGATGCCGACCTCTCGCCCGAACGACGTCTGCAGGGGACACGCGGTCAGGGATTAGCCACCTACCGCGAGCTCATCGGCAACCTCTCCACCAAGACCAAGCCCGAAGGCGGGGCACTTACCCTCGTCCTTGACCGCTGGATCAGCAACGTGCAGTCGGAGGCCGTGCAGGAAACCAGCCTCACACCCGGCGACCTTGCACTCACGCAGGCGGTGGACCAGAAAATCTACGCCGTCACCGCCTCCATCAGCGAACTGGTACACGGCTTCGAATTTGCACGGCTGCTCTCTGCCTACTACCACGCCTACGTAAGTGGCGACGATGAGACCAAGGCCAAGGTAGTGCGTTGGTTCAGAGGCGAATACAATCTCAAGAAAGAAGCCAAGGAGGAACTCGGGGTGAACATCATCATCACCGACGACGACTGGTACGACTATCTGAAACTTTTCGCCACCTTCTTCCGGCTGGCTGGCTATGCAGGACTGATGATCATGGTGGATGAGCTGGTCAACATCTACAAGATTCCGAACACCATCACCCGGCAGTACAACTACGAGAAGATGCTGACCATGTACAACGACACACTGCAGGGCAAGGCGAAATACTTAGGCATCATCATGAGCGCGACGCCGCAGGCCCTGGAGGACAAACGGCGGGGCATCTACAGCTACGAGGCCCTGCGCTCGCGACTCGCCGAGGGCAAATTCTCGCGTCCGGGTGCCCGCGACCTGCTCGCACCCGTCATCCGCTTGGAACCACTCACCGCCGAGGAGATGTTGGTGCTTTGCGAAAAGTTGGCACAGATGCACGCCGACCTCTACGGCTACCCGCGAAGACTCACCACCGACGACCTCGTGGCGTTCATCAAGGTTGAGTACGGCCGCATCGGCACCGACCAGAACATCACCCCACGTGAGGTTATCCGTGACTTCATCGAACTGCTTGACCTGCTTTACCAGCACCCCGCGATGACGTTAGCTGAGTTGCTCGATTCCGACGAATTCTCTTTCGCCAAATCCGAGGCCGTTTCCGACAATGTATCCGACGAAAACTTCATCGAATTCACCCTATAACCGCCTAACCGTGTAACCGTGTAACCGTCTAAACCCTTCATCATGAACGTCTTCGCCCGCTACTCCCCCTTCATTCAAGACTACATCTACCGCTCGGGATGGACCTCGCTGCGGGGCGTGCAGAACGCCGCCGGGGAAGCTATCTTCGGCACCGACGACAACGTGCTACTCACCGCCTCTACTGCATCGGGCAAGACGGAGGCCGCCTTCTTCCCCATCCTGACACTGCTCGACGAAGAACCGTCACGGACGGTCGGGGTGCTCTACATTGCACCGCTGAAGGCCCTCATCAACGACCAGTTCGGTCGTCTGGACGAGTTGTGCGAGGAGGCTGGCATCCGCGTCACACGCTGGCATGGCGACGTGGCACAGACCCGCAAGCGCAAGCTGCTGCGGGAACCATCGGGCATCCTACAGATTACACCAGAGTCGTTGGAATCACTGCTCATCAACAAATACATGGAAATCCCGGCCCTGTTCGGCGACCTGCGCTTCATCGTCATCGACGAGATACACTCGCTACTGCGCGGCGACCGCGGGATGCAGACCTTCTGCCTCATCGAGCGGCTCTGCCGTCTGGCGGGCTGCCGGCCGAGGCGTGTCGGACTGTCAGCCACAATCGGCAACCCCGAAGCGGCAGGAAAGTTCCTCGCGGCGGGCAGTGGACGCGACACCATAATCCCCAAATTCGACGGCGGAAAGGAGGTTTGGAGACTCTCGATGGAGCACTTCTTCAACAGCGGGCCACAAGCCGATGAAGGGAAAACCATCGTGGAAGAGACACCCGATACGGAGTCCCCGACCGACAGTGCACCCAAGGAAGCGGACCCCGGCATGAGCTACATCTTCGAGCATACGCGGGGCAAAAAGTGCCTGATATTTACCAATTCCCGCGAGGAGTGCGAGAGTGTTTGCCAGCATCTGCGGCAGTACTGCGAAGCCCAGCACGAGCCCGACCGCTTCCTCATCCACCACGGCAACCTGTCAGCCTCCTACCGCGAGAGCGCGGAGCAGGAAATGAAGGACGACAGTTCCCTGATGTCGATTTGCGCCACCGCCACATTAGAATTAGGCATTGACGTAGGACGGTTGGAGCGGGCGTTCCACATTGACGCACCCTTCACGGTGTCGGGATTCCTGCAGCGGATGGGCCGAACCGGACGGCGCGGCGACCCGTCTGAAATGTGGTTTGTAATGCGTGAAGAACATCCCGAAGCGCGAGCCATGATGCCCGAAATGATTCCGTGGTACCTAATCCAAGGCATCGCATTAGTGCAACTCTACATCGAGGAACGGTTCGTGGAACCTCCAAGAACAGAACGCTACCCCTACAGCCTGCTCTACCACCAGACCATGAGCACGTTGGCCTCCTGCGGCGAGATGACTCCAGCTGAACTAGCCTCCCGCGTGCTGACCCTATCCTGTTTCCAGCGCATCTCGCAGGACGATTACCGCTGTCTGCTGCTGCATCTGCTTGAGAAAGACCATATTGTGAGAACCGAAAACGGCGGACTCATCGTCGGGCTTACCGGCGAACGCATCGTCAACAACTACAAGTTCTACGCTGTTTTCCAGGAAAATGTCGAATATACCGTGCGCACCGGCTCCGAACAGTTGGGCACCATCGTGAAACCGCCGCCAGTGGGTGATAAAATTGCCATTGCGGGGCGCGTATGGGTAGTGGAAGAGGTTGACCACCAACGGCACGAAGTTTATTGCACGCTCGTGAAGGGCAACATTCCCGCCTACTTCGGAGACTGTGCCGGCGACATCCACACCCGCATCCTCGAGCGCATGTACGGCGTGCTGGCCGAGGATAAGGAATACCCCTATCTGATGCGGCACGCTGTCTGCCGTCTCCGCGATGCCCGCGACACATTCCAGAAGTCCGGCATTGCCGACCGACCGCTCGTAAACCTCGGCGGTCAGATGTGGGCGCTGTTCCCATGGTTAGGCAGCTACGCCTTCCTCGCACTGGAACGCTTCCTCAAAATCCGATGCGCCAAACGGTTAGGGTTGAAAGGGTTGAGCCCTTCCCGCCCCTACTACCTGCAATTCACGATGAAGGTCAGTGAGGAGGAGTTCTATCGCATCGTGGCCGAGGAAGCCGCAAAAGAGTTCGATCCGTTGGAATTAGTCTATCCCAACGAGGTGCCCATCTTCGAGAAATACGACGAATACGTGCCAGAAACGCTGATCCGAAAGGGCTTTGCACACGGTGTACTCGACGTGGCAGGGATGAAACAGCGCGTACTCGGGTGGTGAATATAAAGCGAAAAAACGCGGAATAGCAGAAAAAAAATGCGGAAACCTTCAACAAGATTTCCGCATTTTTTTCCGCTATTCCGCATCAATTTCCGCAAAAGAAATCAACAATTAGCGCAATCTGTCGGCGGAGCGAACCAGCTCCTCATCTTTCTTTATGAAGCGGTTTGCAAAGAACAAGCATACCGCCTCAAGGATGATCATAATCAGTAGCGGCACAGTGTTGAACGTGAATTGATAATCCTCCATCCGGGCGGAGAAGAATTTCTTGAACACGATGTCGGGACAAATCCACAACACTAACAGCAGCGTAATCAGGAAGATAATCATCGTGAAGGAGACCGTCTGCATCTGTTTCACGCGGTTCTTGTAGCGGAACAGGGCGAAACAGCTCATGCCGGCAGTCAGCAGGAGGCAGAATGCCAAATAATAGAGCCGGATGACAGATGAACCATCGGGAATATTCTCCTTCAGGGAAATTGAGTTATAAACATATTGTGCCATATCCGTGGTGAGATAACCGAACGGAACGAAAATCAGCACGATAGGGATGATTGTCGCAATCAATAAAAAGATGGATTGAACTCTTTGAATCATAAGTTTTGGTTTTTACTGAAAAGTTTTGTTTAAGGTGATAGTCGGCAGTTTGGCGCCCTTGCCGGTGCCTTTTGGGGTATTGATATACGGGGTGAACTTCACCTTCACATTGGATTCGGTGCCGTTGCCGTAGTCCATCAGGTTGCGGGCAAGGTTGATGACGTTCTTCGCATCGCCATTCTTGAAGATGTTGTACAAATCCATGCTCATCGGAACGTGGATCAGCGCAACACTACCGGGGTTAATGATCGTCGTTTGCGTGGCACTACTGCCCTGCGCGATGGACGAACCTTCCAAGAAGACGTCGTAGTCATAGGCGCACAGCTTGGCCGGCTTGGATGTTTCGTTCTTAGCATTGACGTTCACATTGCACCCAATCTTGAAGTCCTTGTTCTTGATAGCCTGATATGCTTTCTGCAAATCCGACCACTGCAAGTCACTGACACTCTTGATATTACTCAGATTAATGCCGGCCCATGTGATGTTATTGATATTGGCCAAACTGAACTTGCAGTTAATCAGGTTGATCAGCTGCGAAAGGCCGCATCCCGCCATGAAGATTGTGGTGGCGGTGATGAGGAGGATGGTTAGGGTTCTCTTAATGTACTTCATATAAGTAATACTATGGTATGCTCGTAATAATACCACCCCGCCCTTCGGGCACCCCTCCAAAGGAGGGGAATGGGCTTCGATCGTAATCTTATAGTCTTAAGTCTCAAGTCTCAGGTCCCAAGTCTTAAGTCTCAAGTCTGAACTACTCCGTCCTGCAGCACGATTTTCCGGTCTGACAGCTGGGCAAGTTCCTCGTTGTGGGTAACGATGAGGAAGGTCTGCTTGAAGGTGTCGCGAAGGACGAAGAAGAGGTAGCTTGCGGGCATTCTCGGTGTCGAGGTTGCCGGAGGGCTCGTCGGCGAGAATGAGCTCGGGATTGTTCATCAGAGCCCGGGCCACCGAAACGCGTTGCTGCTCACCACCGGAAAGCTGGGCAGGCTTGTGTCCTACCCTATCCGAAAGTTTCAGAAAATCAAGAAGTTCCTTAGCTCTATCGAAGGATTCCTTCCGGCTCTTTCCGGCAATCAAAGCGGGCATCGCCACGTTCTCCAACGCCGTGAATTCGGGCAGCAAATGGTGGAACTGATAGACGAAGCCGATGTGACGGTTACGGAATTCCGCCAGCTTGTCGTCGGACAGGCTGTTGAGATTCACCCCGTCAATGACCACCTCGCCGTTGTCCGGTTTATCCAACGTGCCGATGATGTGCAGCAACGTCGATTTACCGGCCCCGGAAGGACCGACAATCGTCACCACTTTGCTGTTCTCAATCGACAGGGATACCTTTTTCAGGACCTGAAGGGTGCCGTAGGATTTCTCGATTTCTTTGACCTCAATCATAATACATAAATGTAGAGACGCGGCGCGCCGCGTCTCTACAACGTGGGATTATCGTATTTATTTCTTTTCAATCTCGGAGGCCAATCGTGCGGTCAACAACGGCACCACCTTGTTCAGGTCGCACACAATGCCAAGGTCGGCGACGGAGAAAATGGGCGCGAACTTGTCCTTGTTGACGGCGATGATGAAGTCGGACTCCTCCATACCAGCCAAGTGCTGGATAGCGCCGGAGATACCGAGGGCGAAATAGAGGTCGGGACGCACGGTCTTGCCGGTCTGACCCACCTGACGGTCGTGGTCGATAATGCCAGCATCCACCATGGCGCGGGAAGAGGAAACCTCCGCGTTCGGGAACACGTCGGCGAGAGCTTGAAGTTTCTCGAAGCCTTCCTTGCAACCAACACCGCGGCCGCCGGAGACAAGCACCTTTGCGTCTGTGATATCGACTTTGCCCTTGTCAACCTTCACGTTCTCGACCATGCGGACGAGGAACTTGCTCTTGTCAAACGTCGGCTTGAAAGCGATGACATTGCCCTTACGATTCTCGTCGCGGGTCATCTTCTGCATCACACCGGGACGCACGGTGGACATCTGTGGACGGTGCTCCGTGCACATAATCGTGGCCATCAGGTTGCCACCGAATGCCGGACGGGTCATCATCAGCTCACCCTCTTCGGAAATCTCCAGGCGGGTGCAGTCGGCGGTGAGGCCGGTGGTCAGGCGGGCAGCCAAACGCGGACCGAGGTCACGGCCGATGGTCGTGGCGCCAATCATCAAGATGCTGGGTTTGAACTTCTCCACCACCTGGCAGATGGTCTGCGCGTATTGTTCTGTGAGATAGTCTTTTAATTCGGGCTCGTCGATGCAGATAACTTCATCAGCACCATATTCGATGAGCATTTGGGCGTGCTTGCTGATGTTGTGTCCGGGGAGGACAGCAACGACCTTTTCGTTCAGTACACCGGCCAGCTCGTGAGCCTTGCCGAGCAACTCCAACGCAACAGATTGGATGACACCGTCACGTTGTTCAGCGAATACAAATACGTTTTTATAATCGGTTTTTTCCATTTTTCTGTTGGGTTAGATAATGAATTTTTCTTTCAACTTGCTGATAATGATGCCCACAGCTTCCTCGGCATCCACTTCATAGACCTGGCCGGGAGTCTTCTGCGGCTTCGTGAAGGATTTCTTCACACGGGTCGGAGAACCCTTGAGGCCCAGACGGTTGGGATCAACGTCAATCTTGTCGGCGGTCCAGATTTCCACCTCCTTGTCGAAAGCCTCCATGATGCCCTTAACGCTCATGTAGCGGGGTTTGTTGGCGGTGGCAAGGACGGTGAGCACGCACGGTGTGGGCACTTCGAGGATTTGATAACCCTCTTCGGTCTCCTTCTTCACCATGCAAAGGCCATTGTTGTATTTGAGATCCACGGTGTAGGAAACCTGCGGAAGTCCCAGATGCTCAGCCATTTCGGGAGCCACCTGAGCAGTATCGCCGTCAATAGCCTGACGACCGGCGATGATCAGGTCGTAGTCAAGGGTCTTGATGGCACCGGCCAATGCGTAAGAGGTGGCCAAGGTGTCGGCACCGGCGAACTTGCGGTCGGTGAGCAGGATGGCGCGGTCGGCGCCCATAGCGAAGGCCTCGCGGAGGATAGCATCAGCTTGCGGGGGGCCCATCGTGATGACGGTGACATGCGCACCGTACTGGTCTTTCAGACGGAGGGCCATCTCGAGACCGCCCTTGTCATCGGGGTTCATGATGCTGGGCACGCCGTCGCGGATCAAGGTACCGGTTTCGGGATTGATCTTGATTTCGTTCGTGTTCGGAACTTGTTTGATACAAACTACTATATTCATAATGCTCTATGTTCTTGATTATTTGAATAAATTACCGGCAATGACCATTCTCTGGACCTCGGAGGTGCCTTCGTAGATCTCGGTGATCTTCGCGTCACGCATCATACGCTCCACCGGGTACTCGCGGGTGTAACCGTAACCGCCGTGGAACTGCACGGCCTTGGTGGTCACTTCCATCGCAGTCTCGGCGGCAAACAGCTTGCAGCGAGCAGCCTCGACGGCGTAAGGTTTGTGCATATCCTTATTATAAGAAGCCTCGCGCACCAGCAGACGAGCAGCCTGAATCTTGGCGTCCAAGTTAGCCAGCTGGAACTGCGTGTTCTGGAAAGCGCCGATGGGCTTGCCGAACTGTTTACGTTCCTTAACGTACTTAACCGTCTCATCCAGAGCGCCTTGCGCAATACCGAGAGCCTGAGCAGCGATACCGATACGACCACCGTTCAGGGTGTTCATCGCGATTTTGAAACCCTTGCCCTGCTCGCCGAGGAGGTTCTCCTTCGGGATGCGGCAGTTTTCGAAAATAAGCTCGCAGGTGGCGGAGCCGCGGATACCCATCTTCTTCTCCTTCTTGCCGATGGAGAAACCGGGCGTGCCCTTCTCCACGATGAAGGCGGAGATGCCCTTCGTACCCAACTCCTTGTTGGTCATGGCCATCACCACATACACATGCGCGTAACCAGCGTTCGTGATGAAGATCTTCGTGCCGTTGATCACCCATTCGTCACCGTCCAACACGGCGGTCGTCTGCTGCATAGCGGCATCCGTACCGGCATTGGGTTCCGTGAGACCGAAGGCGCCGATCCATTCGCCGGCTGCCAACTTCGGCACATATTTCTGTTTCTGTTCCTCTGTCCCGTATTCGAGTATCGGGTTGATACACAGCGAGGTGTGAGCCGACACGATGACACCGGTGGTGGCGCACACGCGGGAGAGCTCCTCCACGGCCATCGAATACATCTGGTTGGTGCCGCCCTGACCGCCGTATTCCACCGGCACAGGGATGCCCATGATACCTATCTTGGCCATTTTCTCGACCGTCTCCATCGGGAAACGCTCCTGCTCATCCACTTCAGCGGCGAGCGGCTTGACCTCGTTCTCCGCAAACTCGCGGATCATCTGTAAGAAGAGTTCTTCTCT
>CAJOKR010000013.1 GCA_905235135.1 uncultured Bacteroidales bacterium
AGTGGTCGCCGTCTTATTTGAGGAAACCTGTCTTGCAGTTCCTTTGAGGCCACTGCTACCGGTGTTGGTGAAAAATCAGTCTTGAATGAAACTATAGCGTTTTTTATTAAAAACAATGTAATTATTTTTGAATCAGACATAATTATAGAAAGATGCAGCGTTGCATTGTATTTTGAGAATACAGGATGGACGTTCTCTGCAAATCATAGTGAACTATTAAAGTTATTTTCCTCATTTAGTCCGGTTTATATTCCTGTTATCTTTAAAAGGTAAATTATAAATCACGAGTTTTATAATTCTATCACCGTCCCTATTAATATTAAACCTTTGAAGCACCGCAAACTCAACGTTTATGGCAAAGAGCAGCACCCGCAGGGTAGCCATCTACCATCTACGGCAAGGAGATAGAAGCCTCCGTCAAGTAAATACGTTCCGATTGGAAGGGATTATGTCAAATACGTTTTCTCTTCCATTTTTATGTATGATGTTGGTAATTTTTGAGTCCCATTACTCTCTTCTTTTGGGCGACCGGGCACGCTATCCATTCAAACTTCGCGGCAGACCGCTCGTAACCATTCCTATCGTTGTCGCGGACATCAAGGAAACAAAACCGCAGTCAATCAGCACGACTGCGGTTTTCTTATGCCGTCCCATACCGTGACGGACGTTTGAAGCATCTTTGCCACAAACAACAAGTTTATGGCAAAGAGTAGCACCCGCAGGGTAACCATCTACATCCAATTAGGAATTGGGAATGAGGAATTAGGAATGCTGGAAAACCGAAACGTTTTGCGCAAAACGTTTCGATTCCCGAAATAATCACTCATTACTCATTACAAATTGCTAATTGAATTCCGCCTCCGCATGGTCGGAAATGTACAACAAGGTGCTACAGTTCGGCACGGGCGTATTCAATTAGGAATTGGGAATGAGGAATTAGGAATTGTCGGGAAGCCGTTTCTGAGTGCCGTCTTTTGTGGATTTGGTTATGGAAGAAAGCATCCTTATAAGTTCACGGCAGTCGGCAACAATGCTTTCAAAATGTGAAGATTCAATCTTCCCGCTCTCGTGAAGCAGTTCCAGCCAATACTCCGTTTCAACGGCCTCCTTGAATGCGATGTACATCTTGGCGAGGAAGTCGCTCCGGCTTTGCGCGGCCGTCGCTTCCCGCACATTCGCCCCGACGCTCGTTCCGCTTCTCGACACCTGATCTGCCAAGGTGAACAGTTTCTTTGTGACGAGATAATCATTCAACTTTATGATTCTCAAAGCAAAAGCCTTGCTTTTCACTACAATGGGATTGTCTTCGTTCATGGTTCAAAAATTTCCTGCGAAAGTACGATTTTTTTTAATTCCTAATTGCTAACTCCTAATTCCTAATTGAACTGGGTTCCGCCGTCAACGAGCTGGGCAAGACCAGCACGGCCAACGAGCAGTACATGGTCAACTTCACGGGGCGGCTGGGCGGCATCGCCGTGCAGGCCGGACTCGCCGCCGACCAGATACTCGGCTTCGCCTCGGCTTTAGACCAGGATATGCAAAAGGTTGAGATGTCGGCCACGGCGTTCCAAAAGCTCATCCAAAAGGTCATATCCAAGCCCGCCGAGTTCGCCAAGATTGCCGGAATGGAACTCGGCAAGTTCAAGCAGCTCATGGAGACCGACATGAACGAGGCCCTGAAGAAAGTCCTCAAGGGCTTCTCCGGCGCGGGCGGCTTTGACAAGCTGCTGCCCATCTTCCAAGACCTTGGGCTTGACGGGGCAAGAGCCGCAGCGGCCATCTCATCCATGGCCAACAGCCTTGACAAGGTGGAGGCGGCACAGGCCATTGCCAACAAGGCCATGCTGGAGGGCGTGTCCTGCTACGAGGAGTTTTCCGTCAAGAACAACAACATGCAGGCCAACTTGGAGAAAGCCCGCAAGAAGTTCCAGGACACACGCCTCGAACTGGGGCAAAAGCTGTACCCAATATTGCTGAAGCTGACCAAGACCAGCACGGCGGGCATCAAGGCCATATCCACTGCCACCTCGTGGATAAGCAAGAACAAGGGCATGGTGCTGGCCATCATCGCGCCGCTCACTTTGTACATCGCCAAAGTGACGCTGCTGAAGACCCGTCTGTTGCTGCTCACTGCTGCAGAAAAAGCCGGAGTGGTCATCAAAGCCGCCTACAAGACGGCGGTCTATGCGGTGGCCGCAGTGCAGGCGAAGATGGCTGGCAACACCGAAAGGGCGGCAGCGGCGGTCAGAAAGATGAACGCATCGGCCAACGCCGTGCCGTGGGTGGCACTGGCCACCGCCATCGTAGCGGCAGGCACGGCCATCTACAAGCTGGCCACCCGCACCACGGCGGCGCAGAAGGCCATGAAGGACTTCCACGAGCGCACCGCCGAGCAGAAAGCGGAGGCCGACAGACTCTTCGGCGCACTTCGGGAACTGCGCAAGGGCACTGACGAATACAACAAGGTGCAGAAGAAAATCATAGAGAACTATCCCACGATACTCCAGGACCAGCTGGACGAGAAGGGGAACATCCTCGACATCGAGCAGGCCTACAACAAGGTCATCACCGCCATGAAGCGCAAGATAGCCCTTGACATCCAGCAGGAGCAGATAACGGAGATAATGAAAAAGGAGATGGACAGACTGGGCACCTCGCTCAAACACCTATCGCCGGAAATCGGCGGCAAGGCGGTGGAGCTGGCCGAGAGCGGTCTTACCTCCGAGACCATCATCCGCTCCCTCAACCGCTACCTGCTCAAGGACAGAAAGCTGAACGACAAGGAGGAGTTTTGGATCCGCAACGTCACCAAGATTGTGCAAGAGGAGCAGGCCAAGATTGAGAAGGTGAAGCAGAACCTCGCCCCGTGGATCGGCGACCAGCTGGACGCGGTGGTCGCCGACATCGAGCAGGAAACCGCTGGCGGCAACGGCGGTGGCGGCGGAGGCATGGAATCCGCCGAGGATGTCGCCACCAAGAAGCTGACCGAATGGGAGAACCTCCAAAAGGAGGTCAGGAAGCTGTTCCAAAAGGACGAACTCATCGGGCTGGACAAAGTAGCCGCCGACAAGGAGAAAATCCGGCAGGAGTACGGCGACCTTGTGGAGCGCATCGAGGCCTTCACCGACAGCAAGGGGCAGGCGGCCAAAGACCTCGCAGACCAGGTGCGGCAGTACATGGCCAACGCCATAAACGAGATTGACCGCGCCGCCCGTGCCGAACAGATGAAGAAAGTCACGCAGCAGTACGAGAAACTGTGCGAGCAGTTCCAGACCCTCAAGGAGAAACTCGGGCAGAACCTCACCGACAGCTACTCGGCGGAACTGCTGCAGGTGGAGCAGAGGTGGAAAGCCACCATCGCGGAGATTGACCGCTCCATCGCCTACTACGAGAACAAGAGCAAGGAGGAGTACAATCCCGAAACGGGGACAGGCCTCAACGAAGACGAGCTGAGACTGCTTGAAGACCTGCTCGAACAGAAGCGGCAGGCCATAGCCCTCGAAGCGCAGGAGGAACTCTCCATCGTGCAGCGTGCCGAAGCCGACATCACCGAAGCGCTGATGACGGAGACGGAGAAGCGCATCGCGGCGGTGAAAAAGGAGTACCAGGCGAAAATCTCCGCCGCCCAGTCCGCCATCGCCAAGCTCAAGGCATTGGGCGAGCAGGAGAAGCAAGACCGCATCCGGCAGCTTGAGGAGCAGATAAAAGCCCTCAAGGAGAAGATGAACGAGGAGACCGCCGCGATTGAGAAGTCCTCCCAAAAGGGAAAGGCCACCACGGGCATCGGCAAGCTTCTCGACATCGATTGGAAGAACTTCAAGAAGGACTGGGAGAAGAACCTGTCGGACATCGCCGACGTGATAAAGGACTTCGCCGACACCGCCATGCAGCTCTTCGAATCCATCAACCAACTACAGAGCAACAAGGAAAAAGCCGCCCTCAACGAGTACAAGAAAGGCTATGACGAGCGGAAGAAGAAATTAGACTGGCAATTAGAGCAGGGCATCATCTCGCAGGAGTACTACAACGCGCAGGTGGAGCAACTGGACAAGGAGCGCGACGCCAAGGAAAAGCAGCTGGAAATAGAGCAGTTCCGCAGGGAGAAGAAAGCGGCCATCGCGGAGGCCATAATCTCCGGCATCGTAGCCGCCGTGAAGAGCTTCGAGAACGGCGGCGGCTTCCCGTGGGGTCTCATCTCCATGGCACTCTCCCTCGCCGCCACGGGCGTGCAGGTCGCCGCCATCGCCTCGCAGCCGGAACCCTACGCCAAGGGCGGCTACATCGAGCGGGAGAAGAACATCGTGGCAGGGGAGCGCGGCAGGGAGTGGATAGCCTCAAACGAGCTGGTGACAGCCCCCGAGACAAAGCCCGTCATCGAAGCCCTTGAGGAATACCGCAAGGGCAACAAAGCCCCGCTGCGGGAGATTGAAATGGCGGTTCCCGACAGCCGCAGCGTGTCCCAGGCGGCCACCGCCATTAGCCGTACATTTGCCCCCGAAAGAACAGAGAGAGCCGTCACCAGCAACCACTACCACACCGCGCAGGCGGATGACGGGACGATGGGCAGGATGCTGGAGGAGCTGACCGCGCTGCGCCAGTACATGAGCGACCCGAAGAACAGGCAGGCGGTCATCAGCCGGGAACTCCAGCTTGAGTTCGAGCAGCAGGAGAGCTTCCTCCGCAGGGCGGCTTCGCTAAAACAGTAGGCAATGGCAGTAACGATAAGAGAACAACCACACCCCCTTGACTTCGCAGGAAACCGCCCGCGCTTCCTGCTGAAGGGCACACCCGTCGCCACCGCCGGAAGCAAGAGCCGGAGCGCGTGGCGCGTGACCGCGCTGCCGTCCTCCGTGCTGACAGTCGGCTTCGGCGACACCGTCCTTGACTTCCAGATCACCTCGCCGTACCAGGCACGCGACAGGGCGGACAGGATAGCGGGCTACACCGACGCTTCCATGCTGAAAAAGGAGCTTCAGAGCAAGATAGCCGAGCATTACACCATTTCCCGCCACTACGATGTGACGTTGGCGGACGATCTCACCCTCACGTTCCTCTCCAAGGAGTACGGCGGCGAGGTCGTGACCGTTGACGGCAACGGCAGCGGCAACATCGAGCAGGTGGGGCAAGTCCTGGGCGTGGCAAGGGTGCAACGTCCCAACTACGGCGTTTTGGCGTGGCTTGAAGTGACGCGCTACAACAGCGGTGCGGTGCAGGAACTGGCCACACCCGAAATGATCCTGCACCTTGACACGGACAACCTCGTGGAGCTGCCCCTTGAAATCCTGCGTTCCTATTTCGCGGCCACTGACGTTCCAAACCTTACGGAGACATTCAACGCCTACCCGCTGCTGTACGCCACTCTCAAATACCGCCTCGCCTACACGGACATATCTGGGGAGGTGCCGCAGGCGGGAGTGGTGAAGCGGTCGCAGGAGTTCATCCTTGCCGCAGGCGGGCTTGATGACCGCCACCACGTCCTCAACCTCGCCGACTGGCAGACCGCGATGGGCGCAGGGGCGACCCTTTCCGAACACGTTGCCGTCCGCAACTTCGGTTGTCCCACAGGGCTGACGGTGCGCACCTACGCCTCGTTGCCACAATACGCCTACTTCCTGCTCTTCAACATATACCAGGACACCGCCCACACAAGAAGCCTCGTGGTGAAGGTTGACGTGCGGCTGAAAGACGGCCACACCTTTTCCCTCGACATGGGAACGGTCACGGTGCAGAACTTCAACATTGTGAGAGTGCCTTTGTCCGCCGCCGCCCTCGGAATCCCGTCAGCAGGGGACGTGCTTTCCTACACCGTCATTGCGGGAAACAACAAGGGCGAGACCTGGACACGCACATTCGTGCTGGAAAGAAAGCCCTACAACGCACAGGAGTTCCTGCTTCAGAACCGCTACGGGCTTTTGGAGACCCTCTCCACGGACTCTTCAGCCGTGGAGGAGCATACGGACGGCAGCGACACGGTGAAGAACGGCGTTGTCGGCGTGGACATCACCGACACGGCCACCGTCCACACGGCACGGACGGGCTACAAGAACGAGCGAGAAATCAGGTTGGTGGCCGAGGCGATGAGAAACCGATTCAACTTCCGCTATGTTGACGGAAGAGCCGTGCCCATTGCGATACTTCCCGACACGCTCACCGTGACCGACACCGCCGAAGACCTCATTTCCGCCGAGTTCCAATACCGCTTCA
This sequence comes from uncultured Bacteroidales bacterium, assembly GCA_905235135.1. Taxonomy (GTDB): domain Bacteria; phylum Bacteroidota; class Bacteroidia; order Bacteroidales; family WCHB1-69; genus F23-D06. The sequence goes on from CAJOKR010000013.1 coordinate 6,205, forward strand.
ACAAACCTTCCACGGCCAAGGCGGGCAACCTGCCCGTTGATCCGGGAACGGTGGAACGGTGGGACGACGACCTTATATGGCGGGATGACCTGCAACGTGCAGGTGTCCGGCAGAACGAGATAGCAAACCAATACAACCTCACAAGATGATAGAGACAATCAGCAACGGAATGGATCTCGCCCGCGTGCGCGAAATCCTCAACAGACTCATTGAGCGTGTCAACGAGCTGGAACGTGTCACCAACAGCTATGACGACCTGGAGAACCGTCCTGCCATTAACGGAGTGACGCTCACCTCGCAGACTTCGGTGCAGGACTTGCAGATTCCCGCATCCTCGCTGGTGGGCTACAGCGACCTCATTGCACAGGCGCAGCAGGCGGCGGCGCAGACCGCCGAAAGCACGGCGCAGACCACAGCCCGCGCCAAGCTGGACGGCGACCTCACCAAGCTGCAGCCGAGAGAGTACGAGTTGGCCACCTCCATGCTCGTTGTCATCGGCGACGACAAGGGCAACGCCTACAAGACCACCTTGGGCGACCTCATAGACTACCTCAAGCACGAGGTGCTGAAGCTCAACGACCAATATCTGCGCGTTATCAAGTAATACCAACCAACAACTCACTTAAACTCAAACCACTATGGGACAGATCATCAAATACCAACAGGAGGCCTTCAACGGCCAGCTCGTGAACGGCTCGCCCGACTACGACATTCTCTATCCGAAGACCAGCGCCGACCAAGTGGAAGGCCTTGCCGCCCTCATCCAGTCACAGCTTCCGGCTATGACTGACACCAAGGTGCAGTCCATCACGCTGACGGACGGCACGGATTCCGCAGGTCCGAAAATCACCGTCACGCTCACGGACGGAACATCAGTGACGAGCACGACAATCAACCTCGCCTCGACCTCCAAACACGGCGTGACCAAGCTGACCAGTGCTGTGAACAGTTCCTCCGAAGTGCTGGCGGCAACCGCCAAAGCGGTCAAGACCGCCTACGATTTGGCGAACACCGCCAACACGACCGCCAATGGAAACGCCTCAGACCTTGCCGGCCTCCACAGCAACCTTGAGGACAAGTGCCTCAAAGTGGTGACCTACAACGACCTGAACATTCTCAAGAAAGCTGTTTCCCTCACCCTTGACGATAAAATCAAAGCCAGTAACTTGGTCAATGTCATCGCATTCAATGTGGCTAAAGACACCAATGCAGTGACTATTGTCAACGAGGGTGTGACGTTCGGCATTATAAGCGGAAAGCTGCAGGTCAACAGCACCGCCATTACGGTGCATCGCGTGAAAGTCGTTTACGAGTACTCATTCGCAAAATAATGCTCACGATAGAGGTCAACGGTAACGCGCTGCATATCGCAAAGGGAACGTCCCTGCAGATGGAGGTGAACAGCTGCGTCTTCTCAACGGACGGCGTTGAGGGCGACATCATGTTCACCTTCGACGTGCCCGCCGCCAGCAACGACACGGTGTTCCGCCACGCCCGCTTCGTCTATGTGCAGCGGCTGAAGAAGTACGCTTGCACCGTCAAGGCGGGAGGGATAGAGATTGCACGCGGTGACCTCTACATCCAAAAGGCGACACAGACCACGTACTCCTGCGGACTGGTCATCAACCCGTGGCCGGAAGGCTTTGCCGACAAAAAGCTGAAAGAGAACGACTACGGCGAGGATGTTGTCATCAGCCGCAATGCCACGGAACACAACGCCAAGTGGTTGGAGTTCCTCAAATCAACCCTCACTCCGGATTCCGTGGTCAAGTTCCCGCTGTTCCTGGACACGGCCTTTTATGGCAGCGGGAACAACGACTTCGGCTGGTTTCTCACGCAGTACGACAACGCGCCGGAGAATGTCAGCGGCATCCAAGCTTCTCTGAACACCAACGACAATGTGGGGCTTGACCGTTGCTACATCAACCGCCTCTTCTTCAACTCTGGCGGTGATGTGATAGAGGAAAGACCGGGAAACCGAGGCGTGCGGGTGTTCAACAACCGCACCGCCGACAACCCCAACAGCTTCGCTTTCTGCCCAGCCCTCCAGCTTACATGGCTGCTGGGCAGGGTGGTGGCGAACGGGGGCTATCGGGCGGAGGGCGGATTCCTGCATGACACCGACACCGCAAAGATCTATTCGCAGAGTCTTCGCGCCTTGGACGGCCTGCTCACGCAGTTCGACAACGAGGCCGGATTCAGTGCTGGAATCACGCCGTCCGTGGACTACTACCACACCATGTTTGCCGGAATGCCACACTTCATGCAGCCGTTCACCGATTCGGAGGGCAACGAGCAGTATCTTTTCTACCCCAAGGCCGACGGCACACACCATTTCCACGTGGTTGTCAGAACATACCTGCCCGCCAACGTGGTTCAGAACGGCACGACCGAAGTGGAGGAGAACGGCAACACCGTGACCAGGCACTACGAGGAGGCGCTTGTTTTCATGATGACCGACAGGCTGAACAATCTGTGGAAAGCCACGGCGTCAAGCCTCTACGGGAATTGGGACGACATGGATTCGCTGTTCGGCCACTGGTACCAGCCGTATTATGTGAAGACGTTCAAGTCCAACCAGCTCTCCTCATTCGGCTATGCCGGAGCGGGCTTCTATGAGATAACTTTTGATTTCACCGTCAACGACATGGACAGAAACCAGATGTATATGTTTGCTTTCGCAAAGTGCAGGGGAATGATGGAAGAAGTCGGCGGATACGGCCAGCGGCTGGTGATCAAAGACTTCGAGAGCGTGCCGATTACCGCCGACGCGACCTCGTACAGCAAGGTCTATAACTGCTTCGCCGACAGACTGCGCTACGGCGAGCACGTCCCCGACCTTACCAACGCGGACTTCATCGGCACGCTGTGCAAGGCCTTTGGCCTGGCCATGTTCCTTGACTCCACCACCAAGCGGGCGGAGTTCGCCTTCGTGCGTGACATCCTTGAAAAGTCGGGCTTTCTCGACCTCACGGCATACGCCGTGGACGGCGAGACCGCCATAGAGAAGACCGATGAGCGGAAATACGTTTTCAAGCTGGAGGGCGTGACCACGGACGAAACGGACAGCACCAAGACGCTGCCCGCTGTGCCTACAGCGGACTGGCTGCCTGATGCAGCGGCCAACTACGGGAAAATCTGTTTCGTGGAGAATGAGAACCGCTACCGAAAGGCGGAGCGGGAGGGGGACAGCATCGCCAACTGGGTGTTCCGCTGGAACCCGCAGGGCGGTGCAAATCAAACCTTGAAGGCAGGGGAGGGAAGCGAGGAGAGCATGACACCCACGCTGAAAGTTCCCGTGATGGAAATCACGGATTCCAAGTCCGAACACCCGGAGTTTGTCATGCGCATCGAGCAGGCGGGCTGCAGCCCTGTCTTCGACACGGGCAACACGGACTTCCCGATGGTGCTGGAGACCTACCTCGGTAGTCGTCAGCTGGCAATCCCGCAGGCGGGAAGCCCCTTCATAGAGGTGGCGCAGCCGACACGGCACTCCCGCTACGGCGACCCCCTTGACGGCGTTTCGCTGACCGTCCGTGGGGACAACTCCGTGGGGCAGCTGTGGGTGAGTTCGTGGCTGGACTTCCTCGCCAACTACGAGAAAGTGCGCTACCGCTTCCTGCTGCCGTTGTCGGAGTTCCTCAACCTTTGGCGGCTGCTGAAGCCGCAGGACGGGCGGGTGCAGAGTCACACCCGCTGGCTGCTGGTCGCCGGAGTGAAGAGCCTGCCCGTCAAAATTACCTTCCAGTTCACCGAGGGCGGCGAATCCGTCACTGCCGAAGTGGAGGCCGCGAAACTTAAAGTGACACTTTAATTAGGGTCTTTTTCGTATGCAAAACCAGGGGCTTTCTCTCGTATCAATTCACTGAGGTGCGGGTCTGCATGGTTGGAATAGAGCGTTGTCATAGAGAGTGAGTAGTGGTCAGCCAGCTGCTTGACATCAAGGCCGTGTTTGAGCATTTCCGTGATACCCGTGTCGCGCAAGGAGTACTGCTGCATCTCCATCGGCAAATCGAACATCTTACGCAACTTGTCCCAGTACTTTCGGTATGGGCGCGGAGAAGCTGGTGTCTTTCCGGGCTTTTGGTAGGCACTGAACAAGTAATGTTCCGCCGGATGTCTGTCAAGGTTCAGTTTCAAAAGTAACTGTTCAATTTCTTTGGTCATGGGGACAATCCTCTGTTTGCCGTTTTTGGAGACTTCCGCCCTCACGGTGATGGTCTTGTTTGCCATGGAAACATCCCCGACCAAGAGCATCAGAATCTCTTTCGGACGCAGCAAAGCCCCGTAAATCAGTTCCAGGAACACGAGATAACCCGGATTGTTTTCCACGAGGTACTTTTGAATCTCCACGCGCTTTTCAACAGGAATAAGGACACGCTTTTTCTGCCCGACCTTCTTTGTCTTGATTTTTTGGAAGTGATTCTCCTTGCAATAGCACTTTTCTATCATCCAAGAAAACAACGCACTTCCGTTCTTGACATAGTTGTTGTACGTCCGTGGGCTGATGTCGCCGTCCCTGCCACATCTTTCGTTCTGAACATAGTCCATGAACTGCACAATCATACTGTGCGAAATCATGGAACTGTAGATTTTCGGTGCTGTTTTTGCGAGCCATTCGCCAAATATTCCGGCGAAGGAGATGTAAGATCGGGCGGTCGTCGAGCGATGCTCTTTCTGCGCATCCTCCTTGTAGAGTTCCAACACTTCAGACATGGGCGTGTACATGCGCGAATCCTCTCCTTGGAAGTAAGGATTCCAACCCGTAGAGAGCTTCATGTTAAGAGCAACAACAATGTTGTTGATATGTTTCTTAGCTTCCGTCTTGGAAGAATATCGGCTTAGAAGCCGCTGGAGTTTGATTCGCTTACGCGCCAGTTCTTGTGTCTGTGGATTCTCCACATAGTATTCAATCAACCAACCTGACTTGTTGGTTTTCACCGGCAGATAGTTTGTCGCGGCATACGCCGAAGATACGGCTAACCTGTTCTGACTATATGACATTTTTTTTTTGAGTCTTGCTCAGCAAGTCTCAAAATGATGTTTGTCCCGTTTCTGTCCCGATTTTAAAACAGAAATCAGCAACCTACCGTTGTAAGTTGCTGACACTGATTAAATTGGAGACGTTTGAGCGGTAGACGGGGTTCGAACCCGCGACCTGCGGCTTGGGAAGCCGCCGCTCTGCCAACTGAGCTACTACCGCGTTTTGGTTTAAGGTTGATGGTTCATGGTTTAAGGATTCTGTCGATTCACGAGGCTATCCTTAAACCCTAAACCTTAAACATTAAACCTTATGTGCAAGATGTCGCCGTCCTGCACTTCGTAGTTCTTGCCTTCCACCGACAACTTGCCGGCTTCCTTGCATTTCAGTTCCGATCCGTATTGCACCAGATCGTTGTATTTGATGACCTCGGCGCGGATGAAGCCGCGTTCCAGGTCGCTGTGGATGACGCCCGCCGCTTGCGGTGCCAACATGCCCCGCTTGATGGTCCAAGCGCGGTTTTCTTTGCCGCCGACGGTGAAGAAGGAGATGAGATCCAGCATTTTGTAGGCCGCGCGGATCACCTTGTTGACGCCCGGCTCGGTCAAGCCCACGTCTTCCAAGAAGGCCTTGCGGTCCTCCTCACTCTCCAACTCAGCAATTTCGGATTCGATCTTGGCACCAATGACCAGCATCTCTCCGCCGTTCTCTTCAACATATTTCTTCACAGCCTCAGAATAGGCATTTCCGGTGGCCGCGTCGTCATCATTCACGTTGCAGACGAACATCACGGGTTTCTCGGTGAGCAGCATCATATCGGCGACGACTGCCTTTTCGTCAGCGGTAACCTCCAAGGTGCGCACATTCTGGAAACCTTCGAGATGTTCCTTGTATTTCTTCAAAACCTCATAGTCGTGCTTGGCGTTCTTGTCACCAATCTTGGCGGCCTTTTCCACCTTGCTGATCTTGCGCTCAACCTGCTCCAGATCCTTGCACTGCAACTCGAAATCCACAATCTCAATGTCGCGGACAGGATCCACAGAACCTTCCTCGTGAGGTAAGGCAGGGTTGTCAAAACAGCGCAGCACGTGGATGAGCGCGTCGCACAGGCGCACGTCCGCGAGGAAGCTATTGCCGATGCCCGCACCAGTGCTGGCACCTTTTGCCAGACCGGGAATATCCACTAAATCCAAATTGGCGAAGACCAACTTGTCGGCATGGATAAAGGTGTTGATATGCATCAGACGCTCGTCGGGCACTTGGCACACGCCGATATTGGACTTGTTGGTACTGTACGCAAAATCCGTCACCTCCGCCTTTGTGTTGGAGATGCAGTTGAACATCGTGGTCTTACCCGAGTTCGTCAGTCCTACTATGCCGCATTTCAATCCCATAATGTAACGAATTAGAACCCGAGAACAACGTCTTCGACGTGGTCAATTTCGGGCAAATAGTGTTTGATCGTCTGTTCCACGCCGTTTTTGAGGGTCATCTTGGCGTGGGGGCAGGTGCCGCACGCGCCTTGCAGACGCACCTTCACGACATTGTCGGGGGTGAGCTCCACAAACTCGATGTTGCCGCCGTCCTGCTCAAGATAGGGGCGGATCTGGTCGATGATCGAGATGACCTTTTGTTCTAACGTGGGATTTTCCATATCTTCAAATTTTAGGCTGCAAAGATACAATTTTTTTTGATGTGCGGTGCGTATCCGAATTATTCTTGGTCAACGGTCAGCTGTTGCAGCAGGGAGTCGGCGACCATCGCCATGGTGTCATTTTCGGCCCATTGGCGGAAGCTGGCCTCGTTGCGGTAGAAGGCGACCATGGGCTTCTGCTCGAACGTCATCAGGTGCAGGGTGCTGTCGGGCGGCCAAGTGCCGTTGCGCAGCTGCGTGACCGGAATCTGGTTGCAGTAGGCCACATAGTAGTCCCACACGGTGTCCAACCGATCGTAATCCTTGAATATGAGGTTGATATTAGGGTCTTTATCGTAGAAAAGTCCGCAGGCGGCATTGCCGTTGGTGGCCACCACGACGGGCCGCTCGGTATAATGCCGGCCGATGTCGTGCGCGTAGATGTAATCCCTCATCCACTCGTTGGCCTCCTTGTTGGCCTCGAAGTTGCTGTCCAAGGCGTATTTCGCGTAGGCATTGTGGATACCGCCCGAAATCTCGTTGAAATAGAGGGTGGTGTAAGGGCTATTGATCAGGATGTGGCGGATGGGCATGAAACTGAGCAGCGCCATCAGTCCTAAAATCACGAAATTGGTGTAACGGTCGTTGATTTGCCGCAGTGTGCATTCCACACCGCTGGCCGCCACCAGCATAAACAGCGGATAGATGCAGTAGTGGATGGCCCACAACGTGTCAGGGTTCATGTAGTGCGTCTTCACGCGGTTGATGCAGAACATGAACGTATATATAAATATGAATATGGAGAACGGCTTCAGCGACTTGATGGCGTTCTTGAAAAAGATGAAGAAGAGCAGGAAGCTGATGAGTACGACCGTCGGGGTGGTGATGAACAGATACTTGGTGATGTAGCGTTTCGGGAAGTTGTCCGGGCCGATGAATTGCCCTTCGAAAATCTGGTTTTGGTCGAACGGGATGTTGGTGACTAAGGAGGCGAATGCCTTGTTGGGGGTGATGAAGGAGGTTTCTAAATACCAAGTGCAGAGGGTGTGGATGACGCCCACCGTGACCCACATCACGACGACGGAAAGGGCCACAAGACTGAGTGCCCGCAGGTATTCCTGGGTGAACATCTTCTTGATGGGGTTGTAGAGGAAGAAGTTGAGCAGCGTGAAAACCAGGAAGAAGTGCAGCAGCGAGGCGCCGGCGTTGTGGACCGATAGCGTGAGCAGGATGCCGATGGCGATGCGGATGAGCCGCGAGATTCGGATTACCGGCAGCTCGCGACTGAAATAGTACATCTGCATGATGCTGTAAATGAAGAAGAAAGCAAAGGTCACATCGACCACGTTGCTCAGCGAATACCCGAAAAACCTCGGCGAAAGGAATAGGAAGAACGCTGTGAAGAATGCCGCCCGCCAGCTGAACGCTCGTAGTAATATGAACGACAGATAGACTACAATTAACCAGCCAAAAACCGTGCTCAATAAGTGCCTGAACCTATATACATCGTTGAAATTCAGTGATTTGGCTAAAGAATAAATCAGCAGGTCGATGGTTTGCGCCTGCGTGTGCGCGTAAGGGTGCGCACGGTACGCGTCAGGATCGCCGATGTGGTGGAAGTGGTTGTACAACAGCTCGGAATACTCGTTCTGTGCCACTTCTCGGTCGGAGACACCGATGCGCTGGCACAGCACCAGCATCCATATCAATGCCACCACCAACAGCAGCATCCACAGGTACTTGAATACGTCGTCAGCGGTCTTGAGTGACAGATTGAACTGGCTTTTCTCAATCTGATACTTGATTTTCTTCTTATTGACTTTCGAAAAACGGACCTGCCAGACGTTATCATCAAAGAGATTGTCGTAATAGAGGAACTTATCCACAACGTTTTTGATGCGGATAAAGATACGTTCCCATATATTGGTGGTCTCTTTGTTGGGCATATTAGCGGGTCTCGAATTGGGTAAGAAGCTGTCGGAGGTAGGTGGCGGCCTGCGGTCCCTCGTTAAAAAGCAGGTCAATGACGGAAAGGTTGGGCACGAACCCGAACTTATCCTCAAAAACTTGATAGTAAGGGGTTTTTAGCCGGAAAGGATAATCCTCTTTGCGCGAATGTTTCGGATGAATGAGCAGTCGCGTATCTTCAGAGGTGTAGGGCGTAAACGTCGTGGTAGTTTGGATTTCGCGGTCGAGGCGCAGGAGCTGCATCAGCGTTTGGATGAGCTGCAGGTTGAAATCGAAGAGGTATTCGTATTCCCGCTCGAAAAACGGTTTCAGCGCATCCTTGTAGTAGAGGTAGTAAGGGGTGTTGTTGTAGGCCGACTCGATGGAACGCCAATGCGCACGTTGCCAGGGCGTTACATACTCGATGCGGACATCCTTGACAATACCCATCCTGCCGTCATGAATGGTGGGGATGATGAGATTCAGCGCCCCATTGCCGTTCATGATGACTGTCCGGTTGCGGTAGGACTGCTTCTGGTACCGCTCCTCACGCTCGATGGCGGCGTTTTCGGACAAAAGCAGCGCGAAATACTCTACCGGCGGGAGATAGGCGGTGGATAGCAGGACCTGGTACACGGTTAACGGGCGATGACCAGTTTGGATTTGTAGTTACGCTCGGAACCGACCAGCTCGACGAAATAGACGCCATTTTCGAGGCTGCTGACGTTCAGCGTGAAGGTGGCGTCCGTGGTGACGGTACGGCTCATAACCAGCTGGCCCATCGTGTTATAGACATTGCAAACGGCCTCTTCGGACATGAATTCGCCTTGGATGGTGACGAAGCCATCTTGAGCCGGGTTGGGGTAGATGTCGAACGTGGTGGCCTTGAGGTTGTGGTCTTGAATGCCCACGACGGAACCATCATATTTCATGCCGGGAAGATACATCACACCAGTGTTATCGGGATCGAGCCAAGGTTGCAGTTTGCGATTATTGTTGCTGTTGTTGTTGTTTGTCCAGTGGTAGGACATACGGCCGTAGTTGTCGGTACCTTGCGGGTAGTCACAGTAGCTTGAACCGCTCGTCAACGTTCCGATAATCAGCTGGTTGGCGTTGAACAACGGGGAACCGGAAGAACCTTGCTCGGTCACACCCTCGTTGGGGTTGGTCTTCCAGTGGACCACGAAATATTTGTTCGCCATCTGACCGGTCGTGGGTGCGCTGATGCTTTGCGGGAAGCTGATTTTTTTCCAATCGCCACCAGGGTGATGGATGCCGGATCCCACGGATGACGCACCGCTGCGATCCCAGCCGGCGAAGAAGATGCTGTCGCGGAAGGTGACACTCAGGCTGCCAGTGATTTTCAGCAGAGCAAAGTCGGAAGCGGCCATCGAGTTTGTCGTGTTGGAGCGGGCCACAATAGTTCCGCCATTAGTCACCTTGTAGTTACCGGTGTTGCCACCGCAATCGTATGTCTGATAATTGAAATAGAACTTATGGGTCTGATTATCTGATTCAATGCAGTGGTCTGCGGTGAGCACGTAAGGGGTTTTATCCATGCGGACGTTATTGACCGTGGCACCGGAACAGAGGAATCCGGCATAGCCTCCTTCTGACGGAACGTATGCGGTGATACCGATGCAGACCACCGACTTGATGGGGTAGTTCCAGCCTTGCGCGTCGGGACATACCACATCGATGTGGCAGTTGCCATCCGCAGTGCCGATGGGGCCTTTGCTGTCGTCGCGCACACCTAAGAAGTCGCGGTAAACGTGCATCACAGCAGCAATATTGATTTCACCCTTGAAAGCGGCGTTGGCGGGCTCGTAGTATTCCAGAATCAGCTCGTCGCCGATGATGTTGTCAGTCTCCATCGCACCCACCTCCTGAATGTCGGCGTTGGTGTACGGACCGTAAACTTGCTCACGGTCAGGACTATAAACGAAGAGCTTACCCTCTGCGGGGATGTTGAGTTTGTCGAGTACTAAGTAGGTCATGACAGCGCCTTCCGACACGAATTTGGCGCGCCAGAGCGTACCGCCGTCTTCCGTAATGTCTTTCCGGCCCGCATTATCGAACGTCTTGTCCACCTTGTAGCCGATACCCATACGCAACGGACGCGACTTCTCCTGAACCGAAGCATCCTCGTTGAGGAGCTTTTCAACGTTCGTGGCAGGCATCATTTGGACATCCACAGACTGTGAAATACCTTTCATGCCGAAAGAGTAGGGGAGTTCGCCGGTTTCCGTTTGGGCGAATAACATGCTGGTTAACAAGGCGAAAACTGCCGTAAGGATAAAATATTTTTTCATACTGTAAAACGATAAAATTCAAGGCCGCAAAAGTAAAAAAAAAATCGTATTTTTGCAACCGTTTTAAAATGAGAAGAATGACAGTAAAGAGAAAAGTGAAATTTGAAGGTGTTCCCTACGAAGGAAACCTGGAAGAGTTAATCATACAAGCCCTGATTGAGAAGCAGGGAGTGGATATCCATTGCGTCAACTTGAAGAAAATCAACCACGTTTATTTCGACTATTTTATAGTCTGCACCGGCAACTCCAAGCCGCATGTGGAGACGTTGTGCGACTTTGTGCAGGAGCAGACCCAGCGCGTGGCCGGCGTCAAACCGCTGCACGTCGAGGGGCTCGAAAACAAAGAGTGGGTGCTGCTCGACTATTTCAATATCCTGGTCCACATTTTCCTCCCCGAGGCCCGCGAGCACTACCAGCTTGAGTCTCTCTGGGGCGATGCGGATATCCAGAAGTTTTAAGGCAAAAGGCAATAGGCAATAGTAATTGGAAATTAATGGGAAACAATAGCAACATCAATAATAATAAAGGGAAGAACATTCCGGATTTTCTCGGTGGGAAAAATGGCCAGAACAGGCAGAACAACGGCAAGAAGAAGTTCAATTGGTCGGTTTTGTACCTTGCGATCACGCTGGGACTGATTGGGATTTATTTCTTTTCCGGCACCGAGGCCATCAAGGAGGTGAACGACATGGAGTTTTACCAGATGGTGAAAAATCAGGATATCGAGCATGTGGAGTACGTGAAGAAAAACTCGCACATCAACATCTTCCTGAAGAGGATGGCTTTGGAGCAGAAGGCGGCCTACGAGGAGGTGCGCAAGAACACCGAAGGCCCGCAGTATTACTTGGTAGTCACGGACTTGCAGGTATATAACGAAAACCTCCGAGATGCAAAAGCACAGTACGTGCAAGAGCGTCTGGCTGATGACAGTACGCTGGTTGCCAGCGAAGTAGCCAAGGAATATGATTTTCCGATGAAGCAGGACAACTCCCAAAGCTGGGGTTTCGAAATCCTGATTTGGATGTTCCCCTTCTTGCTGATTCTCCTCCTCTATTTCTTCTCCATACGTCAGATGCGCAATGGAAGTGGACCTTTCGGTGGCGGAGGCAGCAATATTTTCAACATTGGCAAATCGCGGGCGCAGGAGTTCGACGAGAAGACTGGCCAAGTGGTCACGTTCAAGGATGTGGCCGGGCTGGAAGGTGCGAAGTTCGAGATTGAGGAGGTCGTCGATTTCCTCAAGAATCCCCAGAAATACACGGTGTTGGGCGGCAAGATTCCCAAAGGCGTGCTGTTGGTCGGGCCTCCGGGCACGGGTAAGACCCTGTTGGCCAAGGCTGTGGCTGGCGAGGCGAAAGTCCCGTTCTTCTCCATGTCGGGTTCCGACTTTGTGGAGATGTTCGTGGGCGTGGGTGCCTCGCGGGTGCGCGACCTCTTTCGCAACGCCAAGGAGAAGGCCCCCTGTATCATCTTCATCGACGAGATTGATGCCATCGGACGTGCCCGTGGCAAAGGGGCGTTCTCGAATGCCAACGACGAGCGGGAAAGCACGTTGAATCAGCTGCTTACGGAGATGGACGGCTTCGGCACCAATGCCGGTGTCATCATCATGGCGGCCACCAACCGCGCTGACATCCTCGACAGAGCCCTGTTGCGTGCTGGCCGCTTCGACCGCCAAATTCAGGTCGAGCTGCCCAACCTGAACGAGCGCAAGGGCATCTTCGGGGTACACGTGCGCAACCTCAAGCTCGGTCCGGATGTGGATTTGGACTTCTTCGCGAAGCAGACTCCCGGATTTTCCGGCGCCGACATCGCCAATGTCTGTAATGAGGCCGCGCTCATCGCCGCCCGCCAGAGCAAGACACAGATTGAGAAGGAGGACTTCCTCGCCGCTGTTGACCGCATCATCGGCGGTTTGGAGCGTCGGGGCAGCGTGATTTCCCCCGAGGAAAAGAAGACCATCGCCTATCACGAATCGGGTCACGCCTGTGTTAGCTGGATGTTGCGCTATGCCTCCCCGTTGGTGAAGGTTACCATCGTGCCCAGAGGCAAGGCTCTCGGTGCGGCTTGGTATCTCCCTGAGGAACGGCAACTTACCACCTACGAGCAGCTCTTCGACGAGATGGCCGCCACATTGGGTGGTCGTGCCGCCGAGGAGGTCTTCTTCGGCAGACTTTCCACCGGTGCCCTCAATGATCTCGAACGGGTGAGCAAGCAAGCCTACGCGATGGTCGTCTATTACGGTTTGGATGAGAAAATCGGCAACATAAGTTACTATGACTCAACGGGTCAGCAGGAATACAGCATGACCAAGCCCTACAGCGAGAAGACTGCAGAGGAGATTGACGAACGCATCCATCAGCTCATCGAGAAGGCATACGCGTGCGCCAAGCAGATTCTGATGGACAACTACTCGAAGGTGGAGACGCTGGCCGAGCTGCTCCTCGAGCGCGAGGTCATCTTCACTGAAGACGTGCAGCGCATTCTCGGCGACCGTCCTTTCCAAACGGAAACCCAAAACGACAATCCTGATAGCACTCCCGTAAGCGAACCTGCTTCGACTGACGAGGGCTCCAACCCCACGAATACAGAAGAAAATGAGCAATAACGAATCCAGTTTCATCACCGACAAAGAGTACATCCGGGGCGTCATTCGCAAGAGCACGCTCTCGCACGAGCACAAAGAGGAGGGGCAGCCGTCGTTGCAGTACCTCACGCCCATGACCAACGTGCAGGTCGAGTTCTGGCAGAACTTCCAGGCCAACGGCGGCAAGATTTTGCGCTGTCACAACCGCCAGGACCGTCTCAAATTCCTGAAAATGCTGGCCGAGGACCAGCAGTATAACGTGGTGCTGAACACCCACAACAACCTCTGCCCGGACTTGGAACAGGCGCAGATGAACTACGTCAACGCCATCTCCGTGAACATGCCCATAGATGCAGTGGTCGTGCTCTCCACCCTGTTGGTGGCGCGCACTGGCAGCATTGGTTTCACACAGCCCGTGGCGAGGTTCGTCTCCATGCGCAACATTGCCAAAGACGTGATCGTGATCTCGCGCATGGGCGACATCGTGCCCGATTTCGAAAGTGCGCTGGTCCGGAACGAGAAGTTTGCCAAGGAAGCCGGCGTGGAGTTCGTCACCCCGACGGTACTGCCCAAGACGGACGGCAAGGAGGTGCGCACCCCGCAGCAACCGAGATACATTCTGCTTTTGTTGGACGAAAATCCCCCGCAACATGCGTAACGTGCTGATTAGAACGGCATCGGGCATCGTCTATATCGCCCTCATGGTGGCGGCGGTCTTCACCCTGTGGGTGGCCGTGCCGTTGTTGCTTTTTCTCGCCATCGTTGGTCTTTACGAATTTTACAAACTATGCCAAAACCCGAAGCTCAGATGGCTGGGACCGATATGGATTCTGTTGCCGCTATGCTTGCTGTTATTAATCTGGATTCCGAAAAGCCCCGCACAGGTGTTAGGCTTTTTCATTCTGATTTGGATGGCTGACACAGCCGCCTACGTCTTCGGTTCGCTGTTCGGTAAGCACAAGTTAGCCCCGAGCATCTCGCCGGGCAAGACGTGGGAAGGCTTCCTTTGCAGCTGCGTGATCACGGTCGGGCTGGCCATCGGTCTTTCCTACATTCCGTTCTTCCAGTCGGCCGGTCTGGAGTTGTGGCAGTGGATCGTCATCGCCCTGTTGACGGAAGTTTTCGGTTTGATGGGCGACCTCATCGAATCCCTCTTCAAGCGCAAAGCCGGCGTTAAGGACAGCGGCAACATCATCCCGGGTCACGGCGGCGTCCTCGACAGGGTCGATTCCATTTTGTTCGCGACGTTGCCGGTGTGGTTGTTTTGTTTGATGTGTTAGGAGCTTTGGCATTCCTGCCGAAGAAAATCACTAAATCCCACGTCATTCCATTTTTTTTTCTAAAATCCCAACAAAATGCGATTTTTGTGCCCGCCATTTTGAAATTTTATTATTTTTGCGGCAAAATCTTAATATGTTGGTATTATGAGTTTGCTTGACATAGGAAATAGAATTCGGATGCGCAGGAAGGAACTGAATGTGAACCAGCGCACTGTGGCCGACCTTTCAGGGGTTGCCGTGAACACCGTGGTATCTATTGAACGCGGAGAGGGGAATCCGCAAATCTCCTCCCTTCTTGCCATTCTCGACACCCTCGGACTACAGATAGACATCACTATAAAACAATTGAACGATGAGACAGTGTAAAGTTTTTGTCCACGACATAGAGGCTGGACTGTTGCAGGAAAACAATGACAAGACCTACTGTTTTACATACAACAGCGATTATAGCGGAGCTCCGGTCTGCCTGTCCATGCCCGTAAGGGTGTCGCCGTATTTGTCCGAGCACCTTTTCCCTTATTTCTTCAACATTTTGTCTGAAGGCGAAAACCGTCAGCTCCAGTCGCAATTGCTTCACATTGACGAGAATGACGATTTCGGTATCCTTTTAGCAACTGCGCAAACCGACACTCTCGGTGCAGTAACCGTAAAACCAATAGGTGATGAAAAAGATTGATGTTTGTCCCTCAACATTGAAAAGCGGTTTTGAAACATACTCGCCCGAAGCCCGGCGCAAAATGTTTAATGGCAGGCCTGTTTCGCATATACTCTTGTTTGAGAGCCCTGGAGTAGATGAAGAGGAGAGAGTCGTCTATGCAGAGCATGTGGGTCGGATTTCCTTGTCAGGGGTGCAGCCGAAAGGCGGTCTTGTGATTGATGACAACGATCAGTTGGTGCGACCAGCCGAAGGATTGCGCAGCCGTTATATTCTGAAGCCCGCTCCGAGTTCATACGCGCTTCTCGCTCGTGAGTTCTGTCCCGCCAACGAAAACTTCACGATGCAGCTTGCCTCCCAAGTTTATGGCATAGAAACCGCAGCTAATGCCCTCTGTTTCTTTCGTAGTGGTGAGACCGCTTACCTGACACGCCGTTTCGATGTTGCCCCTGATGGGGGAAAATTCCTTCAGGAGGATTTTGCCTCGTTGGCCGGGCTGACTAAGGCAAACAGTGGAAGTGATTACAAATACAGCAACCTCAGTTATGAGGAATGTGCCGGCATCATACGTCGCTATGTGACTGCCGCTCAAATTGATGTGTTACGGTTTTTCCAAATCGTGGTCTTCAACTACATCACCTTAAACGACGATGCGCATTTGAAGAACTTCACGCTTATCAGCAGGAATGGGAAGGAATACCGGCTGGCACCGGCATACGATTTGATCAACACCAGCCTTCATTTGCGCCAGCCCCGCATCTTTGCTCTTGACAAGGGACTCTTCAAGGAAGGAATGTCCTTTTCCGATGTGCACACGGTCGGAAGAAACGACTTCAAGGAATTTGGTCGCAGAATTGGACTGCCTGAGCGGGTTGTGGAGCGGGAGCTTAACCGTTTTGCAGCCGATAACCCAACCGCCGATGAACTCCTGAACCGGAGTTTTCTGTCCAACGAGTTGAAAGCTTATTACCGGTCGTCGATGGGCTACCGCCGCACCACACTGCTCAAATAGCTCGTCAACGGCTGATACGCTTGGCCCTTTGTTCCTAAAATATTGATAACTTGTTGATAACTTCCGGCTGTCGTGGATGGCGAATCTGCGGCGGCGGTGTTTCATGGTTTTAATAAAACAAACAGCCTATAGAATAGAGAATACTTTTTAACATATTGATATAAAGCGTTTTCGCTTTTCTTTTTGGCGTGGGAATCTGCAAAATTTTCAACGTTATTATCCAAAAGAAAGACGAGAATGCTCACGACTAATCGTGGGCTTTCTTATATTGGATAATAGGTATTGCAGAACCTCCACGCCTGATAAGATAAAGTTCACGATTCTTTTTATGTTTGTGAATGAATGCGAAAACGGTTTAGAAAAAACTGGATTTCAAAAGAATACGAACATAAAAGAATAGGAATAGGAAAAAACTGTTACCCCTTATCGTTTTGTTTATCATGACATCAGCGAACGTGTTCGCCCAGTCTGCTATTGTGCCATTAGGAGGTGATGCGCAGTCCAACTCAGGCAGCGTCAGCTACACCGTCGGGCAAATAGCCGTCCAAACTACAGCCAACAGTAGCGGTTCCATCGCCGTTACCGAAGGCGTGCAACAACCCTACGAAATCCAAACCGTAGGGGTTGATAACTATCCGCAAATCAGTCTCAATGCCGTGATCTATCCCAACCCCACGGAGAATATCGCGCAGCTGCAACTCAATGGCTTCGAGATTCCCGCAAACGGTCTCCGTGCAATCCTCTACGACGGCAACGACAAACAGTTGCAGTCCGTTACCATCACCGACGACCTCACCCCGTTCCAGATCGGGCAATACGCCACGGGAACGTATTATCTGGAATTGCGGGACGGAAAACAGGTGTTGAAAACTTTCAAGGTGGTGCGGAAATAGAACCGTTGTAGAGACGCAAAATTTTGCGTCTCTACCCTTGGGATATACAGAACAATAGTACAAAATCAAAAACATAAAGAGTATGAAAAAATCTACAACCTTAATCACCCTTCTCCTGCTCTGTGTCGTATCCATCTTCGCGCAGGCACCGGAGAAATTCACCTACCAAGCCGTGGTGCGCAATGCGAGCAACGCACTGGTGGTCAACACGCAGGTGGGCGTGCGTGTGAATATCCTGCAAGGTTCGGCTACAGGCAACGCCGTCTATTCCGAATCCCACATGGCGACCACCAACGCCAACGGACTGATTACCGTCAACATCGGCGGAGGTAGCGTGCTGCACGGCACATTCGCGGACATCGACTGGTCTGACGGTCCCTACTTTCTGAAAACGGACCTTGACCCTAATGGTGGAAATGACTACACTATCACGAGTGTGCAGCAGCTGCTGAGCGTGCCATACGCGCTATATGCGAAAGATGCGGGCAATGGCTTTAGCGGAGATTACAACGACTTGGTTAATGTCCCGCAGAACCCGCAGATTCCCGCAGATATTAGTGCGTTCAACAACGACGCAGGATATATTACAGGCTACACCGAGACCGACCCGCAGTACAATGCTTGGGATAAGGATTACAATGACTTGATTAACAAGCCTACTATTCCCACGGTTCCTACAAATGTCAGCGAGTTCACCAATGATGCGGGATACATCACTACACAAGATATTCCGACGATTCCGACTGTCCCGACAAACGTCAGTGCTTTCACGAATGATGCGGGCTATCTAACCACCTACACCGAAACCGACCCTCAATACAATGCTTGGAACAAGGACTATAATGACTTGATTAACAAGCCTGTGATTCCTGTTGTGCCTACAAATGTGAGCGGTTTTAACAATGATGCAGGGTACATCACGGCGGCGCAGGTTCCAGCTCAGGTGAACGCAGACTGGAATGCAACTTCTGGTGCTGCGCAGATTCTAAACAAACCCACACTGTTCAGCGGTAATTACAATGATCTGACCAACAAGCCGACGTTATTTGACGGCAATTACAACTCGTTGAGTAACAAGCCGAATTTGGCAACGGTGGCCTTAAGCGGTAGTTACAATGACCTGATTAACAAGCCAGCCATTCCGACAGCGGTAGGAGAATTAACCAACAATATGGGTTACATCACGCTTGCTCAAGTGCCTGCACAGATGAACGCTGACTGGAACGCCACAACGGGAGCTGCGCAAATTCTGAACAAACCAACTATCCCGACTGTTCCTACAAATGTCAGTGCTTTCACGAACGATGCTGGGTACATTACCAGTGCAGCTATTCCCACGGTTCCGACAAATGTCAGTGCTTTTAACAATGACGCGGGCTACATCACCAGTACAGATATTCCCGCCATACCTACTGTTCCCGCAAACGTTAGCACTTTCGAAAATGATGCCCACTACATCACCGAGGCACAGCTTAACGCGCTGCTGGCTGCCATGATTAATACGATTGATAGCTTGCGGGATAGGATTGAGGAGTTGGAAAATAACCCAAGTCAACCGATTCCGGCGCAGACATTGGGCAGCGTGACCACCTCCACGATGACTTACGTGGGGGTGAATAGTGCTATTGGCGGTGGTAATGTGACTTCTGATGGTAATGGCAGCATCCTTGCTCGCGGTATTTGCTGGAGCACTTCGAACCCTCCGTACATTACGGATAGCCACACCAATGAGGGGACGGCGGTCGGTGTTTTTTCATCCACAGCCAGTGGTTTGAATCCAAGCACCACTTACTATGTCCGTGCTTACGTGACTAACAGTGTGGGAACAGCATACGGTTCTGTGGTGAGTTTTACAACAACTAGCAGCGGTGACCCTGTACTTCCTATCGTCACTACAGGGAATGTGACGAATATTCTTCCCTATACTGCCACTTTCCATGGTAATGTGGTCTATAAAGGCGGAACGGGGCTGTTGGCGCGTGGATTTGTTTATGGTCCAGCCCACAATCCTACGTTGGAGGACAGTTTCACTGTTGACGGTATTACAGAAGGATCGTTCTCCGCAACCGTTACTGGGTTGAGTGCCACCATGACCTACTATGTGCGGGCGTATGCTACGAACAGCGTTGGTACTGTCTATGGTGAAGAAGTCTCGTTTGTATCATCTACAACGCCTCCGGCTGTCAACACCGCAGAAGTGACCGCCATTTCTTATACTTCGGCTACTTGTGGCGGCGATGTACCCTTTTCCGGCGGTGCGGCGGTGACTGCCAAGGGCTTGTGCTATGGTTTGAATGAGCATCCCACTATCAGTGACAACGTGGTCAACGGAGGTGCTGGCGTGGGCAGCTTCACGGGCAATCTGACCGGGCTGACTGCCAATACCGTCTATTATGTGCGTGCTTTTGCGACTAACAGTGTGGGTACCAACTACGGAGAGGAGCGTGTGTTCAGTACGCTGTCATACCTGATTCCGACAGTGGAGGCAGTTGCTCCCTCAGAGATATCCTATACTACGTTTACGTGCGGCGGCAATGTGACCGATGAAGGATCTTATCCTGTGACGACAAGAGGTGTCTGCTATGCCATCACACCTAATCCGACCATCAACGATAACTATATTCCGTTAGGAACGGGAACAGGAACTTTCTCTACGACTATCTTTGGTCTGTCACCGAGCACCACTTACTATGTCCGTGCGTATGCCATTAACCAAGTCGGCCAGGCCTATAGCGAACAGATGGTTGTGACCACTTTGGCCAATACGAAACCCACGGTAGCCACTCTTTCTGCGTCTGGACTTGGAAAATGTATTGGAAACATTGTCTCCACCGGCGGACTGGCTATAACAGACAGAGGTTTCTGCTACAGCACTTATCCCAATCCCACAATTGTGGAGAGTCACATATCTGCGGGTGCCGGTGATGGCCAGTTCTCATCCATGCTTCCCGATATGGTGGATGGAACCACCTATTTCGTGCGGGCGTATGCAACCAATATGTTAGGCACTTCATACGGACAGCAAATTTCGTTTACTTACGGATGTGGTAACTCGTTCACGGTGACAGATTACGATGGTAACACGTATAACACTGTCCGTTTGGGTAACCAGTGTTGGATGAAAAAAAATTTGCGTTCCACGCACTATTCGGACGGAACGGCGATTGCCTATGGCGGCACCACAACATCCACAACAGAGGCCTACTATTATGCGCCCAACGGTTCGTTCACCTATGGATACCTCTACAACTGGAAGGCGGTGATGCGCAACTCATCCAGCAGCCAAGCCAACCCTAGTGGAGTGCAAGGCATCTGTCCTATCGGATGACATATGCCGAGCGATGCAGAATGGTCTGAGTTGGAGGATTATGTGAGTAGCCAGGATACATTCTTGTGCAATAACAACTCTACTTATATTGCCAAAGCATTGGCAGCCACTACGGGCTGGACCTCTTATAGCTCCACATGTGCTGTGGGCTACAATCAGAGTTCCAATGATGCCACTGGCTTCGGTGCGTTGCCTGTGGGCTTCTACGGCATGTACATAAACAATGGCTACCACAACAGTGGCGCCAGCGCCTGCTTTTGGAGTGCTACGGAGAATTCCAGCTTTGCCGCTTGGTACCGCAGTCTTGACTACGATGATGCCAACTTGAACCGCAGCTCCTACAACATTAGTATCGAATATTCCGTCCGCTGCCTCCGCGACTAACCCAATGCAGAATGCAAAATGTAGAATGAATAGGGCGTGGCCATATGGTCGCGCCCGTTTTGTGAGGTGGGATAACGATTGGCGGGTGTTGTAGAGACGCACGGCCGTGCGTCTCTACAACGTGCCGGGGATGGTACATTTCTCCCTTGCGAGCCCGAGATTCCGTTTGGCTCGTCATTGCCTCTCTTTTCCAAAAGTGCGATGGTCGTCTCCCAACATCTTACGATTATCCCATTTATCTGCGAGACGCGGATGGCTCCATACCCAAAAATTTTGTACCTTTGCCGCCTTAAAAATAACATCAAAATTCAAGGTATGAAACGAGAAGGAGAACCCACAAGACATTTCTTCACCTATTATAACCGGACGATTCCCGAGAACTGGAACGCGCCGGCGCTGACGGACTATAACGGCACCACGAGCTACACCTACGGCGAGATGGCCGCGCAGATGTTCAAACTGCAGATCCTGCTGGAACAAGCGGGGCTCGGGCGTGGCGACAAGGTGGTGATTTGCAGCCGCAACTGCGCCAACTGGGCGGTGTCGCTGCTGAGCATCGCCGCCAACAGGGGTGTCATCGTCTCCATCATGGACGCTTTCGCACCCGCCGACATCGAGAGTCTCACCAACCACTCCGACGCCAAGGCGATGTTTGTAAGTGAGAACGTCTGGAAAAACCTTGACATCCAGCATCTTGAAAATGTCGATTTGGTGCTTGACACCGACGGCTTCCAGTTGCTGTACGCCCGTTCGGAGCGGCAGGAAAAAGCCTACGAACAGTACGGCAGCCTCTACCGCGAGCGTTATCCGAGGGGATTGCAGCGCGAGAACATCGACCTGCCGACTGACAACCTCGACGAGCTGATGATCATCAACTACACTTCGGGCACTACGGGCGCGCCGCGCGGGGCGATGCTGACCTACCGCAACATCTCCGCCAACGTGCAGTACAGCCAGGAGGAAATCCCCAACCACGCCGGCTGGACGGAGGTCTGCATGCTGCCGTTAGCGCACATGTTCGGCATGACCATCGAGTTCCTCTATCAGGTGGCGGGCGGCTGTCACGTCTATTTCCTCGGCAAAACGCCTTCCCCGGCCACGCTGCTGAAATGCTACGCCGAGACGAAACCCTATATGATCCTCACTGTGCCGTTGGTGATTGAGAAAATCTTCCATTCGAAGATATTCCCGGCACTCCGCGATCC
This sequence comes from uncultured Bacteroidales bacterium, assembly GCA_905235135.1. GTDB lineage: Bacteria > Bacteroidota > Bacteroidia > Bacteroidales > WCHB1-69 > F23-D06. Next base: position 28,422 of record CAJOKR010000013.1, read on the forward strand.
GAAAGTGAAGGCACTCTGGAACACGCCGATTCTCTGCAAGATTGTTGAGCGGAAGATTTACAAGCAGCTGATGAACGCTTTCGGCGGCAACCTGATATGGCTGATTACGGGCGGTGCCGCACTGAACACCAGCGTGGAGAAAGTGCTGCGACGCATCAAATTCCCGTTGGTCGTGGGTTACGGCATGACCGAGGCTGGCCCGTTGGTGAGCTACGAGCATTGGTACAAGCAGCCCATCGGCTCCTGCGGTAAGGTGGTGACGCGCAACGAGGTAATTGTCAACTCGCCCAACCCGCGTCGCGAGGTCGGCGAAATCCTCTTCCGCGGCGAGCACGTGATGAAGGGCTACTACAAGAACGAGGAGGCCACGCAGGCCGCCATCGACAGCGAGGGTTGGCTGCACACCGGCGACCTCGGCCTCATGGACAAGCAGGGCAACCTCTACATCAAAGGGCGCAGCAAGGCGATGATTCTCACCTCCGGCGGACAGAACATCTACCCCGAGGAATTGGAGTCCAAGCTCAGCACGCTGCCTGGGGTGGGGGAGACCGTGGTGGTGGGCCGCAAGGGCAAGCTCGTCGCGCTCGTCTATCCCGATCCCGCCTTCGACTGGTCCAAGATTACCGTCGAGGAGCAGATGAAACAGAATCTGGAGACCCTCAACACGATGGTGGCCAAATACGAGCACATCTCCGCCATTGAGACTGTGGAGCAGGAGTTCGCGAAAACGCCGAAGCGGTCGATTCGGAGGTTCCTCTATAAATAATGTAGAATGCAGAATGATGAATATTATTAACCGTTTCCTTTTTGTCTTTTTGCTGTTTGGTTCGGCGTTCGCACAGCCCTTGGTGATTATGCATACGAACGACACGCACAGCCAGATCGACCCTTACACGTACAAGGGCGACGTGAATGTTGGCGGTGCGCTGCGGCGGGAGGCGGCCATCCGTGAGATTCGGGCCGAGAATCCCTACACGCTGCTGCTCGACGCCGGCGATTTCTCGCAGGGAACGCCCTATTTCAATTTTTTCAAGGGCTATGTGGAGGTGCGGCTGATGAATGCCATGGGCTATGACGCGGCCACGCTTGGCAACCACGAGTTCGACAACGGCTCCGCAGCCCTCGCCGCGCGGCTCAAAACCGCCGATTTCCCGGTGGTGTGTGCCAATTACCAGTTCGCCAACAAGAAGTTGGCGAAGGTCATCAAACCGTACGTTATCATCGAGCGCGGTGGTCATAAGATTGGCATCTTCGGACTCGGGGTGAACTTGGATGGCTACGTGGCACCGCAAATCGCCCGCGAGGTCACCTACCAGAATCCGTTCCAGGTGGCTCGCGATATGGTGGCGGAACTGCAGCGGCAGCAATGCGACCTGATTGTCTGCCTCTCGCACCTCGGTGTAGATACCACGATGACGGATAACGACTTCGAGATTGCCCGTCAAGTGCCTGGCATTGACGTGATTATCGGCGGCCATTCGCATGAGGAAATCAACCCGCCTGTGGTCATCGGCAACACCCGCGTTTGCCAGATGACGAACCGCGGAAAATGCTTCGGGAAACTAGAAATTAGGAATTAGGAATTAGGAATTAGGAATTAGGAATTTATGTCGGAGAATCTGAAATTGGTTGCGGATTTGGCGCTGATATTGACATCGGCGGGGGTCGTGACCGTGATTTTTAAACTGTTGAAACAACCCCTCGTGTTAGGGTATCTGGTGGCCGGTTTCCTCGTGGGACCGCACCTGCACATTTTCCCCACTGTGGCGGACACTGACACGGTGGAGGTCTGGTCGGAAATCGGTATCATCTTCATGATGTTCAGTGTTGGTCTGGAATTCAGCTTCAAGAAACTGATGTCGGTGGGCAGCAAGGCCTTCATTACCGCGTTTGTGGGCATCATTGGCATGATTGGGGTAGGTACGCTGCTCGGTTTTGTGATGGGCTGGGGCGTGATGGAGAGCATCTTCCTCGGCGGTATGCTGTCGATGTCCTCCACTGCCATCATCGTCAAAGCTTTCGAAGACATGAACCTCAAGGGGGAGTCGTTTGCGAGCCTCACCACCGTGGTGCTGATCATCCAGGACATCGTGGCCGTGGTGATGATGGTGTTGATTTCCACCGTCGCCGCCAGTAAAAACTCCGCGCCCGGCAGGGAGATGCTGATGAGCATCGTGAAACTCATCTTCTTCCTGATTCTCTGGTTTGTTATCGGCATTTACTTGATTCCTACGCTGTTACGAAAATTCAAAAAGTACATCAACGACGAGAATCTGCTGATTATTTCCATCGGACTCTGTTTCGCCATGGTGATTATCGCCAACAACGTGGGGTTCTCCTCCGCATTGGGTGCGTTCGTCATCGGCTCAATTTTGGCGGAAACGGCAGAGAACCAACGTATTGAGCGTCTCACCGAAAGTATCAAAAACCTCTTCTCCGCTATCTTCTTCGTCTCCGTTGGTATGATGATCGACCCGCAGATTCTGGTACAGTATTGGAAGCTAATCCTCTCATTGGTGGTTATCACGCTGGTGGTCAAGTCGTTTGTCTGTTCTGCATCGGCGGTGGTGGCGGGTGCCAGTCTGGAGGACTCCATCAAGTCAGGATTCACCTTGTCGCAGATCGGTGAGTTCGCCTTCATCATCGCTTCTGTGGCTGTGGCTCAGCGCGTGATGCCGTCGTACATCTATCCGGTGATTATCGCTTCGTCGGTAATCACCACATTCACAACGCCTTACTGGATAAAATTGGCCACACCTGTGTACAACCGATTGGATAATCGGCTGTCGCCCAAAGCCAAGCAGGCGTTAGACGAGTACGCCCTTTTCGGGGCCAGCAAGGAGGGCAAAAAGAACTGGAGCAGCATCATTAAGAGCACCATTACAAACGTGGTGATTTTCTCGGTACTCTCGTTTGCCACGCTGGTTTTCCTCTTCGAATACCTCATTCCGCTCATTAAGAAGCTGCCATTCATCGAGGTGATCCCCAAATGGGGCTTCAACACAATCTGCGCCACCCTTTCACTGCTGATTATTTCGCCGTTCCTGTTCGGCATCGTTCGCAACAGCCCGAAAGTACACGAGCTCTACCGCAACCTGATCAAGGAAAACCGCGCCAACATGCTGGCCGTCATCGTATGGACTTTCATCCGTTTTATGATTGTCTTCTACTTTGTCTTCTCCATCCTGGTCAACTTCTTCAAATTCACCAAATGGGTGATTGTGCTGATCGCCGTGACTGTGATTTTCGTTATCGTCCTCTCACGCCGCAACCTGAACCGCTTTACGAAACTGGAGCGGAACTTTAAGACAAACCTTAATGGGGAAGAGCTATGATGAACACCCTATTCTTAGACCGAGACGGCATTATCAATGTGCAGATTGTGGGCGGATACGTGCGCAAGCCGGAGGAGTTTGCGCTGATTCCGGGCGTGCTGACTGCCATGCAGTGGCTGCGACCTAAGTTTCGTCACATCATCGTCGTCACCAACCAGCAGTGCGTGGCCAAGCGTATCTGCAAGATGGAAGATATCGAAGAGATTCACCGCCAGATGCGGATTACCTTTGAGGAGAACTTGACCCCGTTGGATGCCATCTACTGCTGTCCGCACAAGGCGGGCGCGGGCTGTGGATGTCGGAAACCCGAGATTGGGATGGCGCTGCAGGCCAAAGCCGATTTCCCTGACATCGACTTTGCCGACTCCGTCATGGTCGGTGACAGCCTTTCTGATATCCAATTCGCCGTCAATGCCGGCATCCAACCCGTCCACGTCGGCGCCAAACACCCCGGCGAATACGAAGAAATTCAAAAATTGACATCTTTACATTATAATAACCTTTTAGATTTTGCAAAAAATTATGATGGGTTTAGAGTTTAATGTTTAAGGTTTAAGGTTTAAGGTTTAAGGTGTCGTTATTAGGCCCTTTCTCCTTAAACCCTCAACCTTAAACTATAAACTAATAAACCTTAAACCATTAAAGAATGACCTTTTTCTTCATCTTCTTCATCTGTTACCCCCTCGCCGCACTCCCTTTGGCCGTGCTATATCTGCTTCTGCCATTGGTTTACGTGATTGTGAACCATATTGTGCGGTATAGACGCAAGGTTGTGGATGATAATCTGTTGCGGTCGTTTCCTGAATTAACGGCTAGAGAGCGGCGGCGGATTCGTAACCGCTACTACTGGCATCTGTCGCAGATTGCCGTTGAGATGATCAAGATGCTGCTGATTCCGCGATGTGCGCTGCGTTACCGCTACCGTTGCGTGAATCCGGAGTTAGTGAACCGATTCTATGAAGAGGGTAGGAGTGTGATCCTGATGTCGAGCCACTACAACAACTGGGAATGGATGATTGTGACGTTAGACGAGATGTTTTTGCACCACGGTATCGGGGTGGGGAAGGCCAACAGCGACAAGGTTTTCGAGAAATGGGTGAACCGCGCACGCACCCGCAGGGGCACGGAAGTCTGCTTTGCCGACACTGCCCGCGAGGTCTTCGCGCACTACGAGGAAAACCATATCCCCGCCGCCTACATGATGCTCGCCGATCAATCGCCCAGCAACAAGAACAAGTGCTATGTCACGCAGTTCCTGAACCAAACAACTGGTGTGATTTACGGTCCCGAATACTTTGCCCGAAAGTATGACATTCCTGTGTTATACTATCAAGTCATCAAGGAGCGGATAGGAAAGTACCGCATTGAGGTACAGGTGATTACTGAGCACCCTAACGACGAGGAACCTTACGCTATCACCCAAAAATACACGGAATTACTGGAACAGACCATCCGCCGCAAGCCCGAATATTGGATTTGGAGCCACCGGCGGTGGAAACTGAAATTTTAGCGTTTGATTCTTCTGTAAGATGCTAATCCGTAAATACTTACGATGACGAAGCAGAGCATCGGGAGGGCATAGCTGACATTGACGGCAGGATGTCCGAGGATGGTTCCGCGGTCGATAATTGCGCCTTGCAGCGGGGGCATGAGCGCGCCACCGACGATGGCCATCACGAGGAAGGCCGCGCCAAGGGTGGCATCCTGCAGGGAGACGTTTTCGAGGGCGATGCCATAGATGGTTGGGAACATCAGGCTCATGAAGATGCTGATACCTACGAGGCAGTAAAGTCCAGGCATCCCGACGATGAGGACAGCTCCGAGTGCGCACAGTCCGGCGCCTGTGCCGAAGATGGCGAGGAGCTTACGGCCGTTCACATACTTCATCAGGAAGGTGGAGATGAAACGACCAGTGAGGAACAGAATCATCGCCACGATGTTGTAATTCTGCGCCGTAGCCTTGTTAATTCCCAGATTGTCAGCGTATTGGATGATAAATGTCCAGGTCATGATTTGGGCGGCCACGTAGAAAACCTGCGTGAGCACCCCGTAGCGATAGACCTTGTTGTGCCAGAGGTTGGAGAGGGTTTCGCGCACGCTGTTCTGTTTTTCGCCGGAGCCCGTGGTGTCGGGCATCTTCACTAACGCAATGACAATCAGCATGATGAGCACGACAAGACCGATCGCGACGTACGGATCGCGGATCACGGCCAGATCGTGGAGTCGGATAGCGGCTTTTTCGGAGTCGGGGAGAGTAGGGAAGAGGATGTTACCGGCAGCGTCGCGGCGGTCGGACCAGAGGTTGGGGAGCACAATGAGGGGGCGACAGCCATGCCGCAGAGCGATCCCATCGGGTTGAACGACTGGGCGAGGTTGAGACGGCGGGTGGCGTTCTCCTTGCGACCGAGCGAGAGGATGAAGGGGCTCGCGGTGGTTTCGAGGAAGGCGAGACCGAAGGTGAGGATGTAGAGCGAGAGGCAGAAGTAGGAGAATTTCTGGTAGGCGGCGGCGGGGATGAAGAGGAAGGCGCCTACAGCGTAGAGGGCAAGACCGAGAATAATGCCTTTCTTGTAGGAGAATTTCCGGATGAAGAGAGCCGCAGGGATGGCCATTGTCGCATATCCGCCATAGAAGGCGAACTGCACGAGGGAGGCCTTTGCCGCGCTGAGCTCCATCACCGTCTGGAATGCCGCCACCATAGGGTTGGTGATATCGTTGGCGAACCCCCACAGCGCAAACAGCGAGGTGATGAGGATGAACGGCAGTAAATACTGGCGTTCCACGAGTTTGAGCCCGTGCGCACCATCCTGCGAGATATATTCTCTTGTTTCTTCATTATTATAATCAGTGCTTACCATAATTACGGTCATTTTTTTAACGCGCAAAAATAGTATTTTTCAGCTTTCCATTTAGGTTTTGTTTTCCGACAAACCCAATAGAGTAGTTTCGAATACCTATATTTAACATAATATAAATTATAGGCAACTCGGAGTTGTTTCAATATCGAGCTGAGAATTGTATATTTAGGGATATTGCAAAGCAGTATAAAAACTTTGGCTTTTAGCTATTGGCTTTTGGCGATGTTGTTTCGAAAATGAATCTACGTTAACTGCCAATGGCCAAAAGCTAACAGTTTGTGCAGGCATTCTATGAGGAAAACAAACAAAGATTCCCGTCCTTCAACGACGACGATTATCTCAGGAAATGGGCGAAAAGGAATGCGAATATTTTCGCGCCTGTAAAATCGGATTGGTATGCTTATTCGACGGCGTCAGACGAGTTAGGTCTCAACGGTGTGGCGTATAACGCGACATGGAGAGGAGACAAGGTCGTGAAGCAGCTTGACAGCGATCTTAAAAGTAAATTCCATCCAGATGGTTGCAACACAGTCAAATCTGTAATGGACCATGAATTCGGCCATAAAATAGACGAGACGCTCGGATTGCGGGATAACGCGGATTTCAAAATCATATACAATAATGCGAGGTTCCAGGGAAATGATTATATACGAGAGAACCTTTCCGGCTATGCAAATACCAACAGAGCGGAGTTCATCGCCGAATGCTGGAGCGAGTATGTCAACAACGCGAAACCGCGCGAAATTTCAAGGCAAGTAGGCGAGCTTATAGAAAAACTCATGAAGAAAAGAAAAACCCCGTAAAACGGGGTTTATCCTATTGTATAAACACGCATATATTGCCTCTTTTCATTTGTCTGGAAAACGAAGTCGCCTTTTTGTCCTTTGACAACCTTGTTGTGCGCCTCCGCGTCGCAAATGTAGTCTATCGGGATGATTTCAAAGGCCTTGCATTTGACATTCTCGATGAAATGTAAGCACTGTTCGCACGAGTAAGGCAATGGATTTTCATTGTGGATCAGGTGTTTTGACATAATATTTTTATTTTTTTGCAAAGATACAAAATTATCGTATTTCTCACGCGGCATATTAGCGCGCGTCATAATCGGACTTGAGCATCTTGATATCATTGTCGAACGGTTTGTTTTCAATTTCCCGGATTGCAGGTTTGACGTTTTCAGCGGCCTCCTTCCCCTTTCTTCGCCTTGCTCGCATTGACGGGCAGCTCATAGCCGCGTATGGAGGCGACAACCTGGTTGAATTTGTACCACGTCTCCTCGTTCTGGAAGGTGAAGTGCATGGTGCCTTTCTTGAAGCCGCGTATCTTGAAGAATGTCCAGTAATGCTCGCTCCCCCACTCCATTTTCATTTCCCGGCAGAACCGGTCAAGGCGGCGTGTCTCGTCATACTTCACCCCCATGAGATGGCATAACGCCTTCACGATGTCGTCAATCTCCGCAGCGCGGCCGTATTCAACGCTCACGAAGTTGTTCCAGCTGTAGGACGATATGCAGACGTAGGGGACGATGAACTTCCGGTTGACCATGTGGGCTGAGTTGGTTTTCCACTTCTCGCCATGCCAAGTGACGTTCTCGTCGCTGTACTTGCATATCTTGTCAAAAGCGTCCAACATCACGTTGTTCATCCGATCGGCGTGCGTCTGCAGCAGCATGTCGATGAGGCGGTACACGTTCCGCATCGTGAATGGCATGTTCTCCATCTTCTCGATTGCCGAGTCGAGCTGCTTGTACACCGACGTTGTCAGGAACCTGTGCATGTCGAACTTATTGAACACCCAACGCCACGCCTGTTTCTGCAACTCCTTCTTGAATACCGTGCGGGTGATTTCCACCCCGCGCCTTCCGTTCTCCGAGGCCCATCGTGCGCCGAAGGTCACGGGGCAGTTGCCAAGAGCCCCGGTCAGCTCGTTGATGGCCCTGTTCTGCGCCATGACGGAGTCGAACATACCGACAGCGGCGATGTAACGATGCACGGCCTCCCGCACCTCGTTGTATTGCATGATCCCGTTCCCCCTCACATCCTCGTCAGGCTCGTATGAGAGGAACCCGGCAAACTCGCTGTCGCCCTCTCCAGGCTTGAACAGATGGAGGCAGGCGACGCGGCAGTCTGTCCTGCGCTCCGCCTCCTTAAACACGTCGCCGAGGTTCTCGCTGTATCCGTACAGGTTGACGATCTCGCATATATTCTTCCTGCCGGACGACCAGCTGTTGTCAATTAGGGAAGCGTTGCACAGCGCGATTATCTCGCAGCCGCCAATAGCTAATAGCTAAAGGCCGATCATCCGGATATTGCGTTGCGGGCGCTCATTTGGTATTCTGTGTCGTAATCTTCATCAAGCTGGAAATTTTCCTCGATGAGATTCCAAAGCGCGGATATGTGTTTGAGATTTTCTTTGGGCGTTGAATTCTTGCCCTTTGTCAAATCTGCGAGATGTATCTCCTGGATACGATCTTTGAGGCGGAATTTCAGGCAGAACTCCTTCGGCGACGGCTCCCTACCGTTCAACGTCATCATATAGACCAACGGTCCGCGATAATCTTCATATTGATAGTCGTTAGATATTATGTTAAATAGACTCGAAGAAATCCTTTTCCGTTTGATGTCCACAATAACAGACCGGAAACCGTCGGACAGGTACCAACCCGCAGCCGCCAGGATAACGAAACCAATAATCACCGCTTCAACTGTCTGATGCATAACAATATACGACACAACTGCAACCCAAATGGCCATCGTCACCACCGTCTTCCAAAACTTCGCGCGCCCCACCCTACCAAATGTTATAATATTCTGATTTTCATCTATTTGAATATCTACAACATCCTTCAATGCATCAATATGGGGAATTAAATCGTTTTGGTTCATAAATAAGGAAAGTATTTTCTTCGGGCACACCTTCTAAAAAAAGGGGAATTGGGACTCTTCCGGCTTCAACTGCTAACTACTAACTGCCAACTGCTAACTGAATCGTAGTGCGGATGGGGGGACTCGAACCCCCACGGCTTACGCCACCAGATCCTAAGTCTGGCGCGGCTACCATTACGCCACATCCGCAATTTTTTTGAGGGCGCAAAAGTACGATTTTTTTTGATTCTGCGTGATGGCATGTTAATATTTACGTTGACGATTCTGATATTGGCTATTAGCCGTTAGCTGTTGGCTTTAGCTATCGTAAAAGCTAATGGCCAAAAGCCAATAGCTAAAAGCAAAAAATTCGTACTTTTGCCGCCGATTATGAATTGGAGATTCACACGGAAGAAAGAGGAAGAACGCGCCGTCTCGCTGTCGGCGCTCACCTGGCAGCGTTTCAAGAAAGAACGCCAGGCTATCGTGTCGTTAGCCTACATCGGGCTGGTCATCGTCATCGCCATCCTCGGCTATCTCATCACCCCCGACTCCACCCCCTTCTGCAACCACCAACAGCTCGAAATCGCCCTCCAGAAGCCCGGATTCACCGTGCAGATGCTGGAGCTCAAACCCGAACAAACCGTGCCGCATGTCAACTTCCTCAAGAAGATGCTGTTCGGACAACCCGCTGAATACAAGACTGTTCCGATAGACACTTACACCGTTACTGGAGATTCGGTGACGGTGAAACTGTTTCAGCAGGCATATAACGAGACCTACGCCAAAGCCGACCTCTCGCCGCGGATGGTGAAGCAGCAGCGGTTCCTGCTCGGCACCGACCGATACGGTCGCGATGTGCTCAGCCAGCTGATGATCGGTGCGCGCGTGAGCCTCTCCGTCGGCTTCCTCTCCATCTTCATCGCCCTGTTTATCGGCACCTTGGTGGGCGCCACCGCCGGTTACTACCGCGGCAAGGTCGATGACATGCTCACATTCCTCATCAACGTGGTGTGGTCCATCCCCACCCTACTCCTCGTCATCGCCATCAGCTTCGCCCTCGGCAAGGGGTTCTGGAAGATCTTCATCGCCATCGGTCTGACTATGTGGGTCGATATCGCCCGTGTGGTGCGCGGACAGTTCCTGAGTCTGCGCGAACAGGACTTCGTGGAGTCCGCCAGAGCGCTGGGCTACAGTAACTTCCGCATCATCGTCAAGCACATCCTGCCCAACATCACGGGCACGCTCATCGTGATTGCGGCTTCCAATTTCTCGTCGGCCATCCTGATGGAGGCGGGCTTGAGCTTCCTCGGACTCGGTGTGCAGCCCCCCACCCCGTCGTGGGGCATGATGATGAAGGAGAACTACGCCTGCATCGTGCTCAACAACGCCTACCTCGCCATCATCCCCGGCGTGGCCATCATGCTGTTGGTGCTATCGTTCATGCTGATTGGCAATGCGTTAAGGGACGCGATGGACGTGCGGAGTTAATGTAGAATGAAGAATGTAGAATGAAGAATGAAGAATAACGGTGATAATAATGGAAGAGGCTGTTGAGCTTTACCGGTGTTATCCAAATCGTGGATATGGATATTTTTGGATATTGGTGTTGCTATTTTTGATAGGAATGCCCCTTAAGTTTGCCATTAGCCTTGGTGATATCTTTGAATTAATTTGGGGATTGTTACTCTGTTCTCCCCTTATTGTGTTGAGTGTTGAACAAATGCTATGGCATCTTTTTGGGGAGGAAAGCGCAACAATAGAGGGTGATCTCCTCATTATTCGCCGTACAAATAGGCTTTTTCGTCGATATTGGTCTTGTTCGTTGTGTGAAATCGAGTCTGTGGATTACTATGAAAAGTCAGGTTGGCAAAAGTTTCTTAAAAGTGCTTGGGGAATATTCATGTCTTCACATAACACACTATATATCGAGCTTTCAACTTCACAGTGCAAATACCCCATTGCTCCGAACTCGGTGAAGAAGACTGGTTATACCCGGACAAAGTGATCGCTCGTTTGAGGAAGGCTGTCGCCGCTGCAAAGGTGCGCGAAGGTATAAAGGCTGAGGAGGAGTACTGGGAGGCGGTTGAGGAGTTTCGTGAAGATGACGAAGAAATCAGCAATGCATAATCTCCGCGTGATATAATCTCCGCGTATCACTCGTATCTTCGCGTATCATATACGTGCAGATACGCGTGATTCGTGGAGATCAATCCAAGATTCCAACTCTGCCACGCGTTTACGGTAATTCTCAATTTGTCCTTCAATGAAGTCGTCGCTGAACTTGCGATCGCAGAAGCCGTTGCCCCGCGCCACGTACTCGTCGTCCTCCAGCGAGCCGTACAGTTCCAGATAGTTGTCCAGATACTCCTGATTCTCACGCAGCAGGCGCTTCAAATCCTCCACATCGGCCTCGATCGTCTCGCCCGACGAAAAGCGGTATTGTCTCTTTTTCTGCATTTTGGGTAGGTGTCTTTATTTGCGGCAAAAATACAATATTTTCGAAACATTAAGAGAAACTATAATAAGAGGTTCGCAAGCAGGTGCTGTCGATGCCCCGCTGGGAACCCGCCACCAAGGAGGAAGTACCTGTCTCCTACTCTGTTGCGATTGCGGTGAGTGATCCACGATAATATAATTTTCAGGTTTCGCATGTTTTGAAGACAACTTGGACAATTTGGACAACACTTTTTTATGGTAGTCGCCTCCTACCGAGTTTCAATCCCTATTGGGGGTTGGCTGCAACCGCACGCTTCATCCGTTCAATCTCTTCCTCAATTCCTTCCTTGCCCCAGCGTTTGGCCCTGCGGTACCAGCGTAGCGCCTCGCGCGGGTCGGGCTCCACACCTTCGCCGTTCTCGTAACAAATCGCCAAATTGTTGGCCGCTTCCTCATCCATATAAGTGCTGCGAATGGCCTTTTTGTACATCGCAAATGCTTTGTGGTTGATTTGGGTACCACGTCCTAAAGAATAGCAAACCCCAAGATTGTTGTATGCCATTGAACATCCATTTTCCACAGCTTTCTGCAACCAGAAGAACTCTTTGTCGAAATCCTTTTCCACATAATCACCATAATGATACCGCAGGGATAGGTCGTATTGCGCAGGTCCATACCCTTGTTCGGCCGCTTGTTGCATCATCTTGAAGCCCAATGGACGGTTCCGGCGCACCCCATCTCCATCAAAAAAACATCCTCATAGCAGGGATATGGCATTGATTTCTCCTTTTTTTGCCACTTTGCGTAACCAATAGACAGCCAAACGTTTATCTTGTTCCCGATCACGTTTCTCCTTGCTCTCCAAACCAATCAAACCCTTTCCCAATAATAAAGCAAGATTGAACATGGCGCTTATGTTTCCTCCCTTTGCGGCACACTCGTACCAATGTGCGGCCTTGTCCCAATCAATTTCTTCCACGCCCACTCCATCGTCGTAGGCCAGTCCGAGGTCAAATTGGGCCACCGCATCACCCCGTTCCGCAGCAATGGTGAATAACTCCACCCCTTTCTCCGGGTCACGCTTCACCTTACCACGCTTTCCGTAATAGTAGTCATACCCTAAATCGGTAATCTCCCAAATCTGTTTCTTGCTTAGCGGCTTACCCGATTCACGTAGCGCAATGGCCTTTTCGTAGGTCATCTGGTTCGGATTGTTGTTTGGTGTTGCCATATCTCTCGTATGTATTTAGTTCGGCAAAAATACACTTTTTCCATCAAGTGAAATGCTGTAAAATTATTTTTTGACATACACTTTATGTTATTTATTTTTTTGTATCTTTGCGGTCTGGAATTTAAACTAAATTTGAACTTGTGAAGATATCGTTTGTTGACCATAACCTGAAGAAATATGCATCCAATGAGAAGGTGTGCAAAAAGAAGCTCGGAGAAAAACGGGCGAATCTGTTTCTGCGCCGTATCAGTGAGTTAACGGCTGCCAACACGCTTGAAGATGTACGCTATCTGCCAGGCCATTATCACGAATTGACAGGAGACAGGAAAGGTCAATGGGCCTGCGATTTGGACCAGCCATATCGTTTGGTTTTCAGACCTTCTGAGGAGCCTATACCCGAAGATGAACATCATCGATATATTTGGGCTGAGATATTGGAGGTCGATGTTATGAATATTGTTGATTATCATTGAAAAAGAAAAGACGAGTAATATGCCTGATAAAGAACATTTTAAATTGGTTTACGCTTATCATCCGGGGGAAACGCTCCGGGAGAAACTTCAGGAAATGGAGATGAGCATCAAAGAATTCGCCATTCGGACGACCAAGCCCGAAAAGACCATCAATGCGGTTTTGATTGGCGAAAGTGCCGTCACACCCGACATGTCCATCGCTTTTGAGCAAGTCACCAGGATTCCCGCTCATTTCTGGTTGAATCTTCAGCGCAATTTCGACGAATATGTGGCACGACAGAAACGCGAGGCGATATGCCAAGATGAGCAGACTATCGAATGGGCGAAACAATTCCCTTACGTGGCTATGGCGAATCTGGGCTGGATTGAGAAAACACGAATAACGTCAGAAAAAATCATGAATTTGCTCTCCTTTTTCAGGATCACGTCCGTCAAAGCCTGGGAAGATTATTTCATAAACCAAGCCCTGAAATCCGCTTTTAGAATTTCCCTTTCAGGAGCAAAAGACCCGTACGCAATCTCCGCTTGGTTAAGGCAGGGGGAAATCCAAGCTGCAGAATGCAAAACGAAAAATCCTTATTCGGAAGCCGCTTTAAAAGGGATTATACCAAAATTGCTCTTGCTCATCAAAGACCAACCTGATGATTTTGCCGTACAACTCAGCGATTTGTGTTCGAAAGCTGGTGTGAAAATCCTCTATACTGCACACATTCCCCACGCTCCTATCAATGGTTGCACGCGATGGATCGACAATGTCCCCTGCATCCAAATGACTGATAAACAAAAGCGGAACGATGTCTTCTGGTTCTCTTTCTTTCACGAAGTAGGTCATATATTGTTACATGGGAAAAGGGATGTTTTTCTGGAGGATGTTGAGCATCGGGAAGCACTTAAACAAAAAGAGGAGGAAGCGGACCGATTCGCAGCGGAACAACTTCTCAGCCATAATGCCGAAAATGAGATTATCCAAGAATTGGATGGTGCCCAACCGACAAAACAGTTCATTGTCGATCAAGCAAATCGGTATCAAACCCATCCCGCCATCATTGTCGGTCGTCTGCAACATAGTGGAATTATACGGCAGGATTCCGCGTTGAACAGTTTCAAAGTACCTGTCAATTTGTTTTGAAACAAACATTTCTTTGAAAGTTCAACTTGGAAAGTTATAAAATCGAAGTTGTTCGATTTTTTTGTACTTTTGCCGTCGAACTACTAACAAGTAGTGTTTTTGAGATTCGCTTTAATAATTTAAGATAGTAAAAATGAAACAAATCTTACTCACAGTCATATTCGTAGCCATAACCGTCTTTTGCTTTGCTCAAGACATTATTGTCACCACCGATGCTCGAAAGATCGATGCCAAAATTATGGAAGTTTCGGAAACGGAAGTGAAGTATAAAGAGACTGACAATCTTGACGGTCCCACATTTATTATCTCCACAAACAACATCAGTTCCATTATTTATGCCAATGGAAAAGTCTCACTTTATCAGCAATCATCTACGGAAGGGAAGAATCAAGTCGATATGGAGTCTGGGGCAAGTTATATTACTCGTTTAGGAGATACGTACACCTATAATGGATATGTGATGAAAGGTGATGCTTATGCCAATTTCTTGAGAAACAATTGTTTAAAAGCATACGAAATGTATCACAAAGGACATGTTATATCATACGCTGGTGTCTTGTTTCTTTCTGTCGGTGTCGGACTTGAAGTCGGTACTTTGATAGGGGGGAGCCATTGCAGGTGGTTATTTCAACATGCCTATCATTTATTGCGGTTTAGGCTGTTTGGCGGTAAGCATTCCTTTAGTTATAATCGGTTATGACAAGATGCATCAAAGTGTGGATATTTTCAATCAAGAGTGTGCGCTAAACACCTATCGAACGCAAAGTTTCTGGAGTATCAATACAGGGCGACAAGGTGTTGGTCTCGCATTTAATTTCTGAACAGATTGCACAATTTCCATACGGCAGACACCACGATATCATGCCTCTTGATGTTGTTAGTCTTTAACAGTTTATCTTCATCGCCTTATCGTGTCATCGGTTTTCGTCGCGAAAGAAATTTCGCCCCATTCGCACAATTCGCCGACAAAAATCGTATCTTTGCCGCATCAAAAAAAACAACGATATGCAATTGGAATTCACGTTTGAAGATAAAGATTTTATGACCCAGCGCGGGAGTGACCCCGTGCAGGTGGAACAGCAGTTCGCCAACTTTGAGAAAGGCTTCCCCTTCGCCGACATCGACCGGCCCGCAACCGTGGACGACGGCATCCTGCGCCTCGATGAGGAAGAGACCGCCGCTCTGGAGGCCGAATACCCCTACGCCATCGAGGGCAAGAGGATCGAGAAGTTCGTGCCCGCGTCCGGCGCAGCTTCCCGCATGTTCAAGGACCTCTACGCTCTGCTCGGCGACAATCTCGACGACAAGCAACAGGAGCTGGCGAAGACCTTCCTCGCCACCCTACCCCGCTACCCTTTCTATGAGGCGCTCAAGAAGGCGATGGCCGACAAACAGCTCGACCTCGATGCCGAAATCCAGAAGGGAAACTTCCGCCTCATTATCCAATACCTTCTTGAGAAAGAGGGACTTAACTACGGCAACCTGCCCAAAGGTCTGCTGCTCTTCCATCGCTACAACAACGAAATCCGCACCGCTCTGGAGGAACATTTCGTGGAGGCTGCACTTTACGCCACCTCCGGTACTGACGCGTACCTGCACTTCACTGTCTCCGAACACCATTTGGAGCTCTTCAAGGCGAAAGTGGCGGAAATCCAGCCCATTTACGAGGAACGTTTCGGGGTGAAATACCACGTCACCTTCTCGATGCAGGCTGCCTCCACTGACACGCTCGCGGCCACGGCTGACAACGAGCCTTTCCGTGACGAAAACGGTAAACTGCTGTTCCGTCCCGGCGGACACGGCGCGCTCATCTACAACGTCAACAACCGCGACGCCGACATCCTCTTTGTGAAGAACATCGACAACGTCACCAAAGACCAAAACCTGGCCCCCACCGTCATCTACAAGAAGGTGTTAGCGGCTTATCTGGCGCAGCTACAAAGCATTCAGTTTCAATACCTTAAAATCTTGGAAGCTGGCGAAGTCGATCCGATGATGCTCTGCGAAATCATGGACTTTGCCGAGTCGAAGCTGATGATTTCTGTCGGGGAACAGCCCACTGCCGAGGAACTTTATGCGCTGATGAACAGACCGGTGCGTCTCTGCGGCATGGTGAAGAACGAGGGCGAGCCCGGCGGCGGTCCCTTCTGGGTGCGCGATGCCGAGGGCAACTGCTCACTTCAGATTGTGGAGTCGTCGCAGATCGACAAGAACGACCCTGGGAAGGCTGCCATCATGGCGAAAGCCACGCACTTCAACCCCGTGGATATGGTGTGCGCCATCAAGAACTACAAGGGCGAGAAGTTCGACCTGCTACAGTACGTCGATCCCAACACGGGCTTCATCTCTTCGAAATCCTACAACGGCAAGACATTGAAAGCCATGGAGTTGCCCGGTCTTTGGAACGGCGCGATGGCCAACTGGATTACTATATTCGTGGAAGTGCCGCTGGCCACGTTCAACCCGGTGAAGACGGTGTTTGATCTGTTGAAACGGAACTAAACAACGAAATACGTACTTTATTTACTTGACGGGAGGGTGCGGTCAGCGGTTGCAGCATCCTCCCGTCATGCGTTTCCATAGTCGCACTGGAATGGACGAGAACAGCGAGATAATGGTGAGCACGGAATTGAGCACGGTGATGCGAAAGAAGTCCCAGAACGGGCGGAAATGGCTCACACGCTCACCCTCGGGCGGGTAATATACGCGCACAGGAACAGAGACAACCGGCACGCTGCGCCATGCGGAGAAGACCAGCAGTTCCAGCTCGGCTTCGTAACGAGGGGTGATGGGCCAACGGAGGTTGATCCGCCCTAGCGGGTAAAGCCGGAAGCCGCTTTGCGTGTCCTCCAAGCGGATGCCTGTCTGTAGATGGAACCAGAAGTTGGAGAACTTGTTGGCAAAGGTGTTCCTTGACGGCATATTGTCGGCGGTGAGATTCCGGGAACCGACCACGAGGGCGTCCGTATTGGTTAGGTGACAGTCGATTACAGCGGGAATATCCTCCGGAAAATGCTGACCGTCGGAATCTATCGTGACGGCGTAGCGGTAACCGAGCTCCAAAGCCCGTCGAAAGCCATGCATCAGCGCGTACCCCTTGCCCCGATTGGGTATATAACTCACAATTTCAGGAAGTTCCGACAAGGTTTTGATGGCAGCCAGCGTCTCGGGCGTGCTCCCGTCGTTGACCACGATGATGTTGCGCGTATAGGCCTGCACGCGCCGCAACACGTCCGCGATAGTCCGCTCGTTGTTGTACGTCGGCACGATGACGCACATCCGCTCGTCGTCAAAAACCTTCTGCCAATCCGTCATGATTCTATCTCAAATACCAATGAAAATTTCGTAACAATCCTCTCCTCTACCGTCAATTTTCCTCTGATTGACAGTTGGTTACCCGCATCCTCCATCTTTTCGAACACAAATGCTGTATTCACTGATGGCTCCGGTCGCAGCACCTCGATGAACTTCAAATTCTTGATTTCCCGCAATGTGACTTTCTTACCGAAACATGTTCGCAACAACTCCTCAACAATCCCCACCTGGCACACTCCCGGTGTGATGGGATTCCCCGGGAAATGACCCTGGTATATCGCACTCTCCGGCAACAACTTGATTTTTACGGTGTTGCCGGCTGTTTCGATGATTGTATACAGGTCGTTTTGTAGCATAACGTATGTTCTTGATAGAGACGATAAAGATGCGTCTCTACTCCTCGAAGACGTCGTCCTCTAATGTCAGTTCGCCCCTCAACGGCACTTCCATCGCCTGTTTGATCTTTTTCACGTCGTCGAAGCAGCCGAGCAGATACATCAGCTTGGTGAGGGCGGCCTCGGTAGTCATGTCATGGCCGCTGATGACGCCGATGTCGGACAAGTTCTTGCCCGTGTAGTAACGACCCATCAGCACGCCGCCTCCGCCCTTGCACTGGGTGACGTTGACGATAACAATGTCCCGATTGACAGCCTTCTGCAAAATGCGGGAGAAGTTGGGGTTCGTGGGAGCGTTGCCGACTCCGAAGGTCTCCATAATCACCGCCCGCAAACCTTTGGTCTGGAAGACATTCTCCAAAAAGACGTCGCTGATGCCGGGGAAAATCTTCAACACCGCCACGTTATTGTCCATCTTATCGTGCACAATGAGCGGTTTCTTGCTATTTGGGATAAAGAGATAACGCTTGTGGTAGTCGATGTAGGTGTTCACGTCGGCCAGTTTCGGGTAGTTGGGTGAATAGAAAGCGTTGAACCGCGCCGCATCGTCCTTGTAGGTGCGATTGCCACGGTAGAGGGCGTTCTGGAAATAGACGCACACCTCTCGAACAATCGGATGCCCGTCCTGATGGGCGGACGCAAACTCAATGGCATTCAATATGTTGCGACGACCATCGGTGCGGATGACGCCTAAGGGAAGTTGCGAGCCGGTGAGGATGACGGGCTTGGCGAGGTTCTCCAAAAGGAAACTCAGCGCGGAAGCCGTGTAAGCCATCGTGTCGGTGCCGTGCAGCACCACAAAACCGTCGAAATGGGGGTAGTTCTCCCCTATCACTTTCGCTAACCGGATCCAGAAGGCCGGATCGGTGTCGGAGGAGTCGATCAGCGGGAGAAGAGACTCGAAAGTCAGCTCCACGTCCATCAGCGTCAGCATCGGCAGCTGCTGGTGGATGTCCTTGAATTCGAACGGTTTCAGCGATTTCGTTTCGGGATCCATCATCATGCCGATGGTCCCGCCGGTATAGATTACTAGAACTTTGCGCATTCTATGAAATTGTTATCGTTTATCGATGCTGTAGAGACGCAAAATCTTGCGTTTCTACAAAGGTCACATCGTATCTATTTCAATATATTTCCGAGAATGTCCCTTGAAATCTCCCTCGTAATGGTTCTCGTGGCCGCGGAAGTGGAACTCTTGATAACCTTCTCGGCGGTGGAGGTTTTCGACTTGGTCTTCTTGCCGGTCACCTTGTTGCTGACGGCCGTGCCCAACGCGGAGGCGATGGTGGCGGTGACGGCGGTGATGACGGCCTTGATCACCTTACCGAAGATGCCCTGCTTCTTGGACGACTTCTTCCCGTCCTCCGCTTCCTGTTTGGCCTCTTCAATCGCTTGTTTTTCAGCTTCTTGGGCGGCGAGTGCCTCTTCCGCCTCTTTAATCAGAAGTTCGAAGGCACTCTCGTTGTCAACGGGGGTGTCGTACTTGCCATAGACGCGGCTTTGCTTGATGATATCCATCCGCTGGCCTTCGGTGATTGCTCCGATTTGCGACAGCGGGAAGAGAATCTTGGCCCGTTGCACGATGCCGGGAGCCCCCTTCTCGTCGAGGAAACTCACTAATGCCTCGCCGGTTTCCAGGTTCATGATGGCCTCGTCGGTCTTGAACGCCGGATTGGCACGGAAGGTGTCGGCGGCGGCGCGTACGGCCTTCTGATCCTTGGGCGTGTAGGCGCGCAACGCGTGCTGGATGCGGTTGCCTAACTGCCCGAGGATGTTGTCGGGAATGTCGGTCGGATATTGGGTGATGAAGTAGATGCCCACGCCCTTGCTTCGGATTAGGCGAATCACCTGCTCAATCTTGTCTATCAATGCTTTGGAGGTATCTTCGAAGAGCGTGTGCGCCTCGTCGAAGAAGAAGACCAGTTTCGGTTTGTCGAGGTCACCCACTTCCGGAAGCGTGGAGTAGAGTTCGGAAAGCAGCCACAGCAGGAAGGTGCTGTAGAGTTTGGGTTGCATCATCAGCTTGTCGGCGGCCAGCACGCTCATCACGCCCTTGCCGTTCTCGGTCTGAATGAGGTCGTAGATGTCGAAACTCGGCTCCCCGAGGAACTTGTCCGCCCCTTGAGCCTCCAGTTGCAGCAGTGCGCGCTGAATGGCCCCGATGGAGGCTGTGGAGACGTTCCCGTACTTCATCGTGTATTCTTTGGCATGTTTGGAGACGTACTCCAGCATCGCCCGCAGATCCTTGAGGTCGATGATCATCAGCCCGCGCTCGTCGGCGATGCGGAAGACGATGTTGAGGACGCCGTCCTGCGTCTCGTTGAGGCCGAGCAGACGGGAGAGCAGCTGCGGACCCATTTGGGAGACGGTGGCGCGAATCGGATGCCCTTGCTCGCCGAACACGTCGTAGAAACGCACCGGACAGGCTTGGAATTCGGGGTTCTCCAGTCCAAACTCCGGCAGCCGCTTCTCGATGAAGCCGCTCATTTTGCCGACCTGGCTGATGCCCGAGAGGTCGCCCTTCATATCGGCCATGAAACACGGCACGCCGATTTGGCTGAAGGTTTCGGCCAAAACTTGCAGGCTGACCGTTTTGCCTGTGCCCGTGGCGCCGGCAATCAATCCGTGCCTGTTGGCCATCTTTCCTTGAATTGAGAGCGCCCCATCCTCGCAGTGCGCCACATAAAGTCTCGTTGGTGTACATATCGTTACAATTTACTATTATCTGTTATCATCGGCCCCACACTGCGGCTTCGCCTTGCGTGGGGCTATTTGCACTCTGTGCGTTTTGCCTCTCCGAGGCTACTCAATGAATTATTCATCATTCCTAACGACTATCGCCTTCAGTGTCATCAGTATTATCCTTAAATCCGTTCCTACCGATTGTTCGTCAATATACTTCAAGTTCAACTTTAGTTTGTCTGGCATAATCTCCTCAATGTAAGTCTTTTCCGGGTCGGGAGAGGTGGCGAGGAGTTCGTTCTCGTTCACGTAGCGGATGGAGGCGTAGTCGGTGAGGCCCGGGCGCACGCTGAGCACGCGCATCTGCTCGGGCGTGTACATGTCCACATACTTTCGCACCTCCGGACGTGGCCCCACGATACTCATCTCGCCCTTCAGGATGTTCAGGAATTGCGGGAATTCGTCAATCTTGTATTTGCGCAAGAAACGGCCCACCTTTGTGATGCGTGCGTCATCGCCGCCCACCGTAATCAGACTGCCCTTGTCGGCGCCGGTGCACATCGTGCGGAACTTATAGAGCTGGAAATCAACATTGTTTCGCCCCACCCTGCTCTGTTTGTACAGCACGCGTCCTTTGGAGTCTGCCAAAATCAGCAACGCAATAATCAGCGCGAATGGCAGACCGATCGTGAGCACGATAAGCGAGAACAGAATGTCGAAGAGGCGTTTCATGCTGCAGATTGATCAGTGATACTTCCAGTAGTCGTTCATTTCATTGCCCCAATAGTCCACCGGCTCCGTATCGTAGATGTCCGTTTGGGTCTGGATTTTGCGCACCAGCATCATCTTCCAGCTCGGATTCTGCACTTCGCCGTACATGGTGGAATGGATTAACTCGTAGTCCTTGCCCGTCAGCACGGGGTCGTAAAACACAAACTTCACATTCGTCTGACCGTTCAGGTAGTAGTAGTGCCAAATTTGGTAAGGTAGCGTCACGGGATCGGACGGCTCATCCTTGATTTCGTCGGGCTTTCCGTATTGCAGATAAACGCGGCCGCGGTCAGTGAGGTAACCTTTGACCTGTTTGCTGCCAAAGAGCCGCTGCACCTCATCCACCCGTTTCTTGTAGTTCAGCCAGGCTTCCTCGGGGTTGCCGGGATTGCGTCGCAGCCAGAAGTTGTAGAAGAACTGCTGCAACTGATCCGTCGGGGTGGTCTTCATCCGGTTCTCATAGAATTCGCGCTCTGTTAAGCTGCTGATGGGATAGAGACAGTTTACATTGTCAATCAGCACTTTACGGTTGGTGTCGAACTCTACGAAGGTGCCTTGAATGCTCGTCTGACTGTATTCTTCAAGATTCAGCTGCACAGAGGGGTTACTTTTCTGGAAGAAGACCTTGTCGAGCAGCAGCAGACTGTCGCGGTCGTCCAGCAGCTGCACCACAGCGAAATAGTTGCCGGAGGGGAGGTTGAAGGTATTGAACTCGTTGAAAACCAGCACTACCTCCTTAGGCGGGTAAGCCATCGTGATAATGTTGGAAGCCGTTGCGGCGAGGTGCGACTCGGCCTGCTCCACATAGCATTTGGCCGTCAGAGGGCGGTTGCCAAGGATTTTCGGGGTGTTATAGACCTCTAATGCAAAAGGCAGCGTATATTGCGATTCCGGCACAAAATTGGAGTACAACGGCGGCAGTTCAAAGCCGTATTTCACGAAAAGTCCGCCGGGTTTGGCCACCGATGCGGATTTGTAAAGCGAAATCTTTGAGGTGGAGATGCGGTCCTCGGGAAAATTGAGGGTGATTTTGTCGATGTAGGAAAGCTGTTCCACTTTCCCGTTGCTGTCGGGCAGTGCGTTCACATCTTTCATGTAGAAGTAGAGGAAATATTCGCCCTGCGGAAGCTGAACATTCTGGATGTCAGCGAAATCGGGTTTCCCAGCGCGGGTGGAATCGGCGAACTTGTCGCTGCCGAGGATGTAGTGCAGATGCTTCACAACAGAGTCGTTTTGCTGCATCTCGACCCGGATTTCAACACCAGCTTCGAAACCTCCCTTCCCGTCGGGCACATAGCGCACGGTATTACCGCCCACCACAAAGGTGAATTCAATGTAGGGTTGCAAGTTGCTGGTACAGTAGGCCTTGTGGCTGATGAAGGCCTTCATTCCCTGTGCGTAGGATACGACAGTGGCCAACAATATGACAATCAAAAAGGTATATCTTTTCATCTTTTTACAGATTTTCCATTTTAATTTTGAACCTGCAAAGATACAATTTTTGCATTATATATTTCTGGCAAAATTGCCCTATTTAAAATAAATGTAGAGACGTGCCTTGGCGCGTCTCTACAATGGGATATTCGATAATAATTACCGTAATTTCTTCATCAGCTCCACCGTCAAATCTGCGATGGGCAGGCGGTATTGCTGCATGGTGTCGCGCTCGCGCACGGTCACCGTCTGGTCTTCCTTGGTCTGGTTGTCGATGGTGACGCAGAACGGGGTGCCGATGGCGTCCTGACGACGGTAGCGGCGGCCGATGGCGTCTTTGTCCTCGTACTGCACCATGAAATCCTTCTTCAGCATATCGAAAACCTCCTGACCGATTTCCGGCAGCCCGTCTTTCTTGACCAGCGGCAGCACAGCCACCTTGTAAGGTGCGAGCTTCGCGGGGATGCGCAACACTGTGCGTGTGGAGCCGTCCTCTAAGGTCTCTTCGGTGTAGGCGTGGCTGAAAACCGCGAGGAACATACGATCGACGCCGATGGAAGTCTCGATGACGTAGGGCACGTAGCTCTCGTTGGTTTCGGGGTCGAAATAGCGCAGTTTCTTGCCGGAATACTGCTCATGCTGCGAGAGGTCGAAGTTCGTGCGCGAGTGGATGCCCTCCAGCTCCTTGAAGCCGAACGGGAACTTGAACTCGATGTCGGTGGCGGCATTAGCGTAATGCGCCAGCTTCTCGTGGTCGTGGAAACGATAGTTATCGGGAGCAATGCCGAGGTCGGTATGCCATTTCAGACGGGTCTGTCTCCAATAGTCGAACCATTTCAGCTCCTCACCGGGCTTAACGAAGAACTGCATCTCCATCTGCTCGAACTCGCGCATACGGAAAATGAACTGGCGGGCCACAATTTCGTTACGGAAGGCCTTGCCTATCTGCGCGATACCGAACGGCAGTTTCATACGGCCGGTCTTCTGCACATTGAGGTAGTTGACGAAGATGCCCTGCGCGGTCTCGGGACGAAGGTAGATGGTGTCAGCGCCGTCGGCCACAGAACCTAACTTGGTGGCGAACATAAGGTTGAATTGACGCACGTCGGTCCAGTTGCGCGTGCCGGAAATCGGGCACGCGATGCCTAACTCCTCAATCAGCGCCTTCAAACCCACGAGGTCGTTGGCGTTCATCAGCTCGGCGAAACGATTGCGGATGTCATCGACCTGCGCTTGGTATTGCACCACGCGGGTGTTGGTCTGGCGGTAAAGCACCTCGTCGAAGTTGTTGAAACGCTTCTTAGCCTTTTCAATCTCCTTATCTATCTTATCCTCAATCTTTTGGATATGATCCTCAATTAGCACGTCAGCACGGTAACGCTTCTTGGAATCCTTGTTGTCGATGAGCGGGTCGTTGAATGCATCCACGTGGCCGGAAGCCTTCCAGATGGTGGGGTGCATGAAAATGGCGCTGTCGAGGCCCACGATATTGTCGTGGTATTGCACCATAGCCTTCCACCAGTATTGCTTGATGTTGTTCTTCAGTTCCACTCCGTTCTGACCGTAGTCATACACTGCGCTCAGTCCGTCGTAAATTTCGCTTGACGGGAAAATGAACCCATACTCCTTGGCATGGGATATAATCTGTTTGAAAAGGTCTTCGTTGTTTGCCATATTCTTTTTGTTACTGTTTCTGTTTTTGTTCTGACCACCCCGCCCTTCGGGCACCCCTCCAAAGGAGGGGAATATCCCTCCGAACCAACACTTACTCAAAGATAAACGATATCTGTAGGTTTTTCGCGTGGAGGCCTGTGACGCTCGTGGCGTACATATTGTCCTCGGGGACGAGCATGTTAATGAAGCCAAACGACATCTTGAGTTCGGTGGAGAACTTGAAGTAGGTGCAGTAGAAGTCGAAGCCGACGCCCACCTGCGCTTGCACATCGTGGGGGTTGAGTTTGACAACTATATCGCCATTTGCGGGAGCTTTCCTCTTCTTGGCAGAGATCATGTCGAAGGTGTATTGGCCGCCGGCGATGACGTAGGCGCGGATGTTGTTGAGCATTCGCGAGGATTTGTATTTGAAGAGGATGGGCAGGTCGAGATAGACGGATTCCACATTTTTCGGGGTGATGATTTCGGAGCCGTCGGGGTAGCGGACGGTGTAGTCGATGTAGCGGTCGCCGAACGAGAGTCCGGGGATGAATCGCAGGTCGAAATACTTGCCGAGGCGCAGGTTGGTGACGATACCGAGGCTGAAACCGCTCATGGGGCGAGTGTGCACGAGCATCAGGGAGTCGTACTCCGCCAAATCCGGTTTGGAGGAGATGCGGTAGTTGAAGTTGTTGTATCCCAGCGTGAAGCCGAAGTGGAACCTGCGTTTGTCGTATTTCAGCAGGTTGGGCACCCCGAACTGGGCGTACGCGTGCGTGGCGATGCCGAGGCACACAATAGAGAGGGTGAGGATGCGTTTAAGTCTCATATTGTCAAATCAAAGATGCCGTAACGAGATTCTGAGTCGTTTAGTATATGACGGGAGGAAAAGTTAACGGCCGGGAGCGTATTTTGCCATCTCTGCCTTGAGTTGGGCGCAGTTGATGGGCACCACGCCGACATATTCGCACACGATGCCGCCGGCCAGGTTCGCGGCCAAGCAGGTCTCCTCCACGGAGTGGCCTTTCAGCAGGAAGAGCGTGGAGACGGAGATCACCGTGTCGCCGGCGCCGGAGACGTCGCTCACGCGGCGCTGGAAGGCGGGCTGATGCTGGAACGTGTCGTTCTGGCGGTCGTAGAAGGCGATACCCTTTGCCGACATGGTCACCATCACCTTGTCGATCTTCTGTCGTTCGGCAAATTCCTTGGCCAGCTCGTGGATTTCTTCCAAAGTGAGTTCGGCGTTATCCTCCACGTGGAAGCCCTTCGACATCTCCTTCAAGTTGGGTTTGAAGAGGTTGACGTTGGTATAGTTGTTGAAATTCTTTTCCTTGGGATCAACGGCCACGTAGATGTTCTTCTTGTGGGCGAAGTTGATAATTTCAGAGATCAAGTCCTTGGAGAACAGACCTTTATCATAATCCTCGAAGATGATGGCATCGATTTCGTTGTGGTCGATGATCTGCTCCACGGTGGTCAGGAACTGCCGTTTTTCGCGCTCCTTCAGCGACTGCACCTTCTCGTCATCCACACGCACGATGTGGCAGTTGTTGCCGATGATGCGGTATTTGATGGTGGTGCGGCGGCCGTACATCGGGACTATGGCATCGGAGGTGAGGTCGCAGTCCTCCATGAGGTTGTAGAAGACCGTGGCCTTGGAGTCACTGCCGATGACGGAGCAGAGGATGGGGTCGGCGCCGAGGCTCTTGAGATTGAGGGCCACGTTGGCAGCGCCGCCGAGGCGGTAGCTGCGGTTTTGCACATTCACGATCGGCACGGGCGCCTCCGGGCTGATGCGCGTGACCTTGCCAGTGAGGTAGCAGTCGATCATTACATCCCCGATAACCAGTATCTTAGCATTCTTGAATTCCTCAAAAATCAGATCTACATTTTCCTTTTTCATGTCCAAAAAATTAGTCGGCAAAGATACATTTTTTTTGGGTCTCCAATCCGAAAAAATCCTATTTTCGCAGCCCTTTTCAAGAACAAGAAGAATATGAAGAAAACCTATAGTTTCCTGGTGTGCCTTATCGTGGTGATGTTGGCGACGATGATGAACGTTTTTGCCCAGCAACCGAAAGTCTATTACTACAAAATCGACGACAATATCTCCAAGCCGGCGCTGCGGCTCACCGAGAAGGCCGTGAAGGAGGCTGAGGATGGCAAGTTCGACTACCTGATGCTCGAGCTCAACACCTTTGGCGGGGAGCTCGACGCGGCCGACAAAATCCGCACGTTGCTGCTCAACACCAAGGTGCCGACCGTCGTCTTCATCAACAATAACGCGGCATCGGCGGGCGCGCTCATCAGCATCGCCTGCGACAGCATCTACATGATGCCCGGCGCGTCCATCGGGGCGGCTTCGGTGGTGAACGAGACCGGCGAGATTATGCCCGACAAGTACCAGTCGTACATGCGCTCGCTCATGCGCACCACCGCCCAGCACAACGGCCGCGACCCCAACATCGCGCAGGCCATGGTCGATCCCGACGTGAAGATTGCCGGCATCAGCGATTCCGGCAAGGTGCTGACCTTCACCTCCGAGGAGGCCGCCAAAAACGGTTTCTGCGAGGGTGTGGTGAGTAGCCGCGAGGAGGCCCTCTCGCACGTCAGCGAGACACCGCTGGAGATCACCGAGCAGGAGCTTACTACCATCGACAAAATCATCAACTTCTTAGTGAATCCGGTGGTGAGCGGCATTCTCATCATGTGCATCGTCGGCGGACTCTACTTCGAGCTGCAGGCCCCCGGTATCGGACTGCCCAGCGTCATCGCCATCACCGCTGCCCTACTCTTCTTCGCGCCCCACTATCTTGAAGGCCTCGCCGCACACTGGGAAATTCTCATCTTCCTCGCCGGACTGGTACTGCTGATGTTAGAGTTTTTCGTCGTGCCAGGTTTCGGCGTGACGGGCATCTCCGGCATCGTGCTTATCCTCGTTTCGCTGGTCCTTACATTAGTATATAATGTAGGCTTCAAATTCAACTTCAACCCCGAATTCAACGCCTCCGCCTACGTCAGCAAGATGACGATACTGGTGCTGGTGAGCAGTTTGGCGGGCTTCTTCATCGCCCTGTGGCTCGGCAAGAAGCTAATCCTTGCGGAGACGCGCTTCGGTTCCCTGGCCCTGCGCACTGGTTTGGAGAGCGACAAAGGCTTCACTTCGCAGGACATGCGCAACGAGCAGTACGTCGGCAAGGAGGGCACCGCGCAGACCATCCTTCGCCCCTCCGGCAAAATCAATATCGACGGCGAAATCCTGGACGCCACTGTTGAACACGGCTATGTGGCCCGGCGAAAAGGTGAAGGTCACGAAATTCGAGAATGCGCAATTGTTTGTGAGGAAGGCGTAATCGGCGACAATAATGTCCCGGTCAGTGACAAAAGCCCGATTATTGCCGGTATCGGCAAAAAATGTATCTTTGCGGCTGAATTTTTCTAAAAGTTTGCCGATAACATGGAGTACATTTCAGTCAGCCAGTATGCAGAGAAACACGGGGTTAGCGAACGGACCGTCCGCTATTATTGTGCCACGGGGAAGATTGACGGAGCGTTTTTGACCGGAAAGACCTGGAATATCCCCAGTGAAGCCACCCTTCCGAAAAAAAAGAAGGGACAGGTTTCGCCGCTGCTGCAACGCCTGCGTGACGAGAAGGAGGCACGGATGAAAGGCGGGGTCTATCATCGCGTGCAGATCGACCTCACGTACAATTCCAACCATATCGAAGGCAGCCGCCTGACCAAAGAACAGACGCGCTACATCTTCGAGACCAACACGTTAGGTGCCACCACGGAAAACACGCGCATTGACGACATTTTGGAAACGGTAAACCACTTCCGCTGCATAGACTACATCATCGACCACGCCACCGACAAAATCACGGAATCCCACATCAAACAGCTGCACCTGCTGTTGAAGACGAACACCTCCGACAGCCAGAAGTCGTGGTTTGCGGTGGGTGACTACAAGCGTTTGCCCAACGAGGTCGGCGGGGAGGAAACCGTGCCGCCCGACAAGGTACACAAGCAAGTCAAAGTCCTGCTTGACGGCTATAACGCCCTCAAAACCATTGAATTTGATGACATCCTTGATTTTCACGTGCAGTTTGAGCGCATCCACCCGTTCCAGGACGGCAACGGCCGCATCGGACGGCTGCTGATGTTCTGGCAGTGTCTGCAAAGCGGCATCGTCCCCTTCATCATCACCGAGGACCTGCATCTGTTCTACTATCGCGGGATCCAGAACTGGGGTAACATCAATGGCTACCTTCGCGACACCTGCCTGACGGCGCAGGATCAGTTCAAAGGGGTGCTGAGGTATTTCAAAATTGAGTGCTGATAATATTTCGCCCAAACCGCCAAATTCGCCGAAAAAAATGTATCTTCGCCGCATCATTGAAAATCCTATCATTATGAACCCCGGCAAGAACAGATGCGAGTATTTGAAGGAGGTGCGGCGGCGGATCGCCACGGAGAACAATATCCCGTTGGAGCAACGTGAGTGTACATTCAAGGGCGAGTGTTCCGGCACGTGCCCCTTCTGCGAGGCTGAGCTCCGCTACCTCGAAAAGGAGCTTCACAAACGCAAAGTCCTCGGCAAGGCGGTGACCGTCGCAGGGATCGCGCTGTCGTCCGTCGTGATGAACGCCTGTTACACCCCAGCCTACGTTCCCTCCACGCTGACAGGGGATGTAGATCCGGCGTGTTTGTATCAAAGGGATTCTTTGCGTTCAAAATACGAAGCGTGTTTCAACCAAATAAGAGGTAATGGTGTTGACGGTTCGACTGTTATTGTGGACGGGATGAGAGTCCGTTCTGTTTTCTCCGATGTGATGCCGGCCAAATTTCCCGCTGAAATCGGTTCGCCCGTTCTGTGGCTACGCCAGCGGCTGCGTTCGTACAGCACGTACATGTCCGACGAGCTGTTCAACGACGCACTGGTTACCTTCGTGGTGAACACCGACGGCACCGTGTCGGACGTAGATTTCGCCAACTTGCCCGTAACCGGCTCATCCCAGGACTTCGACTTCCAGAACGAGATGCGCAAGCAGGTGCTGTCGATGCCCCGCTGGGAGCCCGCCACCAAGGAGAATGTACCGGTCTCCTACCCTGTCGCGATAGCGGTGAGCGACTTGCGGTAGGGGTAGGAAAACTTGAAGTGCAAAAATTACACCTCAAGTTTTGTTAGCCAAAAAGAAAGAAACTCTTCTACGATATAACCCTGTTTATAATACGACAGATGCTAGAACTCTTTGGATGTAGGAGTTCAATGACACACCAGCTTCTTGTGCCGACATCGCGATTCTAGCGTGCAGTTCTGAAGGAATTCTGATGTTGAAGCTGCCGCAATAAGATTTATGGAACGGCAGGTTATTTTCTTTGCAATGCTGGATATAGTCATCCACAGCATTTTCAAAATCTTCCTTAAGTTCCGCAAGCGTCTGCCCCTCGTACGTGATAAGAGTCTGTTTATTTAACCCCAACACTTTGCCGTAGAGCGTGTTATCTTCCAATTCGGCTTCAATACTACCGATAAAACCTTTATATTTCAACGTTTTCGACAGACTCATTGCAACTAAATTTCAGTTGCAAAAATACACATTTTTTTGAAACAGCAAATATGTTTCTATAAAAAATTACAACCTGAACGTTACCGGCACCTGGTAATAGCAACGGACCGGCTCTCCCTGGATTATGGCGGGATTCCATTTCGGCATGGATTTGATAATCCGGACAGCCTCCATGTCACATTCGGGGAAAAGCGGGATTTTCACGTGTACATGGCTTATGGAGCCGTCTTTCTCTACGATGAACTCCAAAAGGACAGTGCCTTTTATGCCGTTTCGGGAGGCTATTTCGGGATATTGCAGCGAATGTTCAATGAAAGACGTCATTGCCACTGTGCCTCCTGGATATTGGGGCATTTTTTCGGTGAACTTATATACCTCCTCCAAGGAATCCGCCAAAAAATTCTCCAAGACGACGTCCTCGTCATCTGAAAAATCAGTGCAAATGAGCGGTTGGAGCTCTATATCGAAATCAGTTTCCTTCTTCTTGAAATCATATCTGACCGGATGGGACTCAACAATCCGCAGCACCTCCTCAACGCCCAACAGCTCGCCGTAATCAACCGTGTCATATTCCAAATCTGTAACATCGCATCGGTTTCGGATGTCAATCAAGTCGAAACGATCAATATATTCCTGCGGGGCGACCAAATACCGCCTTCTTTCATCTGAAGTCTCGAAAAATACGGTTGCCACATAAAGTCCCTCTACAGTCTTGGCGGGCTGCAAAATGATCTGGCAAATGCCGTTACGACTTTCTGTTTCATATAAATAGCCCAAAGTATCCCATATCGTTTGTCGGTAGTAACCATGATAAGGTAAAATATAGAGCTCCTGGCCGTAAAACATAAACGTACTGTCCGTAAACTCCATCACGTATGGGTTGTCGGCGGAAAAGTAGTATTTGCCACGATATTGCACAATGGGGAACCATAAGCGAGGATAGTCGTATATTTTGTGATGCACCACGTTGGGATAAGTTTCGAGAAACAGCGGCAAATAAAAATCTTCAATGGAGCCGTCCTCCTCAAACCAATGTTTCGAAGCAATCCGCATAACATGTTCCAGATGATTCTCCTGATTCCGAGAAATGGTGTAATAGCTTGTCACACAGGTGTCTATGCTACCATTATCACGTTTATTCAGGCATAGCAGCCGCCAGATGAAATTCGTGTCATGCTCGGTGAAAGGCTCGCTGATCTCGTAGCAACGGTAATCTGCCCCCTCATCGAAATAGAGCGTCGCCGCTTTCTCCCCATTTATAACCGTATAGATGACCGAATCCACCGCCCCTTTCCCCACATTGCGCACGATTTGCGAGAAACCGAGGTGGGACGTGAGGACAAGTATTATCAATAGCATTCTTTTCATCATGATAATTTCCGGCAAAAATACAATATTTTCGAAACGACAGAGCGACACAAAAATTTCGCCCAATCCGCCAAATTCGCCGAAAAAAAATGTATCTTTGCAGCGGAATTATCGAAATACAAATCTTAAACGTAAATCATAAATAGTAAAAGCAATGAATCAAGAACTTTTGAACCTCTATCCCAAAGGATTATGGGACATTTTCGGACACATCTGCGACGCTCCGCACCCCTCCAAGCATGAAACCGCCGTGGTGAAATGGTACAAGGAATGGGCTAAGGAGAACAACATCCCCGTTGTGCAGGACGAGACCGGCAACCTGCTGTTCTCTGTCCCCGCCACCCCTGGCTTCGAGAACCGCACGCCCGTTGTGTTGCAGGCCCACTGCGACATGGTGCCGCAAGCCGACAGCGACAAGGTCCACGATTTCCTGACCGACCCCATCGAGCCGATCATCGACAACGGCTGGGTGCGTGCCAACAAGACCACCCTCGGCGCTGACGACGGCATTGGCGTTGCCGCCGCTTTGGCCGCCATCACCGACCCCGCCTGCCAGCACGGACCCATAGAGGTGCTCGTCACCATCGACGAGGAGACCGGCATGACCGGCGCTTTCGGTCTGAAGCCCGGCTTCGTGAAGGGCAAGATCCTCATCAACCTCGACTCCGAGACGGAAGGCGAGCTCTATGTGGGTTGCGCCGGCGGTATGGACGCCAACTTCAGCCGCACCTACACCACCGTCGCCACCCCCGCTGACATGAAGGGCTACAAGCTCTTCGTCACGGGTCTGCACGGCGGGCACTCCGGCATGGACATCAACCTGGGCCGTGCCAACGCCAACAAGATCGCCACGCGCTTCCTGCAGAAGGTTGTCCGCGACTTCGGCGGCTGCGTCGCCTGCATCAATGGCGGCGGTCTGCGCAACGCCATCCCGCGCGAGGCCACGGCCATATTGACCGTTCCCGCCGCGAAATCCGCTGAGTTCGAAGCCTTTGCCAAAGAGTTCGAGGCAGTCGTGCAGAAAGAGTTCGCCCTCACCGAGGAATGTCTCAGCCTCACCGTGACAGCCACCGACACTCCGAAAGAGGTCATTGAACCCAATGCTTTGTGTCAGTTCCTGAACATGATTTTCGCCATCCCGAACGGCGTGCAGCGCATGAGCGACTCCATGCCCGGCTTGGTGGAGACCTCCAACAACCTGGCCAATTTCGTTGCCGAGAACGGTGAGATGAGCGCGAAGTGCCTGATGCGCAGCAGCGTGAATAGCGCGAAGGACGCCCTGGGCGAGAAGATGGTTGCCATCGCCGAGCTCGCCGACTGCGGCATCGAGCTCACCGGCACCTATCCCGGCTGGAACCCCAACATGCAGAGCCCGATTATGAACACCTGCATGAGGGTTTACAAGGAGAAATACGGCAACGAGCCCAAGGTGATGGCCATCCATGCCGGTCTGGAATGCGGTCTCTTCGGTGTCTGCTATCCGGACTGGGATATGGTCTCTTTCGGCCCGACCATCGAGCACCCGCACTCCCCCGTCGAGCGCGTCAACATCGAGAGCGTCGGCAAATTCTACGATTTCCTCGTGGAAGTGCTGAAGAACGTGCAATAAGGACGGAACATCCGTCAGCCTATCGTTGTAGAGACGTGCCATGGCGCGTCTCTACGGCGTTTTAAAGGGTCTTACATTTTTTTGAAATGGCCTGTTGCGGCATATCGAAAAAATTGTATTTTTGCGCACTCTTTTGAGAAAGGAAAGTTGGCCGAGCGGCTGAAGGCAGCGGTTTCGAAAACCGCCAGGGTGTAAAAGCTCTCAGGTTCGAATCCTGTACTTTCCGCTGAACCTCGCAACGCTTTGTTGCGAGGTTTTTTTAGAGACGTTGGGATGACGTCTCTGTCATGACATCCAATAACCCTTAACCATTGTGAGATAATGGCAGACAACGAAGTCAAAAAACTGGCCGGACAGACGGTCATATACGGCGGGAGCACCGTGCTGGCGCGACTCCTCAACTACCTGCTGGTGCCGCTCCACACCTACATCTTCCAGAACGCGTCGGACTACGGTGTGGTTGGCGAGCTTTACGCCTGGACCAGCCTCTTCATCGTGATTCTCACCTATGGCATGGAGACCGCCTTCTTCAAGTTCTCGCAGGATGACGGCATCAAGGACCGCGTCTATAGCACCGTGGTGGGGTCGCTGCTCTGCACCTCCACCCTCTTCATCGTGCTCTGCGGAATCTACTCGCAGCCCATCGCCGAATGGCTGCAATACCCCAATCATCCCGAATATGTGCGCTGGTTCTCTGTAATCATCGGCGTGGATGCGCTCACCTCCATCTTTTTTGCGCACCTGCGGTTCCAAAATCGGGCGATGACCTTCGCGGCGGTGAAGATCACCAACATCCTCGTCAACGTGCTGCTCAACCTCTTCTTCCTGTTGCTCTGTCCGTGGCTGCTCACCAAGAACCCCGACTCCGCCTTCGTCAACGCTATTTACAACCCTGAAATCGGGGTCGGCTATATCTTCATCGCCAACCTCGTGGCCAGCATCGTTACCCTGCTGATGCTCTTCCCGGGCATCTTCAAGCAGAAGTTCGTTTTCGACTGGCAGCTGTGGAAGAAGATGTTCCGCTACGCCTTCCCGCTGCTGATCTTCGGTTTGGCCGGCATCGTGAACGAGACGATGGACCGCGTGCTGCTCAAGCGGCTTTCGCTCGCCCCCGACCCGCAGGCCTCCGTGGGCATCTACAGCGCCTGTTACAAGATCTCCATCATGATGACCATCTTCATCCAGGCCTTCAAATACGCCGCCGAACCCTTCTTCTTCCGCAAGGCGAAGGACAAGGACGCGAAAGAAACCTACGCCGAAGTGATGACCGCTTTCGTGCTGGTCTGCTCGATCATTTTCGTTGGCATCATGCTCTACATCGACCTCGTGCAATATTTCGTGGGACCGGGCTACCGCGTGGGCCTGCCCATCGTCCCTATCTTGCTGATGGCCAA
Organism: uncultured Bacteroidales bacterium; assembly: GCA_905235135.1. Taxonomy (GTDB): domain Bacteria; phylum Bacteroidota; class Bacteroidia; order Bacteroidales; family WCHB1-69; genus F23-D06. The sequence continues at coordinate 62,942 of CAJOKR010000013.1, forward strand.
CCTCTTCCTCGGCATCTTCTACAACCTTTCAATCTGGTACAAGCTTACCAGCCAGACCAAATTCGGAGCCTACATCGCCATCTTCGGGGCGGTCATCACCCTGGTTCTCAACTGGTTGCTGATTCCGCGTTTCGACTACATGGGTGCGGCCTGGACCACCTTCGCCTGCTACCTCTCCATGATGGTCGTCTCTTACCTTCTCGGTCAGAAGTACTACCACGTCGATTACGACCTCAAGCGCATCCTCTTCTACCTTTTCTTCGCGGTGGCCGTGTATGGGTTGAGCCTCGGTATCTACCATCTGTTTGGCATTGAGAAGGTCTGGGTGCGATTGGTGGTGAATACGGTGATTTTGATCGGGTATTTGGGAGTGCTGGCGTGGATGAACCGGGAAGAACTTAAGAAGTTAGTAGTTAGAAGTTAGTAGTTAGCAGTTGTAACGGGAAGTATCAGATAAACTTTCGCGTGCCGGAGGCACGAAAGCTCAATAACCCCATACAAGCGTAACGCAGTGGAGCGCAGTGTGGGGTAGCGGAAGCGACGCGGGACAGGCGTGCAGGATGCACGCTACTAACTCGGGAGTTAACAATCGAGCCTCCAAAGTGCAAAATTTGCACTTTGAATTGCACTTTGGAAAGAACCGGAGGAGACATAACAAGTTTAGGACAACTACAGGACAAGTATAATCCTTACAACTCCGCGTCCGCCGCGATGTAATCCTGCATTTCGTGTAGTTCGGAAACGCCATCGCGGATGAAATCGGCGATTTTCCATACGCCGTTTTCCTTCACTATCTTCACCTTGACGGGCTTTTTTTGTCCGCAATTGAGAACCACCAAGCTGACCACTGCTTCATTATCCGAGATGTTGTTCGTCGAAGTTATCTCGTACGAAAGATTCTTCCAATTATTTCCCTGAATCCAATGGTCGTAGTCATGGAAACCAATTTCTCCGGGATACTTCTTGTCAATCTCACACACGATGGAATCAGTAGTCAAATATTCGACAGACATGAACTTGTGGTCGAAATCGGCAGCAATGATCTCTGATTCTGAAAGAGTGTTATATGCCTTAAACACCTCGTCATAAATCTCCCTGACGGCCTGTTCCGCAGAAATCTCCGCCACCATGGTGGACTCTTCTTTTAGGTTTTCGGATTGTTGACGGCTGCCACATCCGGTCAAAATGATGACGAAAACAATGAATATCGTCTTTTTCATAAGTAGGGACTGTCGTTTAATTCTTTCCTTTTGATCTTGTCGGTCGCTTATGAACGGATTTGCTCCGTTTTTTCGGAACAGCATTGTTCATAACTGTCCGT
>CAJOKR010000014.1 GCA_905235135.1 uncultured Bacteroidales bacterium
TCTCACATGGTTGGGAGGAAAATAACGGCCGACGACCTTACTCGACACGCTGCAATGCCCCGCGCAGTCGGAGTCTTTGGAAGTTGATGCGTAAGCCCTGCCCCACACCCCCGTGAGAGGTTGCTTATTTTGGAATCAACGTAATACATTGATTATGAATCCCATAACAGGGCCAACAATGCAGGTCTCCGTACCCTCCTGTCCTTGCGGGGGTGAGATTCCGCCGGCCCCTGACGTCGCCTGCGGAATGGTGCGCCGTGCAAGAGGGGTAAAAAGGGAAACAAGGGCGGCGGGGAGCGCCTGCCGTTGCCGGGGACTGTCCGAAGCCGCCCTTGTTTACCCCCCCTGTCGCAACGGGCGAACCACCATTCCGCAGCGAACGGAGTGAGCGGCGGAATCTCCAACGGCCAACTGTCAATTGCAAATGTTTTGCGGTTTTTCGATGGTCAACAACGGCAGTGGATTAACAGTGCTTATTTTTGTAGAGACACAAAAATTTGCATCCCTACACCCAAGCCCTACCCAAGTAGTACCCAAGTACTTCGCAAGTCCAGGCAAGCCCTTTGACTTGCGTAAAGTATGCCTGCACTATGGGTAGGACTTGGGAAAGGCTTGGGAACGAGGGTGCTGGTAGGGTGCTGGGGGCTTGGGAAACAGTTTCTGCTAAATCTTGTGCTGGAATTTAACAATTCAACGTCGAATTGTTAAATCGAAATTCGCATTCCTTTGAAAGCTCCATCTAAAAAACTTATACGCAGAAAGGGAAATCGAACAAAATGCAACTACCGAGGAAATCTCGGTAGTTCGATTTGAGGGAAACAGAAGGGTAACGAGACGGATTTTGCATTACAATTTAGATGCTATTCTGTCGGTAGGCTATCGCGTTAGTTCAAAAAACGCCACAAAATTCCGCCAATGGGCGAATAGGGTTCTGAAAGAATACCTCCTTCGCGGTTACGCAGTCAACCAGCGGATTGAGAGATTGGAACAACGTGTCAGCAAAACCGAGGAACAAATAGTTCTCTTCGTCCGAACAGCACTACCTCCAAAAGAGGGTGTGTTTTACGACGGCCAGATCTTCGACGCCTACGCCTTCGCCTCCGACCTGATCCGCTCGGCCCGAGAACACATCATCCTTATAGACAACTACATCGACGACTCCGTGCTGCTGATGCTGGCAAAACGGGGAGAAAGTGTTTCGGCGGAGATTGTCACACGGCGCGTCACGGAAACGCTGAACCTTGACCTCGAACAACACAACCGACAGTACCCGCCCGTGGATGTGCACGAGTGCGACCGCTACCATGACCGCTTCCTCATCATTGACGACACGGTGTATCACCTTGGGGCATCGCTAAAAGACCTCGGGAAGAAGTTGTTTGCGTTCAGCAGAATGGAGATGGGGGCGGAGGAGATAGTTGAAAAAATACATTTGAATTATCAGAACGTCCCGACAAACCGATACGGCAACAGCGCGTCCTCCCCGGCGTAGTCCACGCCGATGCGGGGGGTGACGTGGATGGCGCTGTCCGGAACGAGCAGCCCGCGATCCTCAACCCATAGTTTTTCGCCGCAGAGCGATAGTCCGTTGTCGGCAACGGTGATGCCCAACAGTTTCGACACTTTCCCCGGCCCGATGCCGATGTCGGAGGTGAGCTTGTGCTTGCCCGTGCGGCGCAGCATCAGCTCCCCGCCATGGGTGGGCACGATGCCCCGGATGAGTACCGCGTCGGGAATGTCGGCGGCGTTGGTCACGAAGTTGAGCAGATGGTGCATCCCGTAGCAGAGATAGACGTATGCGACGCCTCCCTCACGATACATCATCTCGTTGCGTTTCGTACGCCGGCCCCCGAAGGCGTGCGACGCACGGTCGGCAGTGCCCTTGTAGGCCTCTGTCTCGCAAATCACACCGCCCGCGAGCTGTCCATCGACCCTCGTGAAGAGCGACTTCCCGATCAGGTCCCGCGCAACCGCCACCACATCGTCCGTGAGAAAATAGTCTTTCGTCAGTTTCATTGCCGTTGGATTTCGGCGGCAAACATACATAAATTTCGGACACGCCCTGTAGAGACGCACGGCCGTGCGTCTCTACATTGTGACGTGCGTCTCTATGAAAACACCAGATACGGCCGCAATTTCTCAATGAGCTCGGGATAGGCATGGGTAATCTGCTGCAGCTCGTTGAGGTCGCGGATCGGGCCGTTTTTTTCGCGGTGACGCAGGATCAGCTTCGTGAGATACGCATCAATATAGGGATGCGACACTAACTCCTGATAGGTTGCCGTATTGACATTCAACTTCCTGATTTTCTGTTTGTTGATATAGAGATACGTCTTCAGTTTCACCGTGTCGATATTCTGCATCACATAGACCTCCTGCAGCTGCGAAAAGCTGTGAAAGCCACCGAGCTTGTCGCGGTATTCGACGAGTTTGGCGGCCCGTTTGCTCCCGAACTGCGGCACAGTGATCAAAGCGTCAGTGTCGCAGCTGTTGAGGTCGAGCTTGACAATGTCGTACATCGGCTGTCGCGACTGCGACTTGGACGGAGGAATCGTGTCGGAACGGATATGCGGGCGGTCGCCGTAGGTGCGTTGACGCGCAGCTACTATCGAATCGTCAAGGCGCTTCTGTTCCGCAGCAAACCGCTGGAACTGCGCCTCATACTGATGGACATCACAGGACGGCCTTGGATGAATGTCGCACAAGAAATAGTAGATGTTGCCCGCCGTCATGATAGTCAGCAGGAAGAGGGCCGCCGCCCATTCGCCCCTGGTGAAATGGAGTTTCGTTTTCATAATTCAATACAACCTCGTTAGTTTGTTATAAAAAAAACTTTGTTTTCGAATTAAAAAGAACTCGCAAAGATACAATCCTGAAATGGGGGTTGTCAAGAGGGTACAAAGATTTTTTACAAACAGCCAATTGTTAAATACAGCTTAATACTTTATTAATCTGCTAGTTGACGATTAAAAATGTTATTTTTGCCGCCAAAACAGAATCATATCATACAATATGGATATAGCAGAGATTCTCGAAAAGAATCGTTTAGAAAGAGAAGACATTGTGCGGTTGCTTGCCACTCAGGGCGCGGAAATGGAACAGTTGTTTCGTAAAGCACTGGACGTCAAACTGTCGCGGTTGGACAACAAGGTGCACTTGCGCGGGCTAATCGAACTGAGCAACGTGTGCCGAAAGTCGTGCCTCTATTGCGGAGTGCGTCGCGACAACGACAAGGTTGAACGCTACATGCTTACGGAGGACGAGGTGGTGGAATGCGCCCGTCTCGCTCATCAGCTGAATTACGGTTCCGTGGCCATCCAGAGCGGGGAGCGCAACGATCCCGAGTTTGTGGCGATGATCACCTGCCTCATCCACCGGATCAAGGAAATCGACAACGGCTCGCTCGGTATAACCCTCTCACTCGGGGAGCAGAGCGAGGAAACCTACCGTCAATGGTTCGAGGCCGGAGCGCACCGCTATTTGCTGCGTATCGAGTCATCGGACGAGGAACTCTACTACCGCATCCACCCCCGCAACGAGCGTCACGATTTCCACCGCCGCCTCGACTGCATCGACGCGCTGCTCGCCCTCGGCTACCAGACGGGAACCGGTGTGATGGTGGGACTGCCGTTCCAAACCCTCGACATCCTGGCCGGTGATCTGCTCTTCTTCCGCGAGAAGGACGTGGCGATGGTGGGCATGGGTCCCTACATCTCCCACCCTGACACACCGCTGTACCAGTACGCCGATCAAATTCCCGCTGCTGATGATCGGATGAATCTAACGCTCAAAATGATCGCCATCCTGCGGCTGATGATGCCGGAAATCAACATGGTGGCGGCCACCGCCAACCAGACAATCGACCCGCTCGGGCGCGAAAAGGCCATCCGCGCCGGCGCCAACGTCATCATGCCCAACCTCACCCCCAACGAATACCGCGAGGACTACCTCATCTACCCCGACAAGGCCTGCGTGGGCGACAAGCCCGAGGAGTGTTTCTCCTGCTTAGACATCCGGATGCGGGCCATCGGACACGAAATTCTGTACAAAGAATGGGGGGATTCCGTGGCGTTTACGAAAAAAATGTAATTTTGCCGCCTAATTTCTGCCGAATGGAAAAAATCTATTTCACCGATCTCGTACAGGCCGAGAAGGAGCTGGCGGGCGCGAAGCTGCGCGAGTGGCAGCGGAAGTATCCCGCATCCCCGCTGCTCAACATGTTCGCGCTGAAGGATCCCGCCGCGCGCATCCCTCACCGCAACCGCGTGCGGATGCTACTCACCCTGCCCGACAAACTACGCTTCGACCTGCTGCCGTTGGAGACCGCCCCCGTGGTGGAAGTGCGCGAGAAACCGCAACTCAACATTGTGGAAACCAAGGAGAAACACACCGGCGACCTCAACCCCATTTTCGTAAAACACCCCGCCCCGGACCACGATAACCGACAGGCGCTTATCGATCAGCTGATTGAAAAATTTTCCAAGGATGCTCCGAAAATCATCTACTCGCCCGACACACACGATGCGGAAGCCGACTACGGGCAGGAGAGTTCCGTGGAGGATCAAAGCATTGTAAGTGTTTCATTGGCAAACATTTATGCAGACCAAGGATACTACGATCGTGCCATCCAAATGTTCGAAATATTGAAGTTGCATTTTCCCGAAAAAAATGCTATCTTTGCCGCCCGAATTGAAGAACTGAAAAAATTGATGTCTGAGGAGTGATTTCTGGCACTGTTTTTGCAGAAATTCAGCTCGGAAATGAGAAAAAAAAGTAATAGATTCATAAACTAAAAAGTTAAAAGAGATGTTTACATTGTGTGTAGTTTTAATCATTTTGGCAAGTATCGTACTGGCTTTCGTGGTGCTGATCCAAAACTCCAAGGGCGGCGGTCTCGCCTCTAACTTCGCCTCCTCCAACCAGGTGATGGGCGTGCGCAAAACCGCTGACGTGCTGGAGAAAACCACCTGGGGCCTCGCCGCCGGCATCATGATCCTCTGCTTCGTCTGCGCGTTCATGTCCAAGAGCGAGTACAACAGCATCCACGGCACCAGCAACACCCAAGTCGAGCAGACCACCGATGCAGCCGAGGAATAAACGATTGTAGGAATATAGAGTTGAACATGCAGCGCCAGACGGTGTTGCGTGTTCTTTTTATTTGTAATATAAAATATTGTATCAATGAATATCAAGCACGAAAACGTTCCCGGCCAGATCCAGGAACTCACCATTGAAATCCAGAAAGCAGATTACGCTGAAAATGTCGATAAAGCGTTGAAGAAACAACGCCGCGAGGTGGCCGTCCCCGGCTTCCGCAAGGGCAACGCCCCCATGGGCATCGTCCAAAAGATGTACGGTAAGAACATCCTCGTGATGGAAATCGACCGTATGGTTAACGAGCAGATTGACAAGTTCTTCAAAGACAACGACATCAAGTTCATCTTTGAGCCCATGCCCGTGGAAGGCAAGTCTCAGGTCGATTTCGACAACCCCGACAACTTCTCGTTCGTTTATGAGTACGTGCTCCGTCCCGACGTGAACGTCGATTTCAGCACCATGCCCGCCGTCACCGATTTCACCATCATCCCCGGCGAAGAGGAAATTGACGGCCAGATCGACCAAATGCGCGAACGTCACGGCAAGTATGTCATGCCCGAGACCATCGAGGCAAACGACAGCATCTCAGCCGATTATGGCGGCGAAAAGGAAGCTTTCTTCTTCATCCGCGACCTCAACGACGACGCCAAGAAGGAATTCGTCGGCAAGAAGGTAGGCGACAAGGTCTCCATGGCCATGCGCAAAGCCTTCAGCTCCGATCCCTTCTTCGCCCGCGCTTTCGACCTCAAGGTGGATGAGCTCAACGCCGACAATCCCTACACCTACGAACTGACCATCAAGCGCATCGGCCGCATCGAGCCCGCCGAACTCAACGAGGATTTCTTCAAGATGGCCTTTCCCGACGGCAGCGTCACCGACGAAGCCACCATGCGCGAGACTGTCAAGAACCAGCTGGCCAACCAGTACAAGCCCGACACCGACCGCATGTTCATGGACCGCGCCATCCAGACCCTGCTCGACAACGTGAGCGTAGAGCTGCCCGACGATTTCATGAAACGCTACATCCTGGCCGTGCAGAAGGATATGACCGAAGAGGCTTTGGAGAAAGAGTTCGACCGCTACAAAAACTCCTTCAAGTGGCAAATCATCGAGAACGCGCTGGTGGAAGGCGAGGATGTGAACGTCACCCGCGCTGACATCGAAGCCTACTTCCGCGACTACTTCGTGAAGAGCTACTTCGCCAACTTCAATGCCGACAGCGTGAAGGATCAGGTCGATAAGATTGTGGCCGACGCTATGAAGAATCAGGAGTATGTGAAGAACGCCTACGACCTGCTCTACGACCAGAAACTGGTGGCCCTGATGCGCAAGAAAATGAACATCGAGCACAAAGAGGGCGACTTCAAGGCCTTCGTCGATGAGATTTCCGCGCAGCGCAAGGAGGAAAAGCCCGCTGAGGCTGGTGAGGAGAAGCCCAAGAAGACCACCAATCGCAAAACGACGGCCAAGAAGGCGGAGACCGCTGAGGAACCCGCTGCTGAGGCTGCTCCCGCCGAGGAAAAACCCAAGAAGACGAGAGCCAAATCCACCAAAGCTAAAACCGAAAAAGAGTAATACAATGAGAAGCGAATTTCAGAACTATGCGCTTAAGCAGCATGGTATCAGCAGCTTGAAGATGGACCGCTACGTGTCCAGAACCAACGACTACATCACCCCGTACATCATCGAGGAGCGTCCGATGAACATCACCCAGCTGGACGTGTTCTCCCGTTTGATGAAAGACCGCATCATCTTCATGGGCGTGCCGATTGACGACGACGTGGCCAACATCATCCAAGCGCAGCTCCTCTTCCTCGAATCGCAGGATTCCGAGCGCGACATCCAGATTTACATCAACAGCCCCGGAGGCGTGGTCTATGCCGGATTAGGCATCTACGACACGATGCAGTATCTGAAGCCCGACGTCTCCACCATCTGCACGGGCATGGCCGCCTCGATGGCCGCTGTGCTGATGTGCGCTGGTGCCAAGGGCAAGCGTTTCGCCCTCCCCCACTCCCGCGTTATGATCCACCAACCCATGGGCGGTGCACAGGGACAGGCCTCCGACATCGAAATCGAGGCTCGCGAGATCCAGAAAATCAAGAAGGAACTCTACGAAATCATCGCCTACCACACGGGCAAGGACTACGAGCAGGTGTGGAAGGACAGCGACCGCGACTACTGGATGACCGCAGCCGAGGCCAAGGAGTACGGCATGATCGACCAAGTGCTGGGCCGCGACCAGAAAAAATAACCGATATACCGGTTATCATGAATTGAAACAACCGGCCTCCGGAAATGTCCGGGCGCCGGTTTTTCTGTTATAAAACGAATCTATGGCAAAAAAAAATAATTTTGACAGAACCTGCAGTTTTTGTGGCCGGGAGATTCCTGGAAACCAGTTCATTATCGGCGGTTTCAATGCGATGATTTGTAGCGACTGCCTCAACGCAGCGATGGACATCTACCACGACCATCAGTCGCAGACCGAGCGGGCGGAGCTTTCCGAAATCAAAATCAAACTTCTGAAGCCCAAGGAGATAAAGGCGAAATTGGACGACTACGTGATTGGGCAAGAGGAGGCCAAGAAGGTGTTGTCGGTGGCCGTCTATAACCACTACAAACGGCTGATGCAAGGCGTGGACAAGTCGGATCCGGATGTGGATATTGAGAAGTCCAACGTGCTGCTGATTGGTGAGACGGGAACGGGCAAGACACTGTTAGCCAAAACGATAGCTACCCTTTTGGACGTGCCGTTCTGCATCGCCGACGCCACGGTATTCACGCAGGCCGGCTACGTGGGCGAGGATGTGGAAAGTATCCTCACGCGATTGCTGCAAGCTTCCGATTACGACGTGAAGCGGGCTGAACGCGGCATCGTCTTCATCGACGAGATTGACAAGATCGCCCGCAAAGGTTCTGAGAATCCGTCAATTACACGCGACGTATCGGGCGAGGGTGTGCAGCAGTCGTTGCTGAAGCTGTTGGAGGGTTCATTGGTGAACGTTCCGCCGCAAGGAGGCCGGAAGCATCCCGAGCAGGAGTTCATCCAGGTGAACACGCGCAACATCCTGTTCATCGGCAGCGGCGCCTTCAACAACCTGTCGAACATCATCTGCGACCGCATGAACACGCACGCCATCGGCTACAACACCAAGAACATCAACTTCAACCCGCAGGAGGCGCTGAAGTACGTCAGTGCGCAGGATGTCAAGGATTTCGGGCTGATTCCCGAGCTTTGCGGCCGTTTCCCGGTCATCACCTCGCTGAACGCTTTGGATCGCGACGCTCTGAAACGCATCCTCACCGAGCCGAAAAACGCGCTAGTAAAGCAGTATATCGCGCTCTTCAAGATGGACGGCATCACGCTGAGTTTCACCGACGAGAGCCTGGATTACATCGTGGACAAGGCGGTGGAGCTGCAGTTAGGCGCCCGCGGCCTCCGCGCCATCGTCGAGAAAATCATGACCGATGCGATGTTCGAGTTCCCGAGCCTCAACAAGAAGAAAATCACGGTCGATAAGGCATACGCGCAGGAGAAGTTCGAGAGTTCGATTTTCTCGTTCAAGGATAAGTAAAATTTTCGTACTTTTGCCGCCGTTTTGAAAGGGGTGCCGAAAGGCTGAGATCAGACCCGTTGAACCTGATGCGGATAATGCCGCCGTAGGGAGTTTCACAACGTTTCTCTTCCCTCTTTCAGTGTGTTTAATTTATTAACCAAAACTGTTAGAGTTATGTTTAAAAGTTTATTGTTTAAGGTTGAAGGTTTAAGGTTTCAGGCCGTTTGGGCCATTATAACCTTGACTGGATTTATCTTCATGCCGGTCACGCTTTTCGCACAAAAGCCGGACACGGTGCAGCAGGGTACGGTGCAGGAGGTGACCATCGAATTTGTGAAGCCGACGGTGACGACGGCCGCCAACGTGACCACCATCTCGATGCCACAGATTAAAGCACAGCAGGGCAACGGTAGCGTCAACAACCTCATCGAGATGATGCCCTCCATCACCACCACTTCCGATGCCGGTACAGGCTTGGGCGCCACCTACATGAGCATACGCGGCATCGACCAGACCCGAATCAACACCACCCTCAACGGGGTTACCATCAACAACCCCGAATCGCACGGCTCGTGGCTGGTAAACCTGCCCGATATGGGCGCCTTCATCGGTCAGGTGAGCGTGCAGAACGGCTCCAACTCCAACGATGGCAGCACGCTCTTCAGCACCCGTATCGACTTCGTGACCAAGGAGATTCCCGACAAGGCATACGCGGAGGTGCGAAGCGCTTACGGCTCTTTCAACACTTTCCATAACATGGTGAACGCGGGGACCGGCCTCATCGGCAAACGCTTCTCCATGCTGGCCTCCTTCTCCGACATTCGCAGCGACGGCTACATCGACTATTCGGGCGTGAAGCTCAACTCCGGCTTCCTGTCGGCGCAGTACCGGCTCCTTAATTTCAAGAAGAACAAGGATTACGGTACACTGAAATTCAACCTGCTCTTCGGCAGGGAAACTTCCGGACTGGCCTGGAACGGCGTGCCTTACGACAGTCTTGCCACCAACCGCACCTATAACCCTTGCGGCGAGTACTACGATGTAAACGGGGAGCGCCACTATTACGAGGATTCCAAGGACCACTACACCCAGATCTACTATCAGTTGGAATATTCGAAGGACTGGACTCGTCAGGGCGGGCTTCAGCACCACTCTCTTGAGGTAATGCCTTATCTGACACGCGGTTACGGTTATTACGAACAGTATAAGGACGACAAGAAAATCGCCAATTACGGTCTTGAGCCGTTGTATGACTCCATCAAGAAGGCGGATTTCATCACCCAGAAGTGGATGGACAACTATTTTTACGGATTACGTGCTCAATACATAGGTACCCAAGTGTTTAAGAACCATACCAACCAAGGTTTGCGCTGGGTTGTCGGTTTGGACAACAACAACTACGACGGTCTGCATTACGGCAAAATCATCTGGTCGCAGCCCAACCGTGTGAAGGATTATCCCTGTGACTATCAATGGTATAACGGCACCGGTGAGAAGTTGCAGACCAAGGTGTTCGGTGGCCTCCGCTACTGGTATAAGGATTTCAGCGTCACGGCGGAACTGCAATATCGCCACATTAACTACATGATTGACGGTACGGATGACGACCGGATGGACATCACGCAACAGTATAAGTGGGATTTCGTGAATCCGAGAATCGCGCTGCACTATTTCCTGCAGGGCCCGAAGTTCAAGCACAGCTTTGACCTCTCCTTCACCACGGCCAACAACGATCCCACCCGCGACGACCTGACCGCCGCCCCTGACGATCGCAAACCCGTGCCGGAGACGCTTTACAACCTGGAATTCAGCTACTTGATCTACAACAGCAAGTTCTTCCTCAACACCACGTTGTACGGCATGAACTACAAGAACCAGCTGGTGCGCACCGGCGAGTTAGACAAGACCGGCGATGCGCTGATGGCCAATGTGGAGAAGAGTTACCGTGCCGGCATCGAGCTTTCCGCAGGTTACAAGCCCGTGCGTTTTTTCACTTGGCATATCAACGGTTGTTTCAGCATCAACCGGATTGTCGATTACGTCAACTATCTGGACGACTTGGACAACGGTGGACAGATCGTGCAACACCTCGGCAACACGCCCATCTCCTTCTCCCCGAGTGTCGTTTTGGGCAACGACTTCACCTTCACGCCGCTCAAAGACTTCAACATCAGCTTCGTCACCAAGTTCGTCAGCAAGCAGTACATGGATAACTCTGGCGACGACACCTACTGCCTGAAGCCTTACAGCTACAGCAATCTGCGTCTCTCCTATACTTTCCATTTCAAATGTTTGAAGGATTTGGAGCTGTTCTGCTACGTGAACAACATCTTCAACGCCATGTATGAGAGCAACGCCTGGATTTACACCTACAGTTACGAAGGTGTGAAGGGATATGAGACGGGTTATTTCCCGCAATCCGGTATCAGCGCATTAGGCGGGGTTCGCGTGAAATTCTGATTTGAAAATACGACAATATGGCATTGTAGAGACGCGGCGCGCCGCGTCTCTACACGTTTACCGAACCTTCACCCTGATTCCAGCCGAATGCGACTGGAATTCCGGCGCGTACATACATTCTATGTGGGTGATGCCGTTGCTGAAGTCGCCCGACTGGGTAGCGAATAGGGTGTATTCGAAAACGTACTTGCCCTTCGGCATCCAGTCGATGAAGAAGTGGGTGGCCGCATCTTTGGTGGATTCGTAGTACCAGAGGCCGTCCTGGTATTTGTACTGCGAGAAGACGTTGACCGGTTCGAATGTGGCAGCGCGCATGTCCTTGAGATGTACGAATTCCATGTCGCGATCCACGGTGATGACCACCCGCACACGCACCTTGTCGCCCTTCTGTAGCAGCTGTCCTTCCGTGATGGCCTTCAGCACCTCGCCCTTGTCGGTGTTTTCCACCTTGTAGAGCTGCTTCTCGATAACGAGGTTTTTGTCATCGCTGCGGGTGATTTTGTCCAGATTCTCGAAATACTGCCAGTAGAGGCCGCCCCAGGCAGGTCCGTCGGTGCCCTTTTCGATGCGCACATTGGCCTTATCGGCTGTGATTTCCTCCGCCGTCCACGACTTCTTGAAGTAGCCGGTACCCGCCTCGGTCTGTGTGCTTTCGTCGGGCAGAAGCACACTCCCGACAGTGACCGCCACAGTCTTGTCTTCCGCCACGAGCGTCTGGTTCAGCAGCAGCGAATAGACGGCCTCGGTAGTCGATTTGGTGGTACCCCAATGCTGGGTCTGCTTCTGCTTGAGCAGCCAAAGCTGCATCTGCGCTAATGACTCCGCATCCTCGGGTGTAATCGTATGGAACGCCTCAATCAGCATCGCCTGCCGCTCCACGGGCTGTTCGTACCAGAACCATCCCCCACCCTGCTTCTTCCAGAACATCCCCATCTCTTCGTCGTGTTGGGCCATGCTCTTCAGGTAGGCCACAATCTTCTTCGCCACCTGCTGGTCGCCGTTGCGCCAAGCGGTGAGCGCAATCATGGCCTGGGTGTAGAAGGTTTCGTCTTTCCAGCCTTTCAATAAAGCCTTGTAACAAGTGTCGTAAGCGGCCTTGTACTTCGAATCCAGATTCTGTTTGTAGAAGCTGCGGGCGTAGAGGTAGTGCGTCTCATCGACGTAAGTATAGTGGTATTTCTTACGGTCGAGATAGCGCTGGTACATCTGCGCGTCCATGTAGGAGACGGCATTACGGAGGGTGCTGTTGGCCACGTCCGTGCTGACACCGAGGGCTTTCAGGTGGCCGAAGCCCGCCACAATGTGCCGCGTGATGAAATCGCTGCTCTTGCCGCCGGAGAACCACGGCCAGCCGCCGTCGCCGTTTTGCGCCTGTTGCAGCTTCTTGAGCGTGGAAGCTTCCTCCTTGGCCATCCGTTTGAAGTCGAACATCGCGGCCAGTGCTTGCTTGTTGGCTCCTTCGCGTTGCGCATCGAGCACCCACGGGGTCTCCTCCAGCACAACCTGTTTTAACTCCTGGTTTTTTTCCAAGGCGGAGCAGAAGGCATCGGGACTCTCCACCTGCCAGCGGTTGAAGACCTCCTCAATGACAGGGTTGGCCTTCAGGATATGCGTGGCGAGGGCGTTGGCATAGTAGCGGCTGAAGCGCTGCTCGTTGCATTCGTGCGGGTATTCCATCATGTAGGGCATCGCCTGGATGGCGTACCAGACGGGGTTGGGGGTGCATTCCACGGTGAGGCGGTAATGTTTGAGGGTTTTGTTGGCCGTTGCGCCAAAAGAATCCTGCAATTTGTTGAACGTAAACGTTTTCGAGCCTTTCCTTGAGATGTAGAACGGCATCGTTTCCGTCACCATCATACGGTTGGTGAGCACGGGGAGGGTTTTCTCCTCGCCGTCGCCGGCAATGTCCTGCGGATCGGTGTTGTGGGCGATAATGCGGTAGGTGATGACGGGAATGTCAGCGGGGACCACGATGCGGAAATGGATTTCGGAGGAGGTGTTGGCGGGAATTTCGTATTGTTGGTTGCCTGTAGAGACGCAATGCATTGCGTCTCTACTGTCCGAATCCGTAATGATCATCGCAATCGGTTGGTTATTCACCGCATTGAACATCTGCAACGTCACGTATCCGCAAATGTTCCGGCCGCTGGTGTTGACGATTTTGGCGGAGAAGTCCATGGTGTCACCCTCGCGGAGGAAGCGCGGCGCGTTGGGCACAATCATCACGTCCTTAGCGGTCTGCACGAACTTCTCGAAGCGGCCGCACTGGAGGGCTTGGTTGTGCGCCACACCCTGCATTTTCCACTTGGTGAGCGCGTCGGGCATGGTGAAGCTGATGAAGACGTCGCCGTTCGCATCGGTGCGCAGCTGCGGGTAGAAGAAGGCGGTCTCGGCGAAGTTGGTGCGGATTTGCTCGGTGTTAACAATGGTCGCTTCTCCTGCACCAGCAGCCTTGGCATCCTTGGCAGCCCTGGCAGCCCTGGGAGAATTGGCGGCCATAGGAGCCACTTCGTTCATGTCGTAAGACACAGCCATCTCCTCTACCACTATATTATCTTCAACGATGTTTAACACGACTTCATCTTTCCCATAGTTATGCATACAGGCATACGGGGAGAAGTTCATCCAATTCTTAATCAATCCAATAGAATAGTACAAATAGAGGTTTCGGTAGTTGTGTTCGCTGAAACTTCTTGACCAAGAGAGCATACCGAAATCGCCACGAGCACTATTCCAAGGGGTGAAGAAACTCAAACTGTGATTGTTACGACTCCCCAGGGCATCCAAAGCCATGTCATACATCGAGCACAAAAGCTCTGCGGAGACGGGCTTTCCGTCCTTGTCCATCAAACGGATTTGGTACTCCTCCTGACTGCCTGGCAGGGTTTTGTCGCGGAACCGCAGGAACTCGAAACGGATGTCTTTCCTATCGTCAGTGACAGGAACCAAACGGGATTCCTCCTCTCTTTTGTTTCGATTAACGCTCAAGAAAAAGACACTCAATCCTCCTAAATCCTTGGAAGTCACCGGATAGGTAATTGTGTACGTTTTGCCACGCAACGAAATCCATTTCGCATACACCTTTTCATTATGGGAGTATATCTCGCAAAGGACATTCGCCTCGGGCAAAATGCTACCTATTGTGATGGTCAGATTATCCCCAATATTGACAGAATGATCCATCGTAAACCACAACGGCTTATAGGTACTGCATTTCGGACTTTCTTCACGATAAACATGCACGTAATCCTCTGATTCTATGCGATTTCCGTTATCATCTTCCGTATAGAGCAGCACCTTATAGTAACCATCAGGCAGCTTGATAAAATTAGGGAAGGAGAAATATGCAGCAGTATCCTTATTCACGCTGACAAAGCCTTTCTGCAACGAAACGGCCGGCCAATTCTGTTTCTTTATCTCATCATTAAAGGCAATCCATGGGAATTTTCGACGAATCAGATTCGAATCGGTAATCATGACATCAGTCGTCACATCCAACTCATACTTATAGGTATTGGGTGTTTGCAAACGAAAAATCTCATAGCCGACCGTGCCGCTCTGTGGCTTCCCTGCCGTATTGGTCAGCGAAATCCGATACTGGTTATCGGTTTTACCAACAACTATCTCATCTGGTAAATCACAAGAAAGTAATAAGTTACGACTACTAACATAGACCACCGTGCTGCCGCTGTGCGTTTCTCCATTGATATCGGTGACATCCACAGAGACCTCATAGCGATAGAGGGGGGTAAATCTACGCAACGTCATATCCTCCTCCGTGGGGAAAGAGATGCGGAAGGTGCCGTCCTCATCCGTTTGCAGCGTGCCGTGAGCCACCATTTGCGGTTCGGAAGTGGGATGCCACCAATAGCTACGCCACCATGGGAAGGAGGTGTTGCGGGTCACACGGTAGCTCACCGTAGCCCCATCAAGGGGATAACCTGCCAACGCCATTGCAGTGCCCTTCACCATCACTTCCTGACCGATAGAGAAGGTCTTCTCCGGGCTCTCTACTTCCACCTCAAAGACCGGCAGTTTATACTCCTCCACGGAAAACGTGTGGGTAAACGACTGATTGCTCACGTATGCATATATATGGTACGTACCAGAACGACCTCCTTCGGGCAACGTAAATTCACCTGCAAGAGAGCCAAACTCGTTGGTTCTCAACTCAATTTCCTCCACTTGTTGGAAATTTGCATCCTTCAACGAGACTTTAACCGGGGTATCGGCGAGCAAGACAACCTGGTCATCTTGGTAAACAAACTCGAAAATTCCTTTGAAATGGACCGTTTGGGTTGGTCTATAGAGCGAACGATCGGTAAAGAGGTGGGCGTAGATACGGTCCTTGGGGGTGCTGCGCTCCATACGCCACCAATTATAACTATTTGACTGGATAAGCGTCTGCCCCTGCCAAGAGACCGCAATGCCATTGCAGCCCATATATCGTTCTTTTTTCAAATCGAAGAAACAGAACCCGTCTCCATCGGTGGTCTGGACCAAAGTCTGTTTACCGACAGTCATGATCACCTTGGCATTGTGCAACGGTTCGCCAGTCTGTCGGTTTAAGGCCAGAATCTCTAACCCGCGCTCTGTTTTACGTGGCAAAATTGCAATATCGCTAACCTGGAAAAACATGTACTCCCGCGGAGTTTTGTCATTCCATTTTTCGCACGGCTGGTCAGAAACAAGCAGCCAGTATGCTCCCGCAGGCAATTCGGGAAGCATGTAGCCCCCCCCATGAGACATCAAATCCTGCATATCGGGAAGGTCCACCACTTCCTCATACTCCGGTTTTTGCTCGACCAAATATTTAAAAACTTTGTCGTAGGTCAGCGCAATTGAAGTGGGGGTGGCTTTCACCACTTTTACGTGTAACTGTTTGCAATTCGTGTAGTTGACGTGCCATAAGGTAGCAGAACCCGTGGGGAAAATCTGGTTTTCCGCAAACAAGGCGGAAACCGAGAGAGCACGTCCATTCAGTTCGCGAACAGACCGATCCGCCGCATCCCGATAGAAGGATTGTCCCGAAGCGGTGAGAGATATCTTCAGCCATGATTCCGCCTTTCGCAGGTCATCACGATAGGTCTCATCCGTTACTTGCCCCTCATAATTCGATTTAGTTTTATACCGCTCCAAATATAAGCATCCGATTTTATAAGCAATCAATCCATAGCCGTCCATCTGTTCGCGTTTTTGCGCCCATTTTTCCAGATGCTGGATGTACCAGTCGATGGAATTGTCAGGCGCCAGTCCCTGACTGCGCATGAAATCACAACGCCCGATTGTCAACATGGTGAGACCCATCTCATTATTTTGAGCGATATGATGTCGTGTAAGCTCTTGATATACAGAAAGTATCATCTGTAGTACAGACGATGAATCCGTAATGGACAACGGCATTTTCAGAAATTGGTCATTATCCCAAAGGGCATCGCCAGAAACCGACCTATCGGGAAGCTCATCCATCAAATCCGACTCTAGGTAATCGATAACGCGGTAGGCCAGCACCTCGTACAACGTCTTGACTTGCAACTGCTTTTCCTTTTTCAGCAGCAGGACCGAATACTCCTTCGCATCGACAGCTTGCAATTCTTTGGCATCTTTCAGCGACCGCAGGTACTCCTCGCGGGCGCGACGCTGGAAGGTTTTCGCATCCCACTCCTTGAAGTCTTTCGGAGTTTCATCGGCGACTTCCGTGCGCTGGCGGAAGCGGTAGCGGTTCTCGTTGTAATACTCATCGAGGTACTGCGCCAGGCAGCTGTGCCATATCGCGTTGGCGACGGGATCTTTCTCCGTAGCCGCAATCTGCTCGTTGAGGATGCGGTAGGCGGAGTCCGCGCCGTCGTCGTATTTCTCGCAAAGATGGCGGATCTCGTCCCATTTCTTGGCGATCGCCGCCGGGGACTGGGACTGTCCGGAGGCGGTGATGAGGGTGGTGATGACCATGGTGGCGGTGATTAGGGTTCGTTTCATATCTTTGTGGGTTATCGGAACGCCTCTCCGAGGCTGCTCAAGAAAGTACTCTAATAGAATACATCGGCAAAAATACAATTTCCGAAGACACAACGGGAATATGTTGGTTTAATTGTGTTTCCGCTTTATCGATTGTTCATAACTTAGTTTATGGAATGTTGATAACTCACCCACGAAGCCCTCGCAAAAATTCGGATATTTGCCGTTGCGAAAAAACAATTAACGATTCTGTGTAAGATATGGATAACGAAACGATTACAACAAACAAGCCTAACCGCACAATGTCATATAACCGCATCGACACGCTCCTGGGCACCACCGGCAAGCTCACCCCGCAAGCCGTGGAGTTCGAGGAGGCGGTGCTCGGCGCCCTGATGATCGACGACAACGCCGTGACCGAGGTGTTAGCCACACTGCGGCCGGAGATGTTCTATGTGGAGGCTAACCAACAGATATTCACTGCAATACGACAACTATTCTCGGCTTCGCAGCCCATTGACGTGCTTACCGTCACGAACCAGCTGAAGAAAAACAAACAGCTGGAACTTTCCGGCGGTGCCTCCTACGTGGCGGGGTTGACCGGCCGGCTGAACTCCGCCGCCAACGTCGAGTACCACGCCCGTATCGTGATGGAAAAGTACATCCTGCGCGAGCTTATCCGGCAGTGCAATACCATCGTCACCGACTCCTACGACGAGAGTCGCGATGTGCTGGAACTGCTCGACGAGGCCGAGACGAAGATTTTCTCCATCGTGGAGAGCAACCTCCACCGCGACAGCAAGGAATTGGGCGATGTGGTGAGCACTGCCCTCAACGAGCTGACGGAGATCCGTGAATCGCAAGAAGAACTGCAAGGCGTGCCGTGCGGCATCCGCGCCATCGACGAGAAAACCGGCGGCTGGCAGAAATCCGACCTGGTGATTCTCGCCGCCCGTCCGGGTATGGGTAAGACCTCCTTCGTACTCTCCGTGGCCCGCAACGCCGCCATTGACTTCGACCAACCGATAGCGTTTTTCTCCTTGGAAATGTCAGCTACACAGCTGGTTCACCGTCTCTTCTCCATCGAGTCGGGCATCCCGTCCGACCACATCTCCAAGGGTACGCTCAGCGATGTGGAGTGGTCGAAGCTGTGGGAGAACGTCAGCAAGCTGAACAGCTCCAACCTCATCATCGACGACACGCCCGCGCTGTCGGTATTCGACCTCCGCGCCAAGTGCCGCCGACTGAAACACAAATACGACATCCAGATGGTTATCATCGACTACCTGCAGCTGATGCAGGCCGGCACCGACAACTCGAAGCACGGCGGCAACCGCGAGCAGGAAATCAGCTATATCTCCCGTTCCCTCAAGGCGTTGGCTAAAGAGCTGAACATTCCAGTCATCGCACTGTCACAGCTGAGCCGTGCCGTGGAGACCCGTGGAGGCTCCAAGCGCCCGCAACTGTCCGACCTGCGTGAGTCGGGTTCTATCGAGCAGGATGCCGACATGGTGCTCTTCATCTACCGTCCGGAGTACTACCATCTGGACACCTTCGAGGACAACACCCCATCGGACGGCATGGCCGAAATCATGTTCGAGAAGAACCGTCACGGTAGCACTGGCAACGTGAAAGTGCGCTTCCAGAGCCAGTTCACGAAGTTCTGCGATGTCAGCGAAGGCAGTTTCGGCGAAGGCGGCAGCTATGTCTCCCCGGGCGCGGGCATCACCCCTAACGAGAACTTCTCCACCCAATACTACGACAGCGCGGCCAACGGTGACGGCGGAATGGATGGAAATGACCCGTCACAGCAGGGATATGAGAACGACTATGCGTTTTAGTTAGTACATTCCTTAGCAAGTCTGAGATTCCGCCCTCCTGACGTCGGGTGGAATGGAGGTGGGCTTAACGAAGATTATTAGTTTTATGAAAAAGTTGAGTATGGAAGAGCTGGGGCGGGTGACCCCAGAGGAATACAAGAAACAGGCGAAGGCACCGGTGGTGTTAGTGTTAGATAACATCCGCAGCATGCACAATGTGGGGTCGGCGTTCCGGACGTGCGACGCCTTCAACGTGGAAAAACTCTACCTATGCGGCATCACCGCCACCCCGCCGCAGAAGGAGATCGCCAAAACCGCGCTCGGCGCGACCGAGAGTGTGGACTGGGAGTACGCCGAGGATGTGGTGGTTCTTGCGGAACAGCTCAAAGCGGAAGGTTACGCCATCATCCTCGTGGAACAGACGGACGGCTCGATAATGCTCCAGGACTTCGATTTCGCGCAGTACGGGAAGCTGGCGCTGTTCGTCGGCAACGAGGTCTTCGGCATCTCCGACGGACTGCTGCCGTTGTGTGACGCGGCGGTTGAGATTCCCCAGTTCGGCACGAAGCACTCGCTGAACGTGGCGGTGGCGACGGGAATTGTGCTGTGGGAGGCGACGAGGAAATAGGATAAAATTCAACGCTTATGAAACTTTCGATAGATGATAAAATAACCGACAGACAACATTTCCTCTTCGGGATTGTGGCGTACTGGCTTTTCTGGATGGTATGGGACATGGTGGCCCAGTTTTTCAATCTGTTGGAGTTTGTGGTGAATCCCATACCCGTCGTCGTTGTCTCGAAATTCCTGAAGGTGGCGCTCTTTTTCTGGCTGTTCCGGAAGCCGTTCCTGTGGAATATCAAATGGTGGCATCTTCTCATCGTCGCGGTCGCTTTTGGTCTTACTTACCTGATACAAAACCTGTTATTAGACTTTTACTGGAACCACAATTACGCAGACAACAGGATGGACCACGACATCACGATGGTGACCATGCGGAAGGTCAAGCTTTACGGCGAGATTCTCGTCTCCGCGGCCGTCGTCTCCTTCCTCTGGTGGTACTACAGCAGCGACGACGGCTCCAAGTCCGTAGCCGGGCCGACCGGGATTGTGCGCAGTTTTTACGGCGGCATGCTGTTCTCCATGACATTTCGCCTACTGCTGAACACGGTGAATGACTTGGGCAGCACGTTTTGGTCGTTCACGAGTCACTACGTCTTACTCAGCCTCTTCTTTTATCCGCTCCTGCTGCTGGTCGGCGGCGTATTCGTCTATATGCTCTTCACGAAAATTTACCCAACGTTCTCGTTAGGGTTCTTGGTCGCCCTCATTGTGGTGAGCTTGTTTTGCGGGAAATTCCTGAACACTATGCTGTTGCGCTACCATCCCGATTTGTACACTATTCCATACGACGGAAATGATTACCATTTCCATTATTTCGCCACGGTTACCAATTTCTGCGACTTCGCATTTTTTATCGCCGCATTCTACCTGTACCGGAAGGAGCTGGACGGCAGCGTTAACGAACTGACAGAATCATGAAAAGTTCTGAGGATCGCCGAAGTGCCATGCACTTGTTGAGACTATCTATCGGGGCGTTTGTCGTTACTATCTGAAAAATCGTATTTTCGCCGCGCAAAAAAATCACCGACAAATGAAAAAATTCACCCTTTCCACAACACCGCAGAGCATCACCCTTCTCGTGGCACTTGCCTTCTGTCTCTTGTCAGCCATGACGGTTTCCGCCAACGGCGACCCTGTTGCCGTCCACTCGGCCATCACCCTCGCGCGCACCCCCGTGGCTGTGCATATCCCCGAGGTGCAACTCCTCGACGAACACGTCACCTTCGTGCCTGACGGCCGCCACACGCGCGTCACCGTCCGCTACCTCCTGCGCAACACCTCCCGCAAGGACTTCCACCAGCTGCCCTACGGCTTCCCCATCGACTACTACGGCAGCGGGACGAGCCGTTGGACGCCGGACGGTTGGACCGAGAGCATCTACGAAGCCGGCTGGCGCGACGACTACGTACGGAATGTGGTATTCGAACTCGACGGGCGGCAGCTGACATGGCAATGTTCCAAAGACACGGTCATCCGACCCAAGGAGCGCTATATCCTGGAGTTCGAGATTGACGAAGAGCCCGACAGCGCGGGATTCTACTCCAAGAAACTGGAACAGAAGCTGCTCGCCAAATACGGTGACGACATCTATGGTTACACGCTCCCCGTCTCGCGCCGCTGGTTCTACACCTACTTAGAGATTCCAGCGGGGCAGGTGGTCACCTTAGAGGTCAGCTACATGCTTGAACACACCTACGCCGAAGGTCTGTATCACTTTCATGCCGACTATTTCGAAAATCCACAGTGGGACTACTTCCACGACTGCATTTTCCAATACGACTTCACACCTGCCGCCTACTGGGGCAACGGGAAGGCGTCACATTTCCTCGCCGAACTGGATGCCACAGCCATTGACATTATGGACACGTCCGAGATCCTGAAAATGCACGAATACCGAAAATCCGTAGGCATAAAGGGGCTGCCGATGACCAAGCGAGGAAACGTCTGGCACTACGAGACACAAGACTTTGACCTGGCGGCCGCCGAGCCGTTCGTGTTGGATTTCTACCCCAAGCGCATCTCGCAGCCGGTGGCGCAAATCCTCAATCACCGCATCCCGTCGAACCGGTTTCAGATCATCGTCTCCGGCGTTGACCCGAAATACCCCTTGAAAAACGCCTTCGACGGAGACCCGGCCACCACCATGGTGCTGCGACCCGATGCAAACGACTCCCTCTACATCACCATCCGCTTCACCGACACCACCTTCACGCCGCAGGGCATTCTGCTCCTCAACGGCTACTGCAAAAATCTGACGGCATGGCGCAACAACAGCCGCATCGGCAGCCTTCTGGCAACCGCAAGATGGGACAACATGAACTACATATCAACCCTGTATTCAGACTATGGGCCGAACCGGAAATGGGCACATCGCCGCTGTGCCGACCAGCCCCAAGCATTCGACTGGCAATCGCTGGCCGACAACGCCGTGGTGGTGGGAATCCCCCATGAATACAGCTCCCACGTCACGGAGGTACATTTCGCCATCGGGTCCGTGGAGCACGGACAGAAATACGACGACCTCTGCATCTCCGAAATCCTCGTCATCGGCGGTCCCTGGCCGGAAATCAAATGGGAAAGAGACGAAAAATAATTTTTTTCACATCCAGTATATCATATCAAAAAAATTGTATCTTTGCGGCGCAAAGTACTTTTAGAATTATGAAAGAAAACGAGGTCAAACAGACATTGGACGACATCCGCGAAATGATGAGTAAATCATCTCGTTTCCAGGCGATTAGCGGATGGTCTATCATCGTGATAGGACTTTTGGCAGGGATCGCATCGCTCATGGCGGCAGCCGTCATCGGCGTTGCGGACGTGCCCTTTTTCGACAATCTCCAGCGATATTCCACACTGAACACCCCCTTGAAGATCCGGATCGCGGCGCTCATCGCGCTCATCCTCTTCACCGTGTGTCTGATCATCGTCTTCGTCTTCGCCATCGTGAAATCGAAACGTCACAACCTCCCTTTCGCCTTTGACAAACGGATGCGGCAGATGCTCCTCGACTTCTTCATCCCGCTCATCGCCGGCGGCCTCTTCAGCATGGCAATGGTGATGCAGCAACACTACGGCCTCACCTCGTCCATCATGCTGATGTTCTACGGCCTCGCGCTCATCAACTGCAGCCACTACACCTACCCTATCCTCCGTTGGCTCGGCTACACCGAACTCCTCATCGGCATCATCGACTGCTTCACGATGTCGCACGCGCTCCTCTTCTGGTTCCTCGGCTTCAGCGTGGCGCACATTCTTTTCGGAATCATCTATGTCCTTATGTTCGACCGTAAAAACGCATAGTCATGGCCATCCTTGAAGGACTGAACAAGGTTTTCGAGAACAAGGTGCGGTTGGGCATCATGTCGGTGCTGGCCGCCAATGGCTCCGCCGACTTCGCCGCACTGAAGTCGCTGCTCGACCTCACCGACGGCAACCTGGCAAGCCATACGCGCAGCTTAGAGGAGGCTGGCTACATCCGCAGCGAGAAGAAGTTCATCGGCCGCAAGCCCAACACCACCTACCTCATCACCGATGCCGGCCGCGCTGCCTTCGCCGCCCATATCGACGCCCTCGAGCGCTTCCTCAAGGATTGCCGCAGCTAATTTTTTTTGCTTATTCACTTTGTATTTCAAAGTACTTTTTTCACATATAATCCAAAAAAAAAAAATGACAACAGAAACGACAAACGCGGTGACGACACCGCAAGCAGAACAAAAGAAACCTGCCACGCATGACAGACCGAAAATGAAACGCAGCGACCGTATGCTGCTGAAACTCATCCTGATAGGATTATTGAGCGTAATCCTGCTGATCCCGCAGCAGCTCATCCTGCACATGGTGAGCGAACGCAACGCAACCTCGCGAGAGGCCGAAGAGGAGGTGGAGCAGATGTGGAGTGCCTCGCAACGGGTGATCGGCCCGGTGGTGCGCATCCCAGGCAAAAAGAACTTCAAACAGGTCTATCTCCTGCCCGAAGAACTGCGGGTGAAAGGCGACGTGCGGACCGAAAACCGGCACCGTGGCAACTTCGACGTGACCGTCTATACGGCAGACCTAACGCTCGACGGCAGTCTGCAGATGCCGAACCTCTCGGATTATGTGGACTCCATCTATGACCTTTCGAAGGCGGAGGTGCTGCTTTCGTTGAGCGACTTCCGAGGGCTGTCGGAGAACGTCGTGCTGCGGCTGAACGGGAAAGACTATCCGATGCGGTCCGACAAGGATGAGGAGTTGGGCTCGGTGCTCTGCTGCCGCATCCCCGTGGAGGAACTTCAGGATTCGGCATCGGCCTCCTATTCGGTGCGGCTACCCTTGAAAGGGTCGGAGTCGCTGATGTTCCTGCCGGTGGGCAACAGCACCTCCGTGGAGCTGACCTCCAACTGCGCCACGCCGAGCTTCCAAGGCAACTTCCTACCAGACGAGCGAACGGTGGCAGACAGCGGCTTTACGGCCACGTGGAAGGTACTTGCCCTCAACCGAGATTTCGGGCAGTCGGTGACCCGCTGGTGCGAGTACGGCAACGAGGTTTCTCACAGCGTGAGCATGCACGACAACGAGTTCGGGGTGATGATGAAGGTGCCGGTGCTACAGTACCAGCAGACCACGCGCACCGTCAAATACGCCTACCTCTTCATCTTCCTCACCTTCGCCACGGTCTTTTTCGTGGAGTACCGCCACGCCGATCCATCCCGTGCAGTACCTGCTCATCGGGACCGCGCTGTTGGTCTTCTACGCCCTGCTGCTCTCCTTCTGCGAACACATCCCGTTCTTCTGGTCCTACGTCATCGCCATGCTAATGACAGTCACGCTGATCACGGGCTATTTGGCGGGCATCCTGAAGATCCGCAAGACCGCGCTGATGGTGGGTGTCCTGTTGCTCGCGCTCTACATCTTCCTATATATACTGCTACAGATGGAAACCTACGCCCTGTTGTTCGGCAGCCTTGGCATCTTCGTGATTCTCGCGGTGCTGATGTACGCGTCACAGAAAGTGAAGTGGTACCGGGAATAGTTCCCTAAAAAATCGTATCTTTGCGCCGCCAAATTTTCAAGGATATGAGCGAAACTGTAACCCTTCTGGACAAAACATTCGTCAAATACATCCCCTCGGAGGTAATTGACGAGGCCATCGCGAAGGTGGCGGCGGAAATCACCCTGGAATACCGCTACGACGACCCGATTATGCTGATCACGCTGAACGGGGCCATCGTCTTCGCCGTCGATTTACTGAAACATCTGGACTTTCCCTGTCGCATCTCCTGCGTGAAGATTTCCTCCTACAGTGGCACCGAATCGACCGGCAACATCAACAGCCTCATCGGCCTCAACGAGGATGTGCGCGGCAAGCGCATCCTCATCTTGGAGGACATCGTCGACACGGGCAACACTTACGTCCACCTGAATCAGATGCTTATGGATGCCGGCGCGAAGGACGTGCGCATCGCCACTATGACGATGAAACCCGACGCCTACAAGGGCAACCTGCCCGTCCATTACGTCGGTCTCAACATCCCCAACAAGTTCGTCGTCGGCCGCGGCCTCGACTACGACGGCTACGGCCGCAACCTTCCCGACATCTACCAAGTGGTTAATGATTAATCCCTATTCCAAGAGGGCTGCAAGCCCGACACGTGCCAACCCAGGGTGAACGCAGTGAGTCCTGGGCCATCAAGAAACAACAAAAAACCTACAATATGATCAACATCGTCATGTTCGGTGCCCCCGGCAGCGGCAAAGGCACCCAGGCCAAGCAGATGGCCGAAAAATTCAACCTCGAACACGTCTCCACCGGCGACCTGTTCCGTTACGAAATCTCCCACAAGACCCCGCTGGGGCTCAAGGCGCAGGAGATCATCAATCGCGGCGACCTCTGTCCCGACGACATCACCCTCGGGATGCTCCGCAACCACATCGAGAAACACGCCGACAGCAAGGGCTTCATCTTCGACGGCGTGCCGCGCACCATTAAGCAAGCCGAGATGCTCGACGACCCGACTTTCTTCACCAACCTTGACATCACCAAGGTCATCTACCTGAAGGTGGAAATGGAAGAGGTTCAGCGCCGTATTCTCAAACGCGCCGAAATCGAACAGCGCGCCGATGACACCCCCGCCACCGTCAAGGCCCGCGTGGAGAACTTCTTCGCCCAGACCATGCCCCTCGTGGACTACTACCGTAACCAGGGCAAACTGGTGGAAATCAACGGTATGCAAGACATCGAGCACGTGTTTGCGGACATCTGCAAAGTCGTCGAAACGCTATAATAGACTTGAGACTTAGGACTTAAGACTTTTCCAAAAGGGCTGAAAGCCCGACGTATGTTAGCCTAGGGTGAGACGGAGTCGAGCCCTAGGACATTATAGAACCATCATGAATAGAACAAACAACAACGAACCCCACCCCCGCCGCATCGCCGTCCTCGGCTCCACGGGGTCGATGGGCACGCAGGCGTTGGAGGTCATTGCGCTGCACCCCGACGTGCTACAATTAGAGGTCATCGCCGCCAACTCCAGCGCGGAACTGTTAATCCGGCAGGCGAAACTATACCATCCCAACATCGTGGTGGTGGTACAAGAGGCCGCGTATAAGATCGTGAAAGAGGCGCTTGCCGACGAAGACATAAAGGTCTTCTGCGGTGAAGAATCCCTGTGCGACGTCTGTGAGATGGACTGCGTCGATATGGTGCTATCGTGCATCGTGGGCATCGCGGGATTGCGCCCGGCTTATCGCACAGTGGCCTGCGGCACGCCCTTAGCCATCGCCAACAAGGAGACCCTCGTGGTCGCCGGCGAGCTCATCATGCGCACCGCCAAGGAGCACAACGCGCCAGTACTGCCCGTTGATTCGGAGCATTCGGCCATTTTCCAGTGCCTCGCGGGCGAGCAGTACAACCCCGTCGAGAAGCTGATTATCACCGCATCCGGTGGCGCTTTCCGAGGCTACACCAAGGAGCAGTTGGAGACCGTCACCCTGCAAAGTGCCCTGAAGCACCCCAACTGGAGCATGGGTCCGAAAGTGACCATCGACAGCGCGAGCCTGATGAACAAGGGCTTGGAGGTAATCGAGGCCAAGTGGCTGTTTAACATGCCGTTGGAGAAAATCGACGTGCTGGTACACCCGCAGTCGGTCATCCATTCCATGGTTCAGTACGAGGACGGTTCCGTGAAGGCGCAGCTCGGCGTTCCCGACATGCGGTTGCCCATCCAGTACGCTCTCTCCTACCCCATCCGACTGTCCCTGCCCTACGAGCGTCTCGACTTCACCAAGTACAGCAATCTCACATTCGAGAAACCTAACAAAGAGGTGTTCCCGTGTTTGGACATGGCCTACAAAGCCTCCGCTACCGGCGGCGGTATGCCCTGCGTGATGAACGCTGCCAACGAAGTCGCGGTCAAGCGGTTCATGCAGGAGGAGATCAAGTTCACCGACATCCCCCGCATCATCGAGCACGCCCTCGCCACCGCCCCGACCGTCAAGCCGAAAACCATCGAGGAGTACGTGGCGTTGGATGCGGAAACGCGCGCCCGCCTGTAGGGACACGATTCTCGCCCTGTTCCCCAATTAAACAGTAATCTGACGACAAGACCACTTATTATGAAAGACATCTTCCTTAAGCAGTCCCGGAGGGACAAAACGCACGAAGTGCTAATAACCCCACACAAGCAAAGCGCAGTGTGGGGCTCACCACACAAGGCGAAGCCGCAGTGTGGGGCGCGCGAAGTGCAATTAACCCCACTCAAGCGTAATGCAGTGTGGGGCCTGACACACAAGATGACAACCGCAGTGTGGGGGCTCCTGATTCTTGCTGCCACGTTGCTCGTCGCCTGCGACCGAGGCAGCCATTCCATTACCGGAGACTACAGCTACAAGCTCTCCGGCGAGATTAAGCTGACCGATGCCGACGGCGAGGTGACCTACCGGCTCCTCCACCGCGACGGGCAGATGAACATCCTGCGCGACAAATCGGAAAAGAACCGATATATCATCACCATGAACGAGATGAACGGCGGATGCTTTACGATGGGGGCCAAGCTGGACGGCGACGACCTGCTCATCGACCGGCACGAATTCGCCACCAACATCCTCTCCACCAGTAGTTTCCCCGACATTGACATCATCGACGAAGAGGACCCCACCATCGTCTATCACGTAACCGCCACTGGAAACGGCAAACGGAACGGTGACATCCTAGTAATCAAAGAGGAATGGCAAGGTGGCCAAAGTGGAAATCCGGGCGCCAGACTGTACGGTGCCGAAATGACCATCCTCGCAGAAAAGAATTAGCGTATGAAACGTTGTGTGACAATCCTAACGGCTGCAACGCTGATCCTCGCGGTGACAGCGTGCAAGAAGACGGCTCCCCCGCAGGAACGCACTGCCATTCCCGTGCAGGTGATGGTGGTCGATACTGTGGCCGGCGGCATGACACGCACCTACGTTGGCGAAGTTGAGGAGAGCCTGTCAGTGTCGGCGAGTTTCCCAATGGGCGGGCGCGTAGAGCGTGTGTATGTACACGAGGGCGACCGCGTGCGTGCGGGACAAATCCTCGCCACCGTCAACAGCAGCACCGCAGAGAATGCCTACAACTCTGCCAAAGCCTCGTTAGAGCAGGCGGAAGATGCCTACAAACGGCTGAAGAAGGTGTATGACCAGGGCAGTCTGGCGGAAGTTAAATGGGTGGAGATGGAGACCAACTTGGAGAGAGCTCGCTCTATGGAGCAGATTGCCAAGAAACAGTTGGAAGACTGCACGTTACGGGCTCCTGTCGCGGGCGTAGTAGGTACCTGCAATGCCAAAGCGGGCGCATCGTTGCTGCCGGGCGAACCTGCCGTCACCATCCTCGACATGGGCAGCGTCTCCGTCACCTTCTCCGTCCCCGAGAGCGAAATCAACACCGTGAACATCGGCGACAAAGCCTCCGTCAGCGTGGCTGCGCTCAACAACCGCATTCTCACCGGCCGCATCACCGACCGCAGCGTCAACGCTTCCCGCGTGTCGCACAGCTACGAGGTGAAAATCGCCTTTCCCAACCCCGACCGCTCCCTGCTGCCCGGCATGGTTTGCAAAGTGCAGCTCGAACAGCCTGACGACCAAGGATTTGTCATCCCCGCCAAATGCGTCCAAACCCGTCCCGAAGGCCTCTCCGTCTGGGTGATGGAGAATGGCCGCGCTAAACACCGCCTCGTCACCTCCTCCGCCTTCATGGCCAACGGCGTCCTCATCTCCTCTGGGTTGCATCCCGGCGACACGGTCATCACCGCCGGCATGGATAAACTCTATACTAATGCAGCATGCAGAATGCAGAATGTAGAATAAATATAAACTCCTTAAGCAGCCTCGAAGAGGCAAAACGCGCGAAGCGCAATTAACCCCACACAAGGCGAAGCCGCAGTGTGGGGCTGGTCATAAACGAAGAACAAGCATCAACGTAAATGTCACAACGTCACCACATCCTCTCCGCCATGCGCAGCCACAAGATCATCTTCTTCATTGTGGCGTGCTTGGTTGCGTTCGGAATTTTCGCGCTGACGAGGCTGAACAAGGACGAGTTTCCGCAGTTCACCATCCGGCAGGGCGTTGTGGCGGCGGTCTATCCCGGCGCGACGGCCCAAGAGGTCGAGGAGCAGGTGACCAAGCCGTTGGAGCGGTTTTTGTTCACCTACGCCGAAATCGACAAGGAGAAAACCTACTCGGTGACGGAAAACGGCATCGTGTATGTGTATGCCGAGCTGCGCGTGTCGGTGAGCGACAAGGACGGCGCGTGGTCGAAAATCCGGCACGGGCTGCAGCTATTCAAGAAAACCTCTTTGCCGGCGGGCGTTTTGGAGATTGTGGTGGTGGATGATTTCGGAAACACCTCCTCCATGCTGCTGACCGTGGAATCGCCCGAACGAACCCCGCGCGAGCTGGAAGGCTACGCCGAGCGTCTCTGCGACCGACTGCGCTCAATTCCCGAAATGGGCAACATCAAGATTCTCGGGCAGCAGAACGAGGAAATCGCCGTATTAGTGGATCAGGAAAAATTAGCGGCTTACGGCATCAGCCAGCGGGCGCTTTTGGTGGAATTGGCCACGCAGGGCATCCGCACTGTGGGCGGTAGCGTGGAGAACGAGGCTGGCGAGGCGCAAGTCCATATTTCCATACCGTATCAGTCTGAATATGAGATTGGTGAGCAGATTGTCTTCACCGACCCGATGGGACATCACGTGCGTCTTCGCGACATCGCCACAATCCAGCGTCGCTATGCCGAGCCCAAGAACTACATCAAATTCAACGGCACCTCTACCGTGCTGATTTCCATGGAGATGGCTCCTGGCAACAACATCGTGGCGTTCGGGAAAAAAGTTGAGAAGGAAATCGAAGCTTGTAAGAAAACGCTGCCTCCGGACGTCGATATGCACAAAATCACCAACCAACCCTACGTGGTCAACAAATCGGTGATGTCGTTCCTGCGCGACCTGCTCTTCTCCATCCTCGTGGTCATCGCGGTGATGCTGCTGCTCTTCCCGCTGCGCACCGCGCTGGTCTCGGGTTCCAGCGTGCCCGTCTGCACCGCCGTCACCATGGGCCTGATGTATCTCTGCGGCATCGAGCTCAACACCGTCACCTTAGCCGCGCTCATCGTGGTGCTGGGTATGATCGTGGATGACTCGGTCATCGTCATCGACGGCTACACCGACATGCTTCGTAACGGCTATTCGCGCTGGTACTCAGCGTTTAACAGCACAAAAGCGCTGTTCGTTCCGATGTCGTTGGCCACATTAGCCATTTCGGGCATGTTCTTCCCGATGACCCACATCATCACCGGTCCGTTGGGCGACTTCGTGCAGCTGTTCCCGTGGACCGTGGCCTTCGCGCTGGTTTGCTCCATCTTCTATGCCGTATGGGTAATCCCTTATTTGTCAACGGTTTTCATCAAACGAAACAAAGACGGCATCGCGCCGAACCGCTTTGAGGCGGCCCAAAACCGCTTCTTCGTGTTCCTGCAAGAGCAGTACGACCAGGTGCTGACCCACTGCTTCCGGCACCCCGCCATCGTCATTATGCTGGCCATCGGGGCCATCTCCCTCGGCGGATTCCTCTTCACCCGCCTGCAAATCCAGATGCTGCCGAAGGCCGACCGCAACTGTTTTGCCGTGGAAATGCATCTCGCAGACGGAAGCACGCTGGCGCAGACCGAGGCCATCGCCGACAGCATGGAACACGTGTTGCGTGCCGATCCGAGGGTGACCTCTGTCACCTCCTTCATCGGCTGCTCCTCGCCGCGTTTCCACGCCACTTACGCCCCGCAGATGGCCCACAAAAACTACGCCCAGTTCATCGTCAACACCACCTCCGAGAAAAACACGCTGAAGCTCATCCGGGAGTACGGTCCGAAGTACGAGTACCATTTCCCGAACGCCTACGTTCGCTTCAAACAGATTGACTATCAAGCGGTAAGCAACCCCGTGGAGGTACGTTTTTCCGGTGATGATTTCGATGCAATGAAATCCGCCGCCGACTCGTTGAAGCTCTTCTTGCACACGCTGCCGGAGCTCACATGGGTGCACTCCAACATGGACGAAACCTCACAGAACATCGGGGTCACGCTGAAGGGCGATGAAGCCACGCGCCTGGGAGTTACACAGAGCATGTTGTCGTTGTACCTCTCCTCCGCGCTCGGCGGGCAAAACCTCACCAACGTCTGGGAGGGCGACTACAAGGTGCCGGTGACACTCTACACGCGGCAGGGCGGCGACACCCTCAACTACCAAGGGTTGGAGGACTTCCTGATTCCGACCTCCGTGCCCGGCACGTGGGTACCGCTTCGGCAGGTCGCCGATGTGAGCCCCGAATGGCACGATGCGGTCATCAACCGGCGAAACAGCATCCGCACCGTCACCGTGGGCGCGGACCTCAACTTCGGCTACAGCCAGCCCGATGTGATGAAGAAAATTGACCGTTACGTCAACGAGGAGCTAAAGCCAAATATTCCTGACAATGTGGAAGTTACTTACGGCGGTCTGACTGGCATCAACGGGATGGTGATCCCAGAAATCGCGCTCAGCTTCTTAGCCGCCGTGCTGGTACTCTTCGTCTTCCTGCTCTACCATTTCGGGCGATTGGACATCGTCTTCCTAACCCTTTCGGCCAGCCTGATTTGCGTTTTCGGCGCGTGCCTCGGGCTTTGGCTCTTTGGCCTCGACTTCAGCATCACAGCGGTTTTGGGCGTGGTCAGCCTGATCGGCATCATCGTACGCAACGCCATCATCATGTTCGAGTATGCCGAGGACCTGCGCCGCAACAAGCGCAAGAGTGCCCGCGAGGCCGCCTTTGAGGCCGGTCGACGCCGTATGCGCCCCATCTTCCTCACCTCCGCCACCACCGCATTGGGCGTGATGCCCATGATTATCGCCCACACCAACCTTTGGATGCCCATGGGCGTGGTGATATGCTTCGGCACGATTTTCTCGTTGCCGTTAGTGGTTACGGTGCTGCCAGTGGCATACTGGCAAATCTTTAAATAATGTAGAATGAAGAATGTAGAATGAAGAATGTAGAATGTAAAATAATTATGAATAAATATTCCTTAAGCAGCCCCGGAGGGGCAAAACGCACGGAGTGCAAATAACCCCACATAAGCGAAGCGCAATGTGGGGCGCACGGAGTGCAAATAACCCCACATAAGCGAAGCGCAATGTGGGGCGCACGGCCCACATAAGCGAAGCGCAATGTGGGGCGCACGGAGTGCAAATAACCCCACATAAGCGAAGCGCAATGTGGGGCGCACGGAGTGCAAATAACCCCACACAAGGCGTAAGCCGCAGTGTGGGGCCGGTGAATATGAACAACGAATATGTATAAGATACGAACCTTCATAGCGATACTACTCACGGCAGCGGGACTGGCACTCTCCGCGCAGACCCTCACGCTCGACAGCTGCAAGGCGTTGGCGTTGCAGAACAATCTGACGTTGAAAAACGCGGCGTTGGATGTGGCGGCGGCGCAGGAGGTCAAGAAGCAGGCATTTACGAAATATTTCCCCAATGTGAGTGCTATTGCGGGCGGCTATTACGCGGCGAAACCGCTGTTCGAGTACGGCATCGACGACATCGAGAACGCCTCGGCCCGGCAGTTTCTGCACAACCTCTACTACGAGTACGGTGCGGCGATGGGGCTCCCCGATCGGATAACACTTTGCGAGAACGGGGTGATGGCGGGCGCGATGCTTGTGCAGCCGGTCTATATGGGCGGACAGATTGTGAACGGCAACAAACTTGCGAAGGTGGGCATCGAGGCCG
Source organism: uncultured Bacteroidales bacterium (assembly GCA_905235135.1). Lineage (GTDB taxonomy): Bacteria > Bacteroidota > Bacteroidia > Bacteroidales > WCHB1-69 > F23-D06. The sequence continues at coordinate 32,800 of CAJOKR010000014.1, forward strand.
CCGAACTGAAAGCACAACTTACCGAAGATCAAGTACTTCAGCAGGTGGAGGAATACTACTGGCTGATTATCTCCTTGGAAGAAAAGATGAAAACCTTGCAGCAGGCAAAGACCTTCTTGGACACGCTGGAACGCGATGTCACCACAGCATCCGAAGCTGGGTTGGTATCCAAGAATGATCCGCTGAAGGTGAAGCTCAAATGGTACGAAATCCATGCCAATATCGAAAAGGTCCGAAACGGCATCTCGCTGGCCAGCGATGCGCTCTGCCAGTTGATTGGCCTGGAGCATCAAAACAGCCTGACCCTCACGGACACCATCGGGGAGATTTCAGCATGGCAGGCACAGTGGGCCGATCCATATTCCGCCGTACGAGGTCGCAAGGAAACGCAATTACTGGATCTGCAGGTCAACGCCGAAGAGTTGAAGAAAAAGATGGCCTTAGGGGAGACCCTCCCGCATTTGACCGTCGGGGGAACAGCCTCCTACGGCAACCTCATCTTCGACCATTTCACCGCCAACGCATTAGCATTCGCCACGTTACAGGTGCCGCTGACGGGTTGGTGGGAAGCCTCGCACAAGCTGAAGCAACAGGACATTCTGATTCAGAAAGCGGAAAACGAACGCACCGACCTCATCCAAAAGATGAATCTGGAAACCATGCAGGCATGGAACAACGTCGATGACGCCTACAACCAATACCAGCTGTCGGAATTGGCTCTGCAAGACGCGGAAGCCAACCTCCGGGACGTCAAAGCCGACTACAACGCCGGTCTCGTCCCCGTCTCCGATCTTCTCGAAGCCCAAACGCTCCTCCTCCAAGCCCAGAACCAGCGCACCGACGCCCTTATCGACCTGAAGATCAAGGCCGAACACTATAAGACCCTGACAAACGCCCACTAAACTGATGGGTGCTGACAAGGACTATGCACAAGGGATGGCTGATATCAAGCGGCGTTTCCGCCTTGTCAACCCTTAACCTTAAACGTATATGCACTACGGCCAATATGTCAAAGAACGCCGAAATCCCCACACGGGCAGATTTCAATTTTGGGTATGCGGCATACCGGACGGAATTCAAGCGGCGAGTATGACGAATACGCCAAAAACTTTGCAAATATACACAAAAAAACGCCCTTTGTCAAGGGGTAAATGCATTTTTAACAATTTTTAATGGCTTTCAGCCCCTGTTTTCCCCGTTTTCCGTTCCTATTTCACTCATTATCCGCCATTTCGGAGGATAAAGGCTGTAAATTGCTGGTTTCCAGCCGTCAACAGGTATCCTCTCCAAAAACACTTCAACCTCCCTAAGCTTGCGGTTGATGGCTTCTGTACGAGTGCCTTGAAGTTGAAAAATTAGTAGGGGTCGATTACACATACAAGCGGAACGATTTCTAAAAAGAATCTTTTCGCTCGCCATACTCCTTCGCAATCATTATGGATCGGTTCAGCTTGTCGAGGAACCACTGTTTGTCTGGCAAAAAGGTCAGATATTGCGCGACCTTGATGCGATCCTCGTCAAGCATGAGCAACTCAATGTGTTCTGTATTTCCCTCCCCGCAAAGCAGCAAACCTATCGGTGGGTTGTCACCTGGTTGCATATCATGCTTCTGCAAGTATTTCAGATACAACTCCATTTGTCCCTTATCCTGAGGTTTGAACTTTCCCAGCTTACAGTCTATGGCAACAAGACATCTTATTTTGAAATGATAAAATAGAAGATCAAGCTTGTAGTCTGTTCCGTCGATGGTAAAACGTTTCTGCCTTTCGAGGAAAGCAAACCCTTGTCCGAGCTCCAGTATGAATTGCTCTAACTGCAATGCAATAGCATCTTCAAGGCTTTTCTCGGAGTAAAAACTCTCAAGTCCTAAAAAGTCAAGCACGTAGGAGTTTTTCAGCACCACATCGGGTTCAGCATGCAGGGGAGAGATGTTCTCAAGTGCTTTCACTATCTCTTCATCGGGCTTTGCGGCTATCAAAGAGCGTTCGTAGGTCATTTCGTTCTGTTTGTCTCTCAATTGCTGGACGCTCCAATGCTCGGCTATGCCCATTTGTTGGTAGAATAGTCGCTTGGTGGGGTCCTTTATGGTGATGAGTTCCAGGAAGTGGCTCCACGACAATGTTTGCGACAGCATCGCAAACATTTCACGTTCGCTGTAAACACGCGCCACTTTCATCATTCTTGTAAGGGCGGAATAAGTGTAACCTTTACCATAACGGGAGGTCAATCTTTGCGACAGTGTCGCAAGAATCTTCTTGCCGTATGCTGAATAGGTTCGGTAATCCATATCGTTGATGATGTACTTGCCCACACTCCAGAACATCATACTGGCATGAGCATTGACATAAATAGCGACCTGTGACTTGGCTTTGTCGATAATAGCGGTCACACCGTTGTATAGATGCTCGCTGACCGTTCCAAGAATGTGCGTGTCAACAATTCCTTTGGTTTCAGTTTTCAGGGTGGCCATCTTTTTTTCAACTTGAATGATGTCTGTCATTTGTACTTGTTTTTGATGATTATAACATAATATTTTTCGCTGGCAAATATACAACAAAATCGCCCGTTTGTCAAGGGTTTTGTGCGATTTTCGCAAGCCCTGGCAAACAGGCGGTTGTAAAATATTTTTCAAATTGCCAATTGTTAAATTCAAAAGAGGAGTTTTCGGAGAAAAAGGGGTATGCCGTCCGCAATTTCATACCCTGGCTGTAATATTGGAACTAATATTTGGAACTAATGATGCAACTAATGGTGCAACCAATGATACAACTTCTAAAGATTATTTAATTGTCAATAAGCGTATTATAGATAGAAGAGTGAAAAAGAAAGTGAGAGAAAGAATGACAGAGCAACAATTACGGGAGTGCATTGTTGAAGCTTGTTATGTGGAACATTCTGTTGAGGAACTGGCCAAACTGTTGAAAAAATCAGAGTCGCATACACGGAACAGATTCATCACCAATATGGTTGCTGACGGAATTCTTTTGCGAACTAAGCCAGAACACTCTTCAGGTCAAACGTATATGACAAATCCAAAATTTGGTAAATAGAATTGAAGTGTTGTTGATACGGCATCCAGCACAACCGCTGCGCGGACGATGACCTGATGATTCGTTTCGCGCACCACGACAGGGCGCTGATGGACTTCCTCGGTGTGGAAATCAAGACCGTTGAAAACTCATTGTTTGGCACGGTGCCAATCCCCGCCAACGCCCTTATGTTGGGCGAAACGCAATACGCCATCAAGAAGAAGGACAACCGCGACAAAGGCCAGCGCCAGTTCTGCGGCTGCATCCTAAGCAAAGACATTGGAGAGCACAGCACCTGCCCACATTTGTGCGAGTATTGCTATGCGAATGCGAGCAAGGAGGTGGCAGTTGAGAATTATAGGAGACACGGAATGAATCCGAAAGGAGAAACGATAACAGGGAAATGTTAAGAATATAATTCTTCTATCTTCCTGCACTCGTTTTGGTAGTCATTTTCAGACATCATTCCTTGTTCAAATATATTTTGACCTACTTTTGTTGTTTATCCATGTTTTCCCACTCGTTATCAGAAATCCCTAAAATAATATCTATATCCGCTTGTTCGTATGGAATAAATTTAATACCATCCATCCAATGTGTTTTTATATTCTGTTCTTTGAGAAATTGGGTATATGCTTTGTAATGATACCTGTAAATCTTAAAAACTTGGTCCAATTGTTCTTCTTCTTCACTCAAAGTATCTTTTTTTGCATCAAGCATAAAAAAAAACATAGACATCAACGTCCTAATCAAATACTTCGATTACTTTCATGTGTTCTTTGTAGGCATCAAGCCATCCTGTTTCCCATTCTAATGAAATACCAATCTCAAAAATATGCACACGAACATAAATCCGTCTCTTGACAAGTTCGAGATTGTTGGCCGGGCGAGGCTGTCCAAACTCAAAGAATTCGCTTCCACGCAGTACATATACTTCCCATGTGGTATGAAGATATGCAGTATAGGAACAGCCAGGGCCATCCGAAAAAGAAAGGTCATCAATAGTAATATCTTCCACACCCTCCAGCTCTTGAATTGTCATGGGAAGTTTATTGTTTTCTTCATCAAGTATGCGTTTCTTGACTTCTTCCAAATGTTTTTTCTCTTCTTGTTCTTGCAAAAACCAATTAAACATTGCTGACTGTTTTATCACTAATACTATCGGCAAAACTACAAAAAAAGCTGTCACATAATGCAACTGCTTTAATAAACTGATCAAACAACCGAAAATGCGATTTTGGTTTAGAGTGTCACGGTCTCGTCATCGAGGTTTGTGGACAGTCCGATGAGTGAGTCCATCTCATTCCCTCTGAAAACATGACTGAAATCATGGTGGAAAAGAACAGATTTGGTGGCACCGGCGATGTGCGCATGCACTTTTACAATCATGCAACTTTAGAGATATATCAAACCATTCCATGTTTCGGAAAAATGTCGTACTTTTGCCGATTCAAAATCTATAGTAGCAAGAAATCGAACAGAATGAAAGACATCAAACATTGAATGCTCATGAAACTACCAATCAACATAGAAGAACTGCTCGGCGGGAAGGCGGTGGAGAACGACCGCGTTGAGACTTCATAAAAGATTTCATAAAAGACTTCATAAAAGAAAATCGGACGCAAGTATCTGAACGTCAAGAGAAAATACTATTCATGATTGCAGATGACGAGACTCTGACTTCACAAAAGATTGCACAAAAGACAGGCGTGTCGCAACGCACAATATTAAGTGATCTAAACAAGTTACAAGCCATGGAAATTCTCGCCCGCGATGGTGGTCGAAAGGACGGCACTTGGGTGATTCTGACAACATAAAACAAGCGTAAAATGCACTTAAGACGCGTATTGCGACCTGTTAAGACCTGTCTTCCTCCGGTCTAACACCGGTGTAAGTCCGGTGTAACTCCCATGAACTCCGATACAACTCTATTCCAGAAAGCAAAACTTCGTATTGAAAAAAAGCATATTTTTGCCACCAATATGCCGAGGCATATTCACCTTCAATCCCGGCACCGCCAACCATTTGACGGTGTTTTTTGAGCCCGACTTGTGCCCCGCATATCTTTGACATGTATTAAAATGATTATCAATCTGATATGAAACAAATCACCCTCCTTCTCGCCGCCCTCATCACCCTGGCGGCAGCCAACGCCCAGCAACGCACGGACTCCGTGCATGTGGCGCACTACGACCTCAACCTCTCGGTCGTGGACTTCACCGGGCAAACCATCGACGGCTACACCGACCTCACCGTGGTGGCGAAAGTCAACAACCTCACGCAGGTCCGACTCGACCTGAAGGCGCTGACCACTGACTCCGTGTTCGTCAACAATGCGGCAACCACCTTCTCGCACGTCGGGGAGTCTCTGCTCGTGAACATCCCGGCCATGCAGAACGGCGACACAGCCATCGTTCGTGTCCACTACCACGGAACGCCCGCCCACGACAGCTACTTCGGCGGGTTTTACTTCAACGGCCAGTATGCGTACAACTACGGGGTCGCGCTGAACGATGTCCCCCACGCCTACGGTCGCTGCTGGTTCCCTTGCTTGGACGAGTTCACCGACAAATCGAGCTACAGCTTCCATATCCGCACGGAGGGCGACAAGCGCGGCATCTGCAACGGTCTGCTGACCGACTCGCTGCTGCTTTCGGATGGCACCAAGCTGTGGCACTGGCAGTTAGAGGAGCAAATTCCGACCTACTTGGCCTCTGTCGCGGTGAGTAATTTCAGTTGCTACGCCGATACATTCCACGGCATCGAGAAGGTAATCCCCATCGAAATCTACACCTCGCCATCGCTCCATCCCAACGTCGCCGCCTCCTTCATCCACCTCAAAGATGTGTTGCGCAAGTACGAGGAGAATTTCGGTCCATATCGCTGGCCGAGAGTCGGTTACGTATGCTTGCCCGCGAGTGGCGGTGCTATGGAGCACGCCTCCAACATCGCCCTGCCCAACGCGGCGGCCAGCGGTAGCCTCACGTACGAGGGCACCATCATGCACGAGCTCTTCCACCACTGGTTCGGCGACCTCATTACCTGCGAGCGTCCCGAAGAGATGTGGATCAATGAGGGCTTCGCCGACTACTCCGAATCGATGATACAGGAATGGCTCTATAACACAGACACTTACAATGCATACGCCAGTCACATCAAAAGCGAGCACAACAGCACGCTGATGAACCTCGCCAAGCAGGACGGTGGCCTCTACGCCCTCGACGACGTGCCGCAAGAGCACACCTACGGGATGCATTCCTACCAAAAAGGCGGCCAAGTCATCCACACCCTGCGCAGCTATATGGGCGATTCGCTGTTTTTCAGCAGTCTGACACAACTTTTGGCGCACTATGCCTACCAAAACATCAACTCATACGAGTTTTTCACCTATCTGACACAGGTTTCGGGCATGAATCTGATGGATTTCTACGAAGATTGGGTACACCAGCCCGGCTTCCTGGACTTTGATGTGGAGGAAATCCACCCGCACGGCTGCGGGATTTTTTCCGTGAAAGTTCGCCAAAAAGGTTACGGCACCAACCATCTGGGCACCAACGTCCCTGTTGACGTGACGTTAGTGTCCGAAAATATGGAGATGTACACCACTGAAAATCTGCTGGTTAGCGGCGACACGACCGACTTGATGGTACTTTCCCCGTTTACGCCGGCATTTGCCATCCTCGACTACCAAGGAAAGCTGAACGATGCCACCGTCGATGCTACCAAAAAGGTCACTGCAACGGGCAATGTAACGTTCTCCGACACCTACTGCAGCGCGAGTATCAACCAAATTGAGGACACGACACTGATACGCGTGGAGCACCACTATGTTGCCCCGACTGCCCCTGACCCGCTGCCCGAAGGCTACTACAAATTCTCTACAACTCACTACTGGTCAATAAACTACACCGGCGCACCGATTGACGGCGTATGGAAATTCAAACTGCTGAGAGGTGGCAACCAACCCGACGAACATCTCCTTGACGGGGGCTACAGCTTCGACAACGTAAAGCTGATGTATCGTCCCGACGGCCACTCGGCATGGACCCCCGTGCCTTACTCCCACAGCGGCAGTCCCTACAGCGCGACCCTGACCACCCTGGACCTTCAGCCCGGGCAATACTGCTTCGCCGTCGCCGACGCGGGGGTCTCCGTAAACACTTTCGACGGCGTGCGGCTGAAAGTCTATCCCAACCCCGCAGGCAACACCCTCCATCTGTGGACCGATGCCACCAGGGCCGACAAAGCAATCCTTTTCGACTCGCTCGGACAGAAAGTCAAAACGTTGAAAATCAACAACGACCAACAAGACATCAACCTCAACGGGTTATCCGCGGGAAATTACGTCGTGGTGCTGTATCACAAAGGGGAAACCATTGGCCGCACGATGTTCGTGAAGATGTAAGACGTGGGAGTTTGGATGCGGATTATAGAGATGCGGACAGTGCATCCCCACGGTTATTCGCGCCCCCTGCGGAAGAACAGCACAGCGGTGCCTGCGGTGCAGACTGCGGCGAGGACATAGCCTAACGCACGCGGGATGAACACGCCGAGGAACGTGGGCGACACGAAGACGAAGCTCACCGTGACCATTGTCATGAAGAGGGCCGGAACCAGCGTCATCCAGTAGTACGGTTTCGTGTTGGCGCGGCGCAGATAGACCGTGACCGCCCACAGCGTGAACGCGGCAAGCAGCTGGTTGGCCCAGGAAAAATACTGCCAGATCACTTGGAATCCGGACGGCGAGGCGAGGCTGAAAATGAGCAGTCCGCCGGTGACCGCAAACAGCGGGACGGCAATCCACAGTCGTTTGCTGATGCTTCTCTGTTCGAGATGCATGAAGTCGGCCACGATGAGGCGGGCGGAACGCAGGGCGGTGTCGCCCGAGGTGACTGCCGCGCTGATGACGCCCAGAACCGTGATGACGGCGATGACCGCCGGGAACCACGTGTTGGCGATGTGGCCCACCATCGCAGGGCCGCTCTTGGCCTGTAGCTCAGGATCGGAATGGTAGAAGTAGGCCGCAGCCGCAGCCCAGATGAGGGCGACGATGCCTTCCACAATCATCGCGCCGTAGAAGATATGGCGGCCCTGACGCTCGTTGGTCATGCAACGGGCCACGAGGGTCGATTGCGTGGCGTGGAACCCCGACACCGCGCCGCAAGCGATGCTGATGAACATCATCGGGAAGATGGGGTTGGCGGCCGCCTGCGGGTGACGGTTCTGCAGACCGCTCCAGATTTCGGGGATTTCAGGATGGTAGATGGCGAAGGCGACCACGATGGCCACCGCCATGCCCATCAGCAGGAAACCGAAAACCGGATAGATGCGGCCGATGACCTTATCGATAGGCAACAATGTGGCTATCAGGTAGTAAGCAAGTATGATGACCACCCAGACATAGACGCTCATGTTGGGGGTGAACTGCGACTGCAGCAGCTGCGCGGGCGTGTTCACGAAGACCACCCCGACCAGCACCATCAGCAGCACCATGAAGCCGCGCATGAACTGCTTGACCCCGTTGCCGAGGTACTTGCCGTGGGTCTCGGGCAGCGAGCAGCCGTTGTCGCGCAGCGAGATCATGCCCGACATGTAGTCGTGGACCGCGCCGCCGAAGATGCAGCCGAAGACGATCCAGAGGTAGGAGGCCGTGCCGAACTGCGCCCCCATGATGGCGCCGCAGATAGGGCCCACGCCCGCGATGTTCAGGAACTGGATGAGGAAGAGCTTCCACGGCTTCATCGGCACGTAATCCACGCCGTCGGCCATCGTCTGCGCCGGCGTCGGCCGGTTCTCATCAATCCCGAAAACTCGTTCCACCAACTTCCCGTAGAACAGATACCCTAAAATGAGCAGTACTAATGCGATACAAAATGTTACCATATTTTGACTTTTGACTTTTGCCTATTGCCTGTTGCCTGTTGCCTACTGCCTTTTGCCCACTGCCCAACAAGCTGGCGGCAAAAATACAATTTTTTTCCAGTCGGTGATAGATTTCTTATATTTCAAGTTTCAGTATAAAAAATCAGACTTTTGTTGTTAAAAATACGACAAAGAGTGGTAAAAATAGCGACAATTTTTTATCACGGGTGTTTGAATTTTTTACACTTTTGCAGGAGTAAAATGCAAGCAAAGACAACTTGAAAGAAATGAGCGAAGAACCGTGTGAAATCGTTGATGAATTAGCGTTGGAATCTGAAAAATGCATTCATGTCGGCGCGATAATCAAGGACAAATTGGACCTTGAAAGGAGGACTATCCGTTGGTTCTCCGAACAGATGAACTGCGACAGGAGCAACATGTACAAACTGCTGTCGCGAGCGCATCTGGATTCCAACTTCATCCTCAGAGCCTCCAAAGTGCTGGAGTACAACTTCTTCAAGGACATCGCGGATTTGGTGGACGAGACCACGGCAAACTGCTGGGCCGACCTGTTCATATCTTAAATTCA
>CAJOKR010000015.1 GCA_905235135.1 uncultured Bacteroidales bacterium
AACGCGGCGGGCTGCGACAGCGTCCTGACCATCGAACTCTCCGTGCTTTACAACGTCGCGGCGCAGGCCGACAGCACCCTCTGCGCCGATGAACTGCCGTTGACGTGGAACGGGGTTACGTTCACGCAGGCCGACACGCTGACTGCCGTTCTTCCCGCCGCCAACGGCGCGGACAGCGTCATCACCATGGTGCTGAATGTCAAACCGCTGTCCGACAGCACGTTGAATGTCTCCGTGGTGCAGAATGACCTGCCCTACACCCTGAACGGAGTCGATTATAGCGCAACGGGAACCTATGACCAGCATTTCACCAACGCCGTGGGCTGCGACAGCACCCTAACCCTCCATCTGACCGTCTATCCCAACGTGACGGCACAGGTCGATACCACCGTCTGCGCCGCCAATATGCCCTTCACATGGCATGGGCACTCGTTTACGGCGGCGGGAACGTACACCGTCACGCTGCTCACCTCGCACGGGGCCGACAGCACGGTGACATACCATCTCTCGGTCGATAACATCTCCGCCACGGTGGGCAATATCACGCACATCACCTGCCACGGTGAATCCACCGGCGCGGCCACGGCCACGGTGACGGGCGGGCAGTCGCCACTTTCCTACGCGTGGACGAACGCATCCGGCACGAGCGTTTCCACCACGACTTCTATAAGCAATCGTCCGGCGGAAACCTACACGTTTACGGTCACCGACCATCTTGGCTGCACGGCCACAACCACGGTGACGCTCAACACGCTGAACGGGCCGCTGGCCCCCGGCACCGTCTCCGCCGACAAGGTGGTCTGCGACGGCGAGGATGTGCCCCCGTTCACGGGCACGGCGGCCTCGGGCGGCGACAACGGCGCGTACCAGTGGCAGATTTCGACCAACGGCACCGACTGGACTCCCGCGCCGGGCACGAACAACGCGCAGAACTACACCTATCCGAGCCCCGCTGCGTATGCGTTCACGCTGCGCCGTGCGTGGGTGAGCCAGAGCTGCGGCACGGTCTATAGCAACACGCTGACCGTTGAGGTGGCCCCGAACTCCAGCGACACCCTCACCGCGGAGGTCTGCCAGGGCGAGGCCTATCAGGAGAACGGCTTCGACATCACGGCGGACCAGACGGCGGAGACGGGCGAATACACTTTCGAGCAGCACTATGCCACCGGCCACTGCGACAGCGCGGTCATCCTGTTGCTGACGGTATGGCCGCAGTACGAGACAGACATTGAGGATGTGGTCTGCGAGGGCGACGGCTACAGTGACAACGGCTTCGAGGTCAGCCCGTTGGAGACGGTGGGCGCGGAGGTGCTGCAACGCACGCAGAACCTCCAGAGCGAGCACGGCTGCGACAGCATCGTCACCCTCCAGCTGACAGTGATTGACACGGCGTTGCGGATTGTGCCGCTCACGGGCGACTTCTGCGACAATATGTCGGCGGAGCTGATGGTGGTGACGGAAATGCCTGATTATGTGTGGAGTACGGGCGAGACCGCCCCGACCATCACGGTGACGGCCTCGGGCTACTACTCGGTGACGGCCACGGAAGGCGGCTGCACGGCCACGGCGGCTTACCGCGTGGAGGGCTGCCAGTTCGAGCTCATCCTTCCCAACGCCATCACCCCGTCCGACTTCGACGGCGTGAACGACTACTTCGCCCTGCCGGAGTTCTTCCTCCGCGACATCTCGTTGTTCGAAATCGCCATCTTCAACCGCTGGGGCGAGATGGTCTATTACAGCACCGACAAGGGGTTCAAGTGGAACGGGGAGTACCGGGGCGAGATCCAGTACCAGACCATCTACAACTACGTGATCAAATACACCGACACGGCGGGGCGGCCGTTCAGGCGGACGGGGAGTGTCACAGTACTATAACAAAAAAAATGGCTGCGCAGGCATCTCAATCACACCTGCGCAGCCAAAAGCTAACAGCCAAATTCGTCCACCATCTTTTTGAACCAAGTGGCTCTGTCGGCGCCCTCGCCGGTATTCAGGAGCACGGTCTCGCCATCGTGGATCTGTCCTTCTTCCAGGGCTTTATAGAAGCCGGCAAAGCAGACGATGGAAGCGGGCCCGAAGTAGATGCCGCGCTCGTCCTTCACTATTCGGCCGTATTTCGCCAGCTCGCTCTCCTTCACACGCAGGAACGTTCCGCCGCTTTTGCGTACGATGGGCGCCACAATGGGATACATACCCGGGTTGCCGGCCGAAAGGATGGAGACCATGGTCTGCGGGTTCGGGATAACGGGATAGTTCTTCTCATAACCCTCCGGGAATCCGGCCTTCACGGCACGCTCCCACCCCTGCACCATCGGGTCGCAGGTATCTTGCTGTATCAACAGCATCCGGGGCATCTTGGTCTCCGGGAAGGTGGTCTGTAGGTCGCGGATGCCCTTGTCAAGTGCAATAGGACCCGTGCCGCCCGCAACAGCCTGCATATAGACGTCGGGCATCTTGCCCAGCTGACGCAAATACTCGAAAACCATCGTCTTCTTGGCTTCTACACGAATGGGATCGATGTTGCCGGTGGAGATCAGCACGTGATTTTTCTCGTGGAAGTCGTTGGCCTCCTTCTTGGCATCGCCGTATGTGCCGTCGCACACGACCACGGTCTGCCCGTAGGAACGGATGGCCTTCACCGTATCCTCGCACGCATCGTGCGGCATGAAGACCGTGAACTTGATGCCGGCCTCAGCCAAATAGCGGGCGTAAGCGGTGGCCGTGTTGCCGGTGGAAGCCACGCAGAACTCCTTGACACCGTTTTCTTTGAAAAGAGATGCGGCCAACGAAGCGGCGATGTCCTTGAAGGTGTTGCTGCCGCCGTTCAGGTCGTTGCGATAGACCATCACCTTGCAATCCACGCCGTATTTCTCCTTCGCCAGCTTCTCCAAGAAGTCCCACTCCTCAATCGGAATGGCGCCCTCTCCAAAAGAGACGATGTTCTTCTTGTCCATAACGGGCAGGAAGTCGAAATAGTGGTAGAAATTCGCGGGCTTGTGCTCCGGTTTCGTCAGCTCGGTGATTTGGTGATAATCAGCGCTATAGACGACATCCGCACGTTTGCATCCGCACTTGCACTGCTGGTTCTGTGAAAACCAAGTGGCAAAGTCGGGAATGACTTCGCCACATTGGGTACATTTCAGGTAGTATTTTGACATTGAACTATGAACTTTGACTTTTAACTTTGTTTTACTGACGTATGCAATACGCTGTTCTTTTGGCTGTTGGCTTTTGGCCTATAAACCTTAAACCCTAAACCTTAAACTACTTAATCAACGCCATATCCGGAATCGGCTTGTCGTACTCGCCTTTGGCCAGCCGCTCTTTGATGTCGCGGAAGGCAGCTAAGGTGCGCTCCACGTCCTCCATGCTGTGGGCAGCCGTGGGGATGATGCGGAAGATGAGCATTCCGGGAGGGATGACGGGATAGGTAACGATGGAGCAGAAGATGTTGTAGTTCTCGCGCAGGTCAACGGCGATGTTGGCCGCCTGATCGACACCGCAATAGAGATGCACAGGCGTGACACATGCCTCTGCAGGTCCAATCTCATAGCCGAGGTCGCGGAAGCCCTTCTGCAGGGCGCGGGTGATCTTCCACAGTTGGGCTCTCAGACGATCGCCTTCCTCGCTGCGGATAATCTCAAGGCGCTTCAGACAGCCAACCACGATGGGCATCGGGAGCGACTTGGCATACATTTGCGAACGCATGTTGTAGCGCAGGAAGTTGATGATGCTCTTTTCGGAAGCCACGAAGCCGCCGATGGTGGCCATAGACTTCGCATACGCGCCGATATAGACGTCAATGTCGTCCATCACGCCGAAATGCTCGGAGGTACCTCTTCCGTGAGGACCCATCGCGCCGAAACCGTGGGCATCGTCAATAAGGATGCGGAATTGATATTTTTTCTTGAGGGCCGCAATCTGGTCAAGGATGCCCAGTGCGCCGGTCATGCCGAACACGCCTTCCGTAATCAGCAGCACACCACCGCCCTGTTCTTCGGCAATCTTGCAGGCGTTGCCAAGGATGCGGTCACAATCTTCGATGTCGTTGTGGCGGAACTTGAAGCTCTTTCCGAGATGCAAGCGGATACCGTCGCGCAGACAAGCATGGGCCTCCGCGTCATAGACGATGACATCGCGACGACACACGAGAGAATCGATGGTGGACATGATGCCTTGATAGCCGAAGTTAAACTCGAAAGCGGCCTCTTTGTGTTCGAAATCGGCCAGCTCGCGCTCCAGTTGTTCGTGGAGGGCGGTCTGTCCCGTCATCATACGGCTTCCCATCGGATAGGCCATACCCCAGCGGGCGGCACCTTCCGCGTCGGCTTTGCGAACCTCAGGATGGTTGGCCAGTCCGAGGTAGTTGTTGAGGCTCCAGCAGAGCACCTCCTTGCCGTTGAAACGCATGTGCGGACCTAATTCGCCTTCCAACTTCGGGAATGCGAAATAGCCGTCAATTTTCTCTCTGTATTGTCCAATCGGGCCACCCGATGACTCTTTTATTCTTTCGAAAATATCTTTCATATTAATGTCGGTTTATTTACTGTTTATCCAATTAACCAATTAAAATGTACTCGTGTTGGTTTGTCGTTACAAGACGTAAGACTTTAGACTTTAGACTATTTATGGTGTTTTAAGTATCTCACTCTTAAGTCTTAAGTCTCAAGTCTTAAGTCTCACTCCCCTTTCCGTTTCGCCTCCTCAATCTTCTCGTACTCCTCTAAAAACTGCGGGATGTTGGACATCTCGATACGCTTGTTGAGGATGATACTATGGTCCTTGTTGTCCATGATGAACATCGCGGGGTTACCCATCTCGTAGATGTTAAAATATTCGAGGTAGTCGAGGTTGCCCTTGTTGCCGCCGACCTGCAGCCACGGGTAGTTGTTCTCTTTCACGTACTTTTTCCAACGGTCGATGTCGGCGTCGTTGGCGATGGCATAGACATCGAAATTACGCTTGCCGATCGTCTCCAAAGAATCATAAACCTCGCGCAGCTTCTTCGATTCCTTCTTACAAGTCGGACAGTCGGGGTCGTAGAACCACAGGATGGTGTAAGGTTTGCTCATCCGATAGGAGGAGTGCCAGTTACGCATGTCGTCGCTCAACGTGGTGTCGGGGATGAACAGCTCGGGCGCGATCTTGCCGATGAGGATGGGCGCCAAACGGGCGGTACGCTTCTGGTACTTGGCCAGCACGTCCTCGTCGAGCCAGTAGCACTTGCCGGCCATCTGGTTCGTCATGGCGATGTGGTAGAACACCGCATCATGACCAATCACCTTGCTGGTCTCGAAGTTGTACGACAGCCAGTCGCAGCAATAATGGTACATAAACGTATCCTTCTCGGTCTTTTTCAAGAAAATGTCGATGTATTTGTTGATGGTATCGGACTCCTGGTGATAGAGCAGCTTCAGGAAATAATCCTTCATCTTCGGGTCGAATGAGGGAATATAGATGAAGCGGTGGTCGGCAAGGTCGAAGTTGTCCCAGTAGTGCAGCCGGTAGTAAGCGGCCTGCTTCTGGTAATCCGGCTCGCCGTCTTCCTTCTTATACTCAGGAATGTCGATGTTCTTGTACGACTTCTGCATCTTGGAGAAGAGGAAATCCGGATTCTTGGCGATGAGATCGTCAATAAACTCTGTCATCTCGTTGTTGATGTTCGTCAGTTTCTCCTTATAGACATTCGCGCTGTCGGTGTTGCCGGCATCCTCGAATTCCTTGCGTTTCTTGGCCCAATCGCTGGCATCCTTTGACGCCTGCGCGGTCTTCTTCTGGAAACGCAGCATCTCAGCGTTCTCGGGAGAGTTCACCACCGAGAAGTTGTTCACATCCATCGTGGTGTCCAAATTGTACGTGAAATGCTGGTTATTATCGAGGATGAAGTTGAGATACAGCTTCTTATCCATGGAAACCAGCGAATACATGCCGTCGTCGTAGCGATCCGTGCCCTTGAACACGAACTTGCCCTTGGAAACGGGTTTCACGGAATCCTTGAGGATGAGCTTGTCGTTGTAATGAATCACCATATAGACCAGCGTGTCCTTGGAGTCCTTGATGTTGAAAATCAGCTCGTGGCCGTCCTTATCGCGGTAGTTAGCCGGATTGTTCTTCGACTTCTGAAGATTCTTCGGCACGTTGTTCTGGGCAAAAATCCCAGATATTCCAAAGATGAAAATGGACATCAACAGAAGAATAAACGTTTTTTTCATATTCATAATTCAAAATTCTTAATTCATAAATTATTTCATCAAACGCATAATCTCATCTAACGTAACCTGACGTGCAATTATTGCATGATTTTTTTGATTATCAATCAACAAAATCACCGGTGTGGTGACAATGTCGAAATACTCAATGTAATCGACGCTGGTTTCGCCCATGGAGGTGCTCAGGTTGATCCAGTCGCTGAGGCCGTGTTTCTCGGAGAAGGCTTTCCAGCGGTCGTAGTCATCGTTGACCTCCACGGCAAAGACCTCGAAGTCAAGATTATCGGCCTCCTTTTGGTAGAGGTCGTGCAGAACCGGGGTCTCCTCCTGACAGTGGTCGCAGTCGGGGTCCCAGAACCAGAGGATGGTATATTTCGTCTGTATCTCGTTGGTGGAGTGCTGTTTGCCGTTAATATCGAAGGCCGTGAGTTCGGGAATTTGCGCACCGGGGGCGAGCTTGCGGATGCGGTCCATCTGCCGCTTGATCCGCCGCTCCTGATCCTCGGGAATCCAACCTCGGTCGTAGGTGTCGTAAATATGCAGCATCACCGGCTCATAATACGGGTCGCCGGTCATGTCGAAGATGCCGTACAGCCACTGCGCATACAGCCCGCACTGGTACCTTCCGCCACGCGCCGCACGGGTGAGGATGGTATCGACCTCGGTGATAATTTCGGCAGCGGATTCGCGATTATTGGATAGCAAATACTCCTTGATGAAGTGGAAAAGCAAGAAGGAACTGTGGCAAAGTCGCGCATCCGTGAAATCCACCTGCGATATCACACGATGGTAATTATCCTTCGGCACCGCAGAAAAGGCGAAATGGACAGTAGGATCATCCGACTGGGCCGTTTTGAGAATCTCATCCTGTAAACGATAGTATTGACCCAAGAACGACTGCGGCATGGTGGATGTCAACTCTGCCGCCACTTTCGCACCTTCAAATGCATTCTGTTGCTCATTCCAAGCGAATTCGACCGTTTTATACAACTGATTCTCATCAGATTTTCTAAAAGAATGATTGGTAAACCGATCGGGATTATGTATATCCACCTCAATTTCAAAACTATTTTGCTGGTTTATGATGATTTGAAATGGAAAAAGAGTTTCCCCGAAGATATCATAGAATCCTTTAGGAAACAATTCTGAAATCTCATTTTTCTTTTTTGCCGAACTGTTTTTCCGAAAAGTGGCTTTGCCGTTTTTCACTTCCGTACTGTCAACCACATGCCAGTTTCCAAAATAGTAACCCCATAGGTATAACTTATACTGTTCCGGCACATCCTTCAATATAATGGATATGTTATACCCATCGCAATAATCCCGCTCCAGATTCTCTTTCCCATACTGAACCGTTTCGTTTTGGGCATTCACTAAACTTGTCGGCCATAAAACGATGGTCAACAACACTCCTATTGCCCAAAAACGAAACCAGTATTTCATCCTATTGCCTAATGCCTAATCACGCCATCAACTCGCGGATGTCCGCCATCAGCTTGTTCGCGATGTTCTCAGCGATTTGCGGGGTGAGAGCCTCGGCGTAGATGCGCATGATGGGCTCGGTATTGGAACTGCGCACATGCACCCAGCTGTCGTCGAAGTCAATACGCACACCATCGACGGTATTCACCTGATAGTTGGCGTATTTCTGGGCTATCTTCGCCAAGATATCCTTCAGGTTGACGGAGCTGCCCAATTCGGTTTTCTTCTTCACGATGCAGTAGTCGGGATAGAGCGCACGGATTTGGCTGCAACTCTTCTTGGACTCAGCCATATAGGTCAGGAAGAGCGCAATACCCACGAGCGCGTCGCGTCCGTAGTGCAGTTCGGGATAGATGACGCCTCCGTTACCTTCGCCGCCGATGACGGCATTGGTCGCCTTCATCATCTCCACCACGTTGACTTCGCCCACCGCGGAAGGCGTGTAAGTCATTCCGTACTTGTCGGTTACATCCTTCAGGGCGCGAGAGGAGGAGAGGTTGGAAACCGTATTTCCGGGCGTGTGTTGCAACACGTAGTCGGCCACAGCCACGAGGGTATTCTCCTCCACGAAGAGTGTGCCGTCCTCCTTGACAATAGCGAGACGGTCCACATCGGGATCCACCACGAAACCGACATCGTAGTTGGAACGGTTCATGGCGTTGCAGATACCTGCGAGGTTCTCGGGAATCGGTTCGGGATTGTGAGCGAAAACACCGTTCATCTCGCCGTTCAAGATCGTCACATCGTTGACGCCCAGTGCTTTGAGCAGCACCGGAAGGGCCAATGCGCCGGTAGAATTCACCGTATCCAGAATCACCTTGAAGTTGGCCTTGGCGATAGCGTTCTTATTCACCAACGGGAGATTCAGAATAGCATCCACATGATCTTGGATGGCGTTCTCGTACAGCTGATAACTGCCAAGTTTATCGAAAGTTGCATACGTCAGTTCATCCGATTCAGTCAGCTCAACGATACGCTTAGCCTCCGCGCCGGAAACGAACTCGCCCGTACGGTCGAGCAGCTTCAGGGCATTCCACTGCATCGGGTTGTGACTGGCGGTAATGATGATGCCACCATCAGCTTTCTGTTGGATGACAGCCATTTCCGTCGTCGGAGTCGTGGAGAGCCCAAGGTCGATCACGTCAATGCCCATGCTCTGCAACGTACTGCATACCAGACGGTTCACGATGTCGCCGGAGATGCGGGCATCGCGCCCGACAACCATACGCATTCTGGAGCAATCTGCGTCCCGCCGATTGTTATTATCCGACTGCGAGGACGCAGTCAGCTCCATAGCCCTCTTCTCAAGCAGAAAAGTGGCAAAAGCTGTTGTAAACTTCACCACATCAACGGGGGTAAGGTTCTCGCCAATGGTTCCTCCGATGGTTCCTCGGATTCCGGAAATGGATTTAATCAATGTCATATATCCTTCAATTTTTAATTTTCAAAACAAGCGGCAAAAGTAAGAAAAATCGGCATACCCGATAGGGGTTGCCGAAAAAAATTATCGCATGTCGTTGACCTCCACGCCGGGGTATTTGGTCTTGTCGAACACGAACAGTTTGTCATCCAAGGAGATGTCGTGTTTAAACTGCTCAATGCTATAATTATAAATGGTATTGTCTTTCTCGTACAGGGCCACCCTGGCAATTTGCAGCGTCATCTTATTGATATAGAGACGGATGCGATAGAACGACTGCGCAGTCTTGGGGGTAAGATCGACGATGCTGTACTGCACGTTGTTCGTGAACTCGTCGCGAATAAACTTGGCGCGGAATTGCGCATTCCAGTCTTTGAGGATGAGCTGCGGGTTCATCAGGTTCTGGTCGTCGTCGGGGTCATACTCGTAAATGGAGACCTCATTGGCCTCTTTATCGTAACTCCAAATCGACACCCCGTCGCAAAAATACTGCTGTCCGCCGAAATTGGTCTTATACTTGTTGCCTTTGAGATAGAAATCGCCCTGGCTCACGCCCAGCGTCTTGTCGTCCTTGGTGGTCTTCAGGGTGTAATGGAACTGCATCGTGGCATACTTCTGGTACTGCAGGGCGACCTTCTTCATCAGGTCGTTCGCGCCGCCATCGACGTTTTGGGCGGTGAGGACGCTGATTGACATCAGCGCGATGATTATGGTGAATAGTCTTTTCATGTTTATATTGACTTTCTGATTATTCGTTTGTTTAATCCCAGGGCTCACTACGTTCACCCTGGGTTAGCATAGGTCGGGCTTTCAGCCCTTTTTGG
This sequence comes from uncultured Bacteroidales bacterium, assembly GCA_905235135.1. GTDB lineage: Bacteria > Bacteroidota > Bacteroidia > Bacteroidales > WCHB1-69 > F23-D06. Next base: position 9,936 of record CAJOKR010000015.1, read on the forward strand.
AAGCCCAGGGCTCGCTATCGCTCACCCTGGGTTGACACGTGTCGGGCTTACAGCCCTCTTGGAAGCTCTAATTCTTAATGATCAGCAGGACGGCGGCCAGGATCAACACAATACCAATCGCGAGGCGGGCGGTGAAGAGGCCGTCGAAGACGAAGACGGAGATGCAGACTGCGGTGACGGGTTCGAGGGCGCCGACAATGGCCGTGGGGGTGGAACCGGCGTTCTGGATGCCGATGTTGAGCATCGTCATCGCGATGATGGTCGGGACGATGGCCACCATACAAATCCAACCGAAAGCTGTCCAACTCGGGATGGGCATGAGGTGACTACCGGGCACGCAGAACGAATAAACCCCAATAATGACCGCCGCAAAGGCCATGATGTAAAAAGTCATCTTGAACGGCGGCATAGAGATGTGCGTACGGTTCACCACGACGATATAGACAGCGTATGTGAGTGACGAAATCAGCACCAAGATGACGCCCCACAGCGACATTTTCACTTCACCATCTCCTTGATACAGCAGCAGTATTCCAATGACACTCAACACGATAGAGATTATCATCATCGGAGTGGCACGCTCCTTGAAGAAGACCGCCATAATGACCGCCACCATCACGGGATAGGCGAATAGGATGGTGGAGGCGACCCCGGAATCGAGGTGCTTGAACGAGGTGTAGAGCGACAGTGCGGAGGCCGCGAAGAGCACGCCCAACGAGAGCAAAACCTTGAACTCGTATTTCGTAATCTTGAACGGCACTTTCTGCACTAACAAAATGATTGCCAATATGATAACCGCGAACGTAAACCGGTAGAATATCACGCTCGGCGGATTGAACCCCTCCTGGTACAAAAACAACGCCCCCAACGGATTCGTTCCGTATGCTATTGCCGCGATGATTCCGGCGATGTATCCTTTTATCTTTGATTGTTCTGGCATAGCTTATTCGTTACCGCCCCACACTGCGGCTTCGCCTTGTGTGGGGTTATTTGCGCTCCGCGCGTTTTGCCTCTTCGAGGCTGCTCAAGGTATTATGTTTATAATAATTGTTGCTTTTCGGACCATCATTGTACATTGTACATTCTACATTGTACATTGTTACGGGGCCATATTGTAATACTCCTCCAGCATGTCGTCCTCCATTTGGGCGAGGGTTGCGTTGACGTAGTGCTTCAGCAAGTACTTGTCGCCGTGGGTGTTGCAGATACGGCGGAGGGCTTCGTTGACCTCACGCACGGTGCCGACGCATTCGAAGGGCTTGATCTTGGAGAGACCGGAAAGCTCGTCGAAGGTCTGCTCTAAGGTCGGGTCGTCGAGAAGGTCGTGGCCGAAAATCTCCTGTAGCTGAGCATCGGGGATAAACGGGGAGAGGATGATGTAGGCGAAGAGGCACTTCGGACAATGACCGCACCATATGTTCTCCTTGCTGCCGACGTTGCAGCTCTTGAAGACCGGAAAATACTGCGGGTACTGTGCAAAACGCTCGGCAATCTGAAGCTCGTTGAGCGGACGCAAGTGGCTGTAATAGTGGTTGCTGTCGCCCACCCAATCGTGGACGTAGTCGCGGAAATCGGTCTCGAATTCCAGCGATTTAGAGTACTGGTGGTTGATGTAGGTACCGGGGATGGTCGGCTCGTTCGCGCTCGACTCGTTCGAAAGAGCCACGTCGCGGATGCCGGTAACCGCGCTCAGCAGCACCGAGTAGAAGGCGAGCATCGCGGAGAACGGCGTATGTCCGTTGAGGTAGCCGTTCGCGTTGAGTTCCAACAGCTTGCGGTCGATTTCGCGATGGAGAATCAGGATTTGCTCCTCGCGGTCAAAGCCGGCCACGCGGGCGCAGTCGAGGGTCGCGCCGCGCGGGTTGATGATGAATGGCACCACCTTGCGCGTGCGACGAAGATCCTCCAGCGTCACCACGGAATCTTTGCCCCCACCGATGGGAACAATCACGGAATCAGTGTCTTGCGCTTTCGGATAGGAAAGCGAAGAAGAAGCTTTCGTTCCAACAGGGAATACAAAATTCATGAACTGCAGGTGGTCGGTTTCAATGCTGTTTTTGTACATAAACTCGCCCAGTCCGTACCAATAGAGCTTCCGCCACCACCACTGCTGGTCCTCATTCAGCGAATAGGGCTTGATGAGGATGGTGGGACAGCAGGCGCACTTCCAGTAGCTGATCAGCTCGATCATCCCGATATGGAAGATGATGCTCTCCAACTGCTTGAGGTCAAAGGTGTTCCAGTCTGGCGTATGCTCCCCAGCTGACAGCACCATCTTCGGGGCGAAATGGATCTCCTCCCCTATCGAAAAATGGAAAACGAGGTGCAAGTCCCCGTTTTCGATGCCATATTGATACCCCTCATACGTAAATACGGGGTGTTTTTCGCGTAATTCGTCAAATTTTGCGTTCATAATCTACATTTTTTCCGGAACATCAATTCCCAGCAACGCCATTCCGCTTCGCAGCACAAGCGACACCCAGCGGGAGAGTTTGAGGCGGAGGAGGCGTTTTGCGGCATCCTCTTCCTTGAAGATCGGGGTGTCCTGGTAGAAGTGGTTGAACTGCTTGGCCAGGTCGTAACAGTAGTTGGCGATGAGCGCGGGACTGAAGTTGTCGCCGGCAACCGAAACTGTCTTGGGATATTGATACAGCAGGTTGATTAACGTCTTTTCCTCCTCATTGAGAGCTATTTGCGGCAACTTAGCGGAGAGGTCGATGCCGTTCTCCGCGCCCTTGCGCAGCATCGAACGGATGCGGGCGTGCGTGTATTGGATGAACGGCGCTGTGTTGCCGTTGAAGTCGATGGACTCTGCGGGGTTGAAGAGCATGTTCTTGCTCGGATCGACCTTGAGGATGAAATACTTGAGTGCCCCTAGCCCAATCATCTCGTAGAGTTTGTCAGCCTCCTCGGGGGTAAATTGGAACTTACCCAATGCCTCGGTGCTTTTCTTGGCCTCCTCGTACATGGCGTCCATGAGGTCGTCGGCATCGACCACCGTGCCCTCGCGGGATTTCATCTTGCCCGATGGCAGCTCCACCATCCCGTAGGACAAATGGTAGATAAACTCGCCGAATGGCTTCTCCAACTTCTTAGATAACACCAGCTTGAGCACGTCAAAGTGGTAGTTTTGCTCGTTGCCGACCACATAGATCATCTTCTGCGGATGGAACTCCTCATAACGGAGCTGCGCGGTGCCGAGGTCCTGCGTCATATAGACAGAAGTGCCGTCTTTGCGCAACAATACCTTTTCGTCCAAACCTTCATCCGTGAGATCCACGCGCACAGAGCCGTCCTCATGTTTATAGAACGCGCCCTTGTCCAATCCCTCCTGCACCAGGCTCTTGCCCAACAGGTAAGTCTGGGACTCATAATACGTCTTGTCGAAGTGGATGCCCAAACGTTCGTAAGTCTGGTCGAAGCCGGCATAGACCCATCCGTTCATCGTTGCCCACAATTCACGGACTTCCGGATCGCCCGCCTCCCACTTGCGAAGCATCTCACGAGCCTCCAAAATCAGGGGAGCTTTGTCTTTCGCCTCGTCTTCCGAAAACCCTTGTTCAACAAGCTCTTTCTGTTCTTCTTTATAATGCTGGTCAAAAACGACATAGTACTTGCCAACGAGGTGGTCTCCCTTCATGCCAGAGTTCTCGGGAGTCTCGCCATTGCCGTATTTCAGCCACGCCAACATCGACTTGCAGATGTGGATACCGCGGTCGTTGACCAGGTTGACCTGCACCACAGGATGACCACAAGCTTTTAGGATTTGCGACACGGAATGGCCAAGCAGGTTGTTGCGGATATGACCGAGGTGCAGCGGTTTGTTGGTATTCGGCGACGAGTACTCAATCAGTACAGGGGCCTCATCGTAAGTCCCCAGCCGACCATAACCCTCATTATCAGACTCTTGCTCCAACAGTTGCAACCAGAAATCCTCCTTGATTTGCAGGTTCAGATAGCCTTTCACTACGTTGAAATCCTGGATACAGTCCAAGTTCTCAAGCAGTTGCTGCCCAATTTCCGCACCGAGCGCGTCGGGCGACTTGCGGGCGGTCTTCACCCACGGGAACACCACGACGGTGAGGTCGCCGGTGAAACCTTTGCGGGTGGGCTGCACGAGAGCGGAATCGGCTTCAATGTCGATGTTGTACAGGTTCTTTAGAGCGTTTTGTAACGCGATGGCTATCTGGGTTTCTAGTATCATTTTGGTTATGGGTTACGGTGTGACCCCACACTGCGGCTTCGCCTTGTGTGGGGTTAATTGCGCTTCGCGCTTTTTGCCTCTTCGAGGCTGCTTAAGGAATATGTTTAAATGTAGCTGGGTTAACGCAATGTAGAGACGTGCCACGGCGCGTCTCTACACGTATTATATGGTTTGTTTGTTGTAGAGCCGCCATAGTATGACGGCTCTACAGAGAAAATCATTCGAACGAGATCAATTCGACGTCGAAAATCAACGTAGCACCGCCGGGAATCATGCCACCTGCGCCCTGCTCACCATATGCGAGGTTGTAGGGGATGAAGAGGCGATATTTGGAGCCGGGGGTCATCAGCTGCAGACCTTCCGTCCAGCCGGGAATCACCTGGTTGAGGCCGAAGGTGATGGGCTCGCCACGATCCACGGAGGAATCGAAAACAGTGCCGTCGAGGAGCTTACCGGTGTAGTGCACGGTGACTTTGCTCTTGGCCGTCGGGTGCTCACCCTTGCCCTCTTGCAGGACCATGTACTGCAGGCCGGAAGCGGTTTCCTTCACTTCGGGATTTTTCTTGTTCTCGGCGAGGAACTTCGCACCCTTCTCAATTTCAGCGGCGCTGGCGCTCTGTTTCTTGGATTGCATCTCGGCCTGGAGATCAGCAAAAATCTGCTGCATCTGCTCGTCCGTGAACTTGTTCGTGCCGGCATAAGCGTCCTTGATACCCTGCACGAATGCGTCGTAATCCAGCTCAATGCCGTCGTGGCTCATGCCGTTGCCAACGTTATGACCGATGGCGTAGCTACTTTTCTGTTGGTTTGTCATTTCTGTCTGTGATTTTGCGGAAAAACCCATGCAGACAAGCGCCAGGGTGATTCCAATTGTGAACAATTTCTTCATTTTTCCTATGTTTTTTAATTTTTTCAACGTTGCAATGGACGGAAACGCCCGTCCGAGGTTTAGCCGTATTTTAAAACGGCCGCAAAGATACATTTTTTTGGGTTACACGGTTACACGGTTAAGCGGTTATTTTCACAACGTCCCTATCGGGTTCGCAAGTCCACGAACTTCACGGGCTTGCGGGCACTGGGCGGGAAGTTGATGCGCTGCACCTCCTCCACGGGGGCGATTTGCACCACCGGGGCCACACGCACGTGGGCACGGAAGCGGTTTTTCAGTTCGTTGACAATCTCCTCAGGATGGGCCTTGAAACGCACATTCTCGGCCACCACCTCTTCTTTCAGTCCCACCTTCACGACTACCTCGTCAGTACCTTGTTGCGAATCCTGCACGTAGATGACATAGTTCTGCACAAACGGGGTATTGTTGAGCACGTCCATCAGCGCAGGCGGATAGAGCGTAGTGCCCTTCAGCTTGATCATGTTGTTTTTGCGACCCACCAACGGGGTGAGTCTGTAACTATTTCTGCCACAGGGACATTGCTCTGTAATTTTCGCGCACATATCGCCCGTGCGGAAGCGCAAGAGCGGCATTCCCTCCACGCCGAGGGTCGTCACCACCACCTCGCCGGTCTCGCCGTCGGCAACCGGCAGGTTGTCCTCGCCGATAATCTCCACGATGATGAGTTCCGGGTGTACGTGACCGCCCACGCCGAACTCGCATTCGCTGAACGTTGCGCCCATCTCCGTGGAAGAATACGTCGCGTAGAGCTCCACGTCCCATTTCGACTTGATCTGCTCGCCGAGGAGGTTGAGCGAGAAGTCCTGGTTGCGCAAACTCTCCCCTATCCCGATAATCTTTCGGATGCTGGAATTCTGGTAGTCAATACCGTGATCCTCAGCGTATTGGATTAGCCGCGGGATAAACGACGGCACACACATGATGCTGTCGGGGCGGATGCGCTGAATGGTGTCCCACTGCAGTTCGGGGATACCGTTACCAACGCGGATGACGGATGCACCCAACTCGCGCAGCCCAAGGAAATAAGCCAGTCCAGCCATGAACCGCTTGTCAAGGGTGACCATGAGCTGGAGAATGTTGCCGGGCTTCAATCCCGCACACTCAAAGCTCTTCTTCTCGTTGTATGCCAACCGCTGGAGATCTTTCTCGGTGCAACAGAAGGTCACGGGATCACTCAGCGTGCCGCTGGTGGTGATGTAGTCAATCACCTTCTCCTTGGGCACGCAGAGGAAGTCCTCGTTGAAGAGTTGCAAGTCCTTTTTCTCGGTGAACGGGATATTCACGAGGTCCTCAATAGTGCGAATCTTCTCCACATTAATACGGTAGCGTTCGAACATGCGCTGGTAATAGCGGGAGTTCTGTTGCAGGTAAGCCAACGCATCGCGCAGTTTCGCTTCCTGAAAAGATTTTATTTCTTCCGCCGAAGCAAATTCTATATCGTTCTTATTGATTATCATCATCTTATCTTTCTGTTGGAAAACAGATGCCCTATTAAAAAAGTGGCGGCAAAAATAGCAAAATTGCGGGATTTGTCTGCCTTTTTCAAAATTTCACACAATATTTTCAAGACTATCACGTTTCCCCATCTAATCATAAAACAGTATAAAATAATGAACACCATCGAGCAACCGAAAGTCCCATTTGCAAACGTTCCCATCGCCGATTTCGTCGGCATCATCCTTAGCGGAGGTAAACGCGCGGACGAAGCCATGTACTTTTTACTGCAACATGTTCTACATCTGCCGTTAAAAAGACTGTACGAAAGAGTCCAAAACCAGCTGATTGACGATTTCGACGACATCCTCAACGACTTCTTCTTCCATCTGCGCGACGGGAACGCAATATGCAGTAGGTTTGAAAGAGCCGTTGAAGAGACTGGAGGGAACGTAGGGGATACTCATCCCGCCTCTGACAATCAGCCCCCCTATCCTTCGCTGCGGCGCATCCGTAACCGCGAGGCCTCCGTGCAGTGGTTGCTCCGCACCTTCCGCAACTACCTCGCCAAACGGGCCGACAGGGAGGAGACGCTTTCCAGCACCGGACTCGACCCCGACTGCGTTCCCGACGCCGATGTCCCGACCTCCATCCTGACCGACGAGGAGAAACTCTCCTTTGCCTCCAACCTGCTCGCCTACGCCCTCCAGGAGTTGCCCCCGCGCGACAGTTTCATCCTGCTCCGGTCGCTGCTCGCGTTGCTAAACAAAGGGAAGTCGCTCCCCAACGAAGAGATGGCCGAAGCCCTCGGAATGTCCAACATCTCCTACCGGGTGAGCGTCCACCGCGTGAAGAGCCACCTCGCCCGTTACCGCACCCGTCTTCTCCAGGGCGGTCCCCTCCGTCTCGACGGCCCGCACCGGGAGATGGCGCAGCGCATCCACGAGGACTTCCTCAATCTCTACCCCACCTTGTTGCACTATTACACCCAATCCATCAACACCCTGGCCCCTGACCGTGCCGACGCTGTCAACCGCCTCCGACAATGCCATCTAACCGCCACCGGCAACCTGCTTCACGAACCCACCGCACCATACGAGGGAATTTATTCCAAGGCGGCGCTATGGAATCTGATGGAACGTCTGCTGTAACATTTCCTTTTCCCCATTATATCAGCCTGCCGGAGGAAGCTCCCTTTTCTCCTTAAGACTCCGTATCAATGCCTTCATCGCCTCATTGAATGTCGGGAAAAACGTGCCGCATTGGGTCGCCAAAAGCTTATCGTTCCTCAAAGGAATGATGTAATAATAACCATTATAACCATCCTGCTTATTAACAGACAGGTAGGTATCATACTTCTTCTCGATACGACGTCTGATTTCACTCAGGGTCATCGGGGCATCCACCTCATCACGAATCAAGTTATAGACCGCATCGTTCAAGGGTATCGGCTTGTCCAGCTTCAGTTGCACATCAGGCTCCCACTCGGCAAGTTTCACTATCTCATCATATTGCGCCCGCGTAAGCGCTCCCTCTTTGCCGCAGTCCTCCACATATGGCAGACCAAACACACCCTCATCATCTCCACCCTGCAGATAATCGTGAAAGGTGAACGGAGAAAGGCGGACCGTCCCTGATTCTTCAAGGGCATGTAGCAGGTTTTCAGCCTCATAAAAGATAAACGGCACCCCTGTCTCATACAGTGCCATAGCTATTCGCAGACCCACTTCCGCGCATACCGAATAGCTGAATCCGAAGGTGACAATCCATTTGTCCCTGACATAATAGTCGCTCGCGCTCAAGTTCATCCTCGCCAGGCCTATTTCGCCGTAGTAGTCCCGGGCAAAGCTTTTGAACGCCTCTTCGCTATCCAAATCACACCCTTCCAAACTATCATGGAGCCCGTGATGGCTGTAGTACACCACATCATCCTTAATGCGGAAAGCTTTCTCTACGCGCTTATTACCAGACATGGACCAGAAAACCGTGTCGGCTATCCGATAGTACTTGCAAAACGTGCGAATGGACATCGTGTCGAGAGGGGCGGGGACACCCTTGCTCTCCCAATCCACAGCCGAGGAGCCCTTCTCCTCTGAATAGACCTTCTCCCTTCGCAGCAGCTCCTTCATCACTTCTATGCAATGTTCCCGATCCGGGACCTGCAGTTTCTCCTCCGGAACAATCTTGTTAAGATACTTACTTCTAATTCTTCCTGAACGTTGACGGTAAGGCAGCTTCTCTTCTATATGCTTATTATATGCATCCGGGTCTCTCGTGACGAGATTCACCCGCTCCTTAACCAGATCGAGCAACGGCTCAAACAGCCAGACCATGTCCACCGGATGATTCTTTTCGTAAAAAGTCCTGTTGGAGAAAAGGACATACTTATGGTCCCTGTCTGAAATCTTCAGAAACGTGTATTCCCGAGAGGTCGAAGTGATGATGAAAAGCCACTTTGTCTCGCTGGGGAAGCATTCCTCCAACTCTTCCTTATATCTGGCAAGGTTATCGTTTCCGTCGCCAGGGCGCCTGCTTCGCATATCATCAAAAGCCTTCCATTCCTCCGCCGTCCCTCGCGGAATTTCCAACCAGATTTTACGTGCCTCATCATCTCCTATCGGCTCAAGCACCGACAGAGCCTTCTGTATCTCCAGCAGCAAAGCGAACGACCTCCCGTCCACATACACTTCATTGCCAAGTGTTCCGAGCATCACGCTGTCTATAAGCGGTTGTGTGATTCTATTGTCCATAACGTTTCAATTTTTTCTTTCGCCCTATAAGTACCCATTTTCCGAAACTGTTACACGCCTCGCGAATTTTTTTTGAAAAATTTTTTTCAGGCATGTATGTAACATTTCCGGTTTTTCCGTACTTATAGGGGTGAAACAGTTAAACATCAAAATGTTACAGTTATGAACAAAGAAAAAGAAGTCTTATATTTTTTAGAAGCGAATAAATTCCCTGAAAAGATGTCGGACAGCCGAAGGACATCCATTTCTCGGGCGACAAGCAGAAATGGGGTTTCATTCTGAGAAATATGCATCTGATGGAGGAACAGGATTTGCCGGGCGAGGACGTTATCTTCAAAGGGCGCAGCCCCACGGCCACGCCCTCATTCTTAATTCTGAACTCTTAATTCTTAATTGAACTAATCGCGGAGGCAGCGGACGGAACGACCATAAATATGGTTGACATTTCCATCGGCATCAATATAACAACCTGCACCTTTAGACGTATTTAACATACCGAAGTAATAGGCGACTGAATTAGAATTACTTGCGTCTTCTTGGGTTATACTCCAGTATTGAGCACCATATCCTGGTGTGGAAAAACCATTGTTCGTAGAATTTCCATAGTATCCACCTGCAGGCAACGCACCGAATCCTGTGGCGTTATTGCCACTTTGATTATATCCGGGTGTACACGCTGTTGAGGAGGTCTGCCACCATGTACTAGTAGAAGCCAACGCCTTTGCTACGTATGATGAATTGCTGCCGCAGATATAAGAACTTTGACTTCCAACATACGAGATTAATTGTAACCATTCCGAGCGACTCGGCACATGCCAGCCTGCTGGACAAACACCTTGCACATTGGAGGGATTTAAGTCACTTGAAGTAGAATTACGCCTCACAGCTTTCCAATTGTAAAGATAGCCCAATGTCGAGACATAACTATAATTATTGTTAGGTGAATAACGATAAGCTATTGACGTACTTGTAGTAGAACCTGCTGCTATAGAGGTTCCGTCACTGTAGTGAGTCGTTTTCAGATTCTCCTTCATCCAACACTGCGTACCAATTTGTACTGTACTATAGATATTGCCATCATAGTCCGTTATCGTATTTGTTCCACAGACAAAATCTGAAAGTGTTGTAAATGTAACCTGATTCCCATAAGAAGTCCCCATAGCATTGGATGCATAGGCGCGACAATAATAGGTTGTTCCCGCCGTAAGTTCTGTCAAAGTTGCAGAATAATTGCCAGTGGAGCCATAAACCGAGACACGGCTATTTGCTGTCGTGGGGTTGGGAGAAGTTGACCAGCATACACCTTTCGCGGTCACTATGGCACCACCATCAGAAATGACGTTTCCGCCAAGAGTTGCCGTTGTTTGCGAAATAGAGGATGCTGAGGTTGTTGTCACAGAAGGTATGGAAAGAGTTTCGCCTCCTGCTCCATCCTTCAGGCAACGAACTGAGAATGCATACTTTTTGAGTACTTCGTCGAATAATCCTGCATCAACGTAATTGTAATCCAACGAGTGAGCATAAGCATAATCGGAACCATTTGCTGTCGTAGTCCAAAAAAATGCGCCCCCACTAAAATACGAATATGAACCACCATAAAATCCAGCAGGAAGAGCAGAAAATCCAGTGATATTGTTATAGACAGATTGATTTCCCGGAGCGCATGAGTTCGAGCTTGAGGCCCATCCTGTTGAAGAGGCCAATGCCTTGGCATTACATGCAGTATAATTCCCACACAAATACGCATCAGTACTGCTCACATAACTTTCCAAGAGTGCAAATTCCATGTGACTCGGCACGTGCCAGCCGTTAGGACAAATGCCCTGGACACCGCTAGGATTGACCTGACTACCAGAAGAATTGTTCATCGCGGCTTTCCAATTGTAAAGATAACCATAATCGTCAATATTTGCAGAATTATTGTTCGGATAATAGCGATAAGCTATTGAAGTACTTATTGTTGTGCCTATAGATATACTCGTTCCATCTGAGTAGTGAGTAGTCCTCAAGTTCTCTTTCATCCAGCACTGGTTTCCAATCTGCACGGTATTGTAAACATTACCATCGTAATCTGTGACTGTTGGATTTCCTGGACATGGTTGCGCATCTACCGTATCCTGTGTTTCAGGCTGTTGGCTACCCACAAGAGTCTCCAAGCTATCTACTCTGTTGTTCAGTAAATTGATTTCATCAATCAGTTGCTGGAGTTCAACGGCAGTTATGTACCCCGCATCATTGTTGAACGTACTCACATTTTCGGGAATAGTAGGGATTTCCGGTTTGTTCAGGATGTACGCCGCACCATCAGTGGCCTCCCAGTCGGAGTTCACCTGCTCGGGAATGTCGCCTGCGGTAATGTAATTGGCATCATTTTCCAACTCACTCACATTCGTCGGGACAGTCGGAATGGTCGGGGTGTTGATCAAATCGTTGTAATCCTTGTCCCACGCATTGAACTGCGGGTCGGTTTCGGTGTAGGAGGTGAGGTAACCAGCATCATTGTTAAAGGCACTCACATCTGCGGGAATCTGCGGGATCTGCGGGAGATTCGTCAGGTCGTTGTAGTCGCCGCTGAATCCGTTGCCAGCCTCTTTGGAGTAGAGCGCATACGGCACACTCAGCATCTGCTGCGTACTGGCGACGCTGTAGTTGGTGCCGCCGGCCGGGTCGGTCTCGGTCTTCAGGAAGTACGGACCGTTGGCCCAGTCGATGTCGGCGAAGGTGCCTTGCTGCACGCTGCCGCCGCCGATTTCCAGGGTCAGCAGACCGTTGGCGTTCGTGGTGGCCGTCTGGGTCTCCACATACACGAGATTGCCCGTGGCGCTCCCATGCAGGATGCTCACGCGCACGCCCACAGGGGCGCTTACCACCAGCGCGTTGCTTGCATTGCGCACCACCGCCTGGTAGGTGAACTTCTCCGGCAACTGCGCGAGGAGGGTGACTGCGCAGAGCAGGAGGGTTAGGAAGGTTGTAAGTTTTTTCATACTCTTTTATGTTTTGGTGAATACTGTATGTTCTGTGTCGCCCCGCACTGCGCTTCGCTTGTATGGGGTTACTTGCACTTCGTGCGTCTTGCCTCTTCGAGGCTGCTCAAGGAATATTTTTAATGATAATCCGTATCTAACCCCAAAAAAGTGTATATTTGCAGCCATCAAAATATAGGTGCTATGAAATTGATAGACTTTGCCAAACGCTTTGACAGTGAGGAATCTTGCGAGCAATACCTCAAGGAGGCACGCGAGAAAGAGGGTGTGGTCTGTACCAAGTGTGGCTGTAAGAAACAGTACTGGAACCGAGCCAGAAAACGTTGGACGTGTGCCGAATGCGGCCACGAGACCACGTTGAGGTCGGGAACTGTGATGCACGGCAGCAAACTGCCTCTGATGTACTGGTTCACAGCCATCCATCTGCTGACCTCCACCAAGAAGACGTTCTCCGCACTGGAGATGCAGCGTCAGCTGGGACACAAGCGCTATCAGCCCATTTGGGAGATGATGCACAAGCTGCGTAGCGTAGCGAGATGCCGAATACGAACTTACCGGGACCATTGAGCTGGACGAGGGGTATTTCACCAAGGAGAATGACCTTGAAGAGTCTGAGCCGCTGAAGCGGGGTGTCGGAAGCCAGCAGAAAGCAAAAGTTTGGTGATGGTGGAAAGCGAGAAGTTGGAAAACCCCAAGAAAGGGAAAAAGAACCGCAAGTGCGGACATCTGAAGATGCAGGTGATACCGGACCTGAAGGCAGAGACATTCAAGACGGTCGTGAAAAAATCCGTGAACGCAGAATCCACGGTGGTGATGGACAACCTGGCTGCACATTCCGGGGTTGAAGAGGTCACAGCCAAGTCTGAGAGACAGACCGTACCAGGCAAAGACGCTCCAAAAGTGCTTCCATGGGTGCATATCGCCATATCAAATGCCAAATCTCTGTTCAAGGACATGTACCATGGGATAAAGGAGGCGTTCCTTCAAGAATATCTAAACGAGTTTTGCTACAAGTTCAACCGAATGTATTTCGGAGACAGGCTGTTTGACAGGTTAATGCTTGCCTCTATTTCATACAAGCCAACGTTCACCCACCGCAGGTATGGGGCTGGGGGGGGGTGAATGCGGATAATCATTTAAAAAAATACACTATGAAAGAAAAACTTAGTCCACAGTACAACGATGCCGTCAATCAGATCAAGGAAGAGAACCCGCCTGTTGGCATCATCCTTTGTAAAGATGCCGACAGAACTTTCGTCGAATACGTCCTGCAGGATTACCAACGCCCGATGGGTGTCGCCACCTATCAGTCAAACCAAAAGAAACTGATGGAGCTGCTCCCCGACGAAGAGGAAATGAAAAAGTTGATGTCGAAGCCCTAAACATTTCGACCGAAAAAGAGTACTTTTGCACTCGGTTTTAATCAGAATTGAAGAATCATTATGTCTCTACCTGACAACACTTTACATTCCGGCCGCCCCTCCCACATCCGCATCCGGGGAGCCCGCGTGCACAACCTGAAGAACATCGACGTGGACGTGCCGCTGCACCAAATCGTGGCCGTGGCGGGGGTGTCCGGATCGGGGAAGTCGTCGCTCGCATTGGGCGTGCTCTACGCCGAGGGGTCGCGCCGCTACCTCGAATCGCTATCCACCTACACGCGCCGCCGCATGACACAGGCCGCCAAGGCCGACGTGGATGAAATCCTCTACGTGCCCGCCGCCCTCGCCCTGCACCAACGGCCCGCCGTGCCCGGCATCCGCTCGACCTTCGGCACCGGCACCGAGCTCCTTAACAGCCTGAGACTCATGTACTCCCGCCTGGCGCACCACCGCTGTCCCAACGGGCACTATCTTGAGCCATCTCTGGCGGTCGCCGCCGGACAGGAGCTCGTCTGCCCCGACTGCGGCGAGCACTTCTACGCCCCGGGCGCGGAGGAACTGGCCTTCAACAGCCAGGGCGCGTGCCGCTGTTGCGGTGGCACCGGCATGGTGCGCACCGTCGATAAGGCCACCCTCGTGCCCGACAAGTCGCTCACCATCGACCAGGGTGCCGTCGCCCCGTGGAACAGCCTCATGTGGTCGCTCATGACCGACGTGTGCCGCGCCATGGGCGTGCGCACCGACGTGCCGTTCCGCGAACTCACTGAGGAAGAGAAAGATATAGTCTATAACGGTCCCGCAGTGAAGAAGCACATCTTCTATAAATCCAAGACCACCAACGAGGCCGGCGAGCTCGATTTCACCTACTTCAACGCCACCTACACGGTCGAGAACGCACTGTCGAAGGTGAAGGACGAGAAGGGGATGAAGCGCGTGGAGAAGTTCCTGAAGGAGGATGTCTGCCCCGAATGCCACGGCACCCGGCTGTCGGAGGCCGCCCGCGCACCGAAACTGCGCGGCATCGGGCTCGACGAGGCCTGCCAGATGACCCTGGCGGAGCTCACCCGATGGGTGGATGGCGTGCCCCCGGCGCTGCCCGGGGAGATGCGCCCCATGGCGGAGAGCATCTGCGAGTCGTTCCGCACCGCCGCCAACCGGCTGATGGACTTGGGGTTAGGCTACCTTACCCTCGACCGCGCAGCCTCCACCCTCTCCACCGGCGAACGGCAACGCATGCAGCTCGCCCGTGCCGTCCGCAACCGCACCACCGGCGTGCTCTACGTTCTCGACGAGCCCTCCATCGGACTGCATCCCTCCAACATCGTGGGCCTCAACGGCGTGATGCACGACCTCGTGGCCGACGGCAACACCGTGTTGCTCGTCGATCACGACACGCAAATCCTGCAGGAGGCCGACTGGCTCATCGAGCTGGGTCCCGACGCGGGCGCGAAAGGCGGACAGGTCATCGCCGAGGGCACCATCCAGGACATCATCCACAACAGCGAATCCCGCATCGGGCCGTTCCTCAGCCGGCAGGAGATGCGCGGCTGGAACGAGACCGACAAAAACCGACTGTTCGAGTTCGGCAATATTCACCTGTCAACCAAGCAGATACACACCGTCAAGCCCTTAGAGGTCGATATTCCCAAAGGTCGGCTCACCGTGGTGACGGGCGTTTCCGGCTCGGGCAAAACGACCCTGATTCTCGAAAGTCTCGTGCCCGCCTTGGAAGCGCTGACCCGCAAAAAACGGATGCCCGAACATGTCACCGACATCCTCGCGGAGGGCATCGAGCACGTGAAGCTCATCGACGCCACGCCCATCGGCATCAACATCCGCTCCACCGTGGCCACCTACGCCAACGTCCACGACGAGCTGCGTAAGCTCTACGCCCGCACGCCCGACGCGAAACATCGCGGCAACAAGGCCGGCGACTTCTCCTACAACACCGGCGACCTGCGCTGCCCTGTCTGCGACGGCACCGGCTCCATCAGCCTCGACGTGCAGTTCCTCCCCGATGTCGATATTCCCTGCCCCGACTGCCGTGGTTCACGCTACGCGAAGGCCGCCTACGCGGTTCGCCACACCAACAAACGCAACGAGACCCGCTCGCTGCCCGAACTGATGGACATGGACGTGACCTCGGCATTGGAGTTCTGCCAAGACATGAAGAGCGTGTTCCCCAGACTGCAGGTGCTGCAAAGCCTTGGTTTGGGCTATCTTACGCTCGGCGAAGAGACCCCGAGTCTGTCGGGCGGCGAGGCACAGCGGCTGAAGTTGGCCACCGAGATGGGCCGCCTGCAACACGACTCCGTCTTCGTGTTCGACGAACCCACCATCGGGCTGCACCCCTTGGACGTGCGCACCTTGCTGCAAGTATTTGATACTCTGATCAAAAACGGAGCTACAGTCATCGTCATTGAGCACGACTTAGACGTGATCCGCTCCGCCGACTACATCATCGACATGGGTCCCGGCGGCGGGGAGGACGGCGGCAGAATCGTGGCTACAGGCACTCCTCAGGAAATCGCGGAATGCCCCGAAAGTATCACAGGTAAGTTTTTGGGAATGAAGAGGTAACGTCCGTTGTAGAAACGATGTGCGCAGATCCACTACAACGAGCCACGCAACCATTTCAGGAACTCCTCCGGCCAAACCGAGCATCCTTTTCCTGCCATCTTCTCCGCATTCACCCCGAAACCGTGGCCGCCGGTCTTCGGGCGGACGATATGATACGGTTTGCCTTTGACCGCCAACGAATCGGCCATCATTTGGGCGTTCTGCCAATTCACGGTGGGGTCGTCGTCGCAGCTCAGCAGGAAGACTGGACAGCGCACCTTGTCGGCGTGCAGTTCCATCGAGAGGGAATCCCACATCACGGGATTGTGTTGGCGACGTTCGCCCATAAGCCCGCGGCGGGAACGCTTGTGTACGTACGGCTCGCGCATGGTGACCACCGGATAGATGGGAGCCACGAAATCGGGAGCGACACTGTCAGGCAGCAGTTCCGCAGCACTCAACACCAAATGCCCGCCGGCGGAGAAGCCCATCGCCCCGACGGTCGTGTAGCCCTTCGATTTAACGGTTTTTAACGCATTTTCCAACGCGTTCAGCTGACCGGGATACTGCGTGCAGCAACTTCTACGGATGTGGGTGAACCACGACCACCAGCCGGAAACCGGATATTCCAGCACGTACGCGGCATAGCCGTTCGCGTTCAGCCACTGCGCCACCTCGCTGCCCTCACCGCGTTTCGCCAACCAATAGTAACTGCCGCCGGGACAAACTATCACGGCGGTGTCGGACTTTCCATTCTCGGGTAAAAACTCCGTTATCTTTTGCGCGAAAACGTTGTCAACCCACAACGTCGCACAAATCAAAACCATCAATATTGTTCGGATATTATTCATAATTCATAATTTTCTCACAATCCGATCCTTCTCCCCCATCACCGCCTCCGCCGTCATCACCGCGGTGAGGGGTACCCCGCAGCAACCGTGGAGATAGACGTTCTGGCCGGTCATGAAGAGGTTTTCGGCCTTGGTTCGGATGGGCAGGTAGCCGGCGTAGGGGTCACGACAGTCTTTTCGCAAACCGTAGAGCGACCCGTCCGGCTCGTTAAAGTAGTCGCGGACGGTGAGCGGGGTGGCATCATAGACAGCCTCCACACAGGAGCGAAAACCGGGCATCTTCTTCTCCAACTTGTTCAAAATCAACTCCGTATGCTTTCTTTTCCACGCCTCGTACTCCTGCCCGCGCTTCCCGACGGTGGTCCCCTGCCATCGCTCGCACATCGAGAACGGGGAAAAGACAATCACCTGCAAAGCCCGCGCAAATGGTCCCTGATTCTTCGCACACGGAGTAAAATAGACGAAGTTTTGCGGCCAATCCTGCTCCACGTATTTGCCGAAGTTCCATACCTTATCGTAATCATCCCAACAGTAGCACGGATGGTTCAAGTACGGGAACATCCCCTCCTTGAGCACCGCATAAACGCAGTACGCGGAATAGTTGTTAGGAGCAGCCGACAACCGCGTGCGGGCCGCCTTCGTGAACAACTGATTATTCACAATTTTTAACATTGCTTGCGGATGGATGGAGGAGATGAAGACATCGGTTTCGAACTCCCGGCCGTCGGCGGTGGAAAGCGACTGCACTCGCCCACCCTCCATGCGGATGTCGGAAACCTCAGCATTGGTCAGCACCTCGCCCCCTAACTCGCCGATGCGCCTAACCAACGCCTCCGCCAGCTGCTCCGCCGGTCCTTCGAAACGGGAATGGCCGCTGATATACAGATAGTTGATTAAGGCAAAGATGTAGGCGGGCGTAAATCCAGCCTCACCCCCGCACAAGGGACTAAGGTAGGCCAGCAGACTGCGCAAACGCGGGTCGCGCACGTGGTCGGCAATAAACTGCGACGACGACTGGTAAAAGGCCTCGTCGCCATTGGAGCCCGAAACGCTGCCCGGACGGAGGAAGAAGAAATCAACTTGGTCAGCGAGGGAGAACAGCCTGTCCGCGTAACGTCGGATGCTCTCACGTTCGTCGGGAAATTGCTGGCAGAAATAATCGGTGAAGGGTTCGAGACCCTGCGGTACCCGATAGCTGCGACCGTCGGCGAAGCAGAAAACCTCATCCATGCAGTCGGCATCAACGGCACGGTAGGAGATCTGGTCCAAGATGCCGAGGTGGCGGCAGATGCGGTTGAGCGAACCTCCGGGCTGGAGGCCACCTACCACGTGCATACCAGCGTCAAAGGTCACCCCGTTGCGGGTGAACGACTGCAGACCGCCGCCCACGTGCGCACTCCGCTCCAGGACAGTCACCCTGTAACCCTCCTTGGCCAAAAGCGCGCCCGTGAAGAGCCCGCCGATGCCGCCGCCGATAATCACCACAGCTCTATCCATTTTCATTTTTTCGGCCGCAAAAATACGATATTTTTTAAAACGCGTAGAGACGCAATGACGCGTCTCTACATTCGATTCAAATATCTGAATTTACCGTTATCGGATATCACTTGCTATTTGTGATCGGAACAGCTCTTCTGGGCACCATGATTGCCGCAACCTTGGCCATTGCCATGATTGCCACAGCTCTGACCTTTAGCATGATTGCCACAACCCTGACCATTACCATGTCCGGCACAACCACCGCAACCGCTCTTCTCCACACGACAGCATGCGGGCAGTTTGGCACGTGCGGCTGCATCAGCCTTCACATTGTCGGCATTGTAGCCCAGCTTGCTGATTTGCTGACGCAACTGGTCGGGATTGGTCTTCTTCGCATCGTAGTTGATGGTCAGCTTGGCCGTCTTCTGGTCGTAGGTGTAGGATTTCACGCCCTTGAAATAAGGCACGTTCTCTTTGAATTTGTCGGCACATTTCTGGCAGACGCCGTTGGTTTGGATCGTCACGGTCTGCTCGTTCTTGGAGGCCGTTTTCTGGGCGCTCACACCCAGCGTGATGAGGCTTACTAAAGCCAGGATGATGATTCTTTTCATATTGCTATTACTTGTTAATTTGTTTCTGTCTCACCCCCACACTGCGGCTTCGCCTTGTGTGGAGTTAATTGCGCTATCGCGCGTTTTGCCTTACCACCCCGCCCTTCGGGCACCCCTCCAGAGGAGGGGAATGGCTGCCCAATGAATTTTATTGACGGATCAATCCCGAAAAGGTTTAATCGCTAACTACCCCTCGATTCGGTGCTTCAAAAAATCCGTGCAGTCCTCGAAGGTCTCGAAGGTGTGCTGTTCGGGGACGAGTTCGGGGATGACCTTCATCGTCTTGAGCATGTACATGGGCTGCGGCTGGATGATGGTCATCAGCACCAGAACGCCGCGGTCTTGAAGCTCCTTGATGGCGGTTTCCATTGCATAAAGACCGGACTGGTCCATAAAGCTGACGAGTCTCATGCGGATGATGACAATCTTGGCATCCTCGGGCACGTCGGTCATCACCTGCTGGAACTTGGTGATCGTGCCGAAGAAGATCGGGCCGTTAAGTCGCTGAATGTAAATCTTGTGCTGCACCTTGTCAGGCATACCGCCCTCGTCCTGCCACGGGCTCTCCTTGTCGAAGTTGGTCATCTCGGCGGAGCTGTAGCCGCCCTCCACGAGGTCGCTGGCGCGCTTCATGAAGAGGACACAGGCAATCACCATGCCGATGCCGACCGCCGTGAGCAGATCCACGAAAACGGTGAGCAGGAAGACGATAATGAGCACCACAGCGTCGGCACGCGGGATGCGGAGCAGATCCCTGAACCCTTTGAAGTCAATGATTCCCCAGCCGACGGTGATCAGGATGCCGGCGAGGACGGACAGCGGGACGTAACGCACCAGACTGCCCAGACCGAGCAGTACGGCGAGCAGCAGCAGGGAATGCACCATGCCGCTGATCTGCGTGCGACCGCCGCTCTTCACGTTCACTACGGTACGCATGGTGGCACCCGCACCGCTGATGCCGCAGAATAGGCCGCTGATCATGTTACCGATACCCTGCCCCACCAGCTCGCGGTTGCTGTTGTGGTGGGTTTTGGTGATATTGTCGGCCACCACAGAGGTGAGCAGCGTGTCGATGCTACCCAAACCGGCGAGCGTAAGTCCCGGAATAACAGAGGCTTTCAGCACTGCACCCCAATCGAGACCGGCAAGGTCGAGACCCTCCTTGGCGAAAACCGGCATCGGGAACCCGGATGGAATCTGACCGATAAGCAATTTTTCGTCCATATTGAGGAAGAGCGAGATGACAGTCATCACCAAAAGGGCCACCAACGTGGAAGGTATCTTCTTGGTTATCAACGGGAAAAGGTAGATAATGGCGATAGTCCCCAAACCGAGAAGCAGCGCGATGAAGGAGACACCACCGGCCACGCGCTCGGGAAACTGCGTAATCATATCGACGACCAAAACCGGTGATTTACAACCGATTAGCGGATAAAGCTGCTGGATGATGATGATGACCCCGATGCCGCTCATGAAGCCCGACAGCACAGGATACGGGATGTAGCGCACATACTTGCCGATCTTCATGATGCCGAAGAGAATCTGGAAGATACCGCAGAAGAGTCCGGCGAGCGACATGCTGATGAGCACCGCGCCCATGGAGTGCTGCGCCGCCCACACGCCGCTGAGCAGCGAGGCCGTGATGACGGTCATCGGGCCGGTGGGGCCGCTGATCTGCGAGTGGGTGCCGCCGAACAGGGAGGCGAAAAAGCCGAGGAACGTCGCGCCGATGAGTCCGGCCAACACGCCCATGGAGCTGGCGGAGGGGTCGTCGATGCCCCCGAACGCCTGGATACCGAATGCCAATGCGAGCGGCAACGCCACGATTCCCGCAGTGATGCCGCCGAATATATCTCCCTTCAAATTGTCCGTTTTAATCAATGCCATAAACCTATTTCGTTTATAATCAACGTATTATAAAAAACCAAAATCGGCGGCAAAAATACACAATTTTCGGATATAAAGAAAACGATATTTTTCCTGTGTAGAGACGGGGCACGCCCCGTCTCTACAAGGTGTACCACTCTTTGAATTCGGGAACGCGGGCCTTGCTGATAAGAATGCGTTCGGGAACGTTCACCGAAAGGGATAGGTTCAGCTTGCCGCCAAACCACATTGAAATGCCCTCGATGGCCTTGTGCGCCACCACATATTGCCGGTTGGCGCGGAAGAAGAGATGCGGATCCAACTGATCCACAATGACATCCAACGGCTTGCCCACCACGACGGTCCTTCCGTCGAACGTGACGGCTCGCAACACCTTGTCTTCCAAATAGAAACACGCCACCTCCGCAATGGCTAACGGAACCAACTTGTCTTTCACCGGAATCAGGAAGTAGGACTGGTACTGCCGCGACTGCCGGTTGAACATCTCCATCAGGGCAGAAAGCTGGCTGTTTTCGGACGACGAGGGAGCTTTCTCCTCGATTTTCCCGAATTTGCACAACGCCCGCTGCAAATCCTCGCGGTTGATGGGCTTCAGCAGATAGTCGATGCTGTTTACTTGGAAGGCCTGCAACGCATATTGGTCGTACGCGGTGGTGAAGATAATCGGGCATTCGATGGTGATTTTGTCGAAGATGCGGAAGGCCAGCCCGTCCGCGAGGTGGATGTCCATGAACACCAAATCGGGAGTGGGGTTCGTCTGGAACCAATCAACCGTATCTTCCACAGTTTGAAGCACTTGCACCACCCGCAAATCGGGATTCTCCTCCGACAGCATCTTGGACAATCTCTGGGCCGCAATCGCCTCATCTTCTATGATGACCACTTTTTTCATAGCATTCTATTCTTTCATTCTATCCAGCAATTCCATCGCTTTCTCTCTGGAAATCAGCGGAATATCCACCACAAACATCTCGTTGTCGCTGCGCACGGAGATATGCTCGCCGGCTATCAGTTCGTAACGTTTGTCCAAATTGGCAAGGCCGACCCCCTCGGACTCGATGGCTTCTTTCGGGCAAATGCGGTTGCTGACCCGCAATGTGCCGTTACTGGTCGCCTCCAGACGAATCTCCAACGGATGCTTGTCGCTTACCACATTGTGTTTCAGCGCGTTCTCAAGCAATTGCTGCACGCTGATGGGCACCACATAGCCCTCCACCCCATCCAACCGGCGCACCACTTTCAGATTGTTGCCGTAGCGGATGTTCATCATGTAAAGATAGGCATCCGCAAAGCGAAGCTCCTCCTCGATCGGCACCAGCTTGTTCTGCTGGATAGTGTAACGATAGGTCGATGCCAACTGCTGCAAATACTCCTGCGCCTTGTCGTCATCCATGCCAATCAATCCGCTAAGCGTGTTGAGCGAGTTGAATAGAAAATGCGGATCCAGCTGACTTTCAAGGGTTTCATAACGCACCAACAAGTTCTCCGACTGCAACCGCTCATTCTCCAGCATCATCTGATGGCGGCGACTCAGACTAAAAATCAGCAGCGTAATCATGATGGTCGTGATGACAATCAACCCGTCCTTGATCATATTGCCGCTATAGGCCTTGTCTATCATAAATTCCTCGTAAACAAGACGTTGCAATCCGATAGAGAGCAGCGAGAAGACGGCGGCGATGAGCAACGAACCGGCCGTGGCCAACACGAAACGCCACACCACGGGCAGTTTGCTCTTCACAATGCTGAAAACGAAGAGGAAAAGGACGAAGAAGAGTCCGCAGTTCAGTGCCAGACTCAAGGCCGGATGATAACTGGAAGCAATCGTCCAGGTGGCAGTGTCAAGATGCCCCATGGTCATGATTCCGGTGAGAATGATTCCGGCGGGCAGCGAGAGCCACAGGGCATTCCGCACCGTGAAGGGGTTTATCACGTGCAACGGCTTCAGCCGAAACCCTGAAAGTCTTCTGTTTTTCGTATTGGCAACCATATTCCCTCAATCAAGCTGCAAATTAACATAAAATTCAAATACACACAGCCCCGTCTTCGTATTTGAAAAATTTCACCTTATAGAGCAGACAGGTTGTCAGGAAATAGATGCCCGCCTGCACCCAAAGCATCTGATACTCAAACTGAACCTGCTTTAGATGGGCGCCCATGGAGTTGATGCGGACGAAGCCCTGGATGCCGTGCGTGGAGGGGAACAGGTAGGAGAAGTATTTCCAAAACAGCGGCATGTTGGAGCGAGGCCATACCACACCCGACAGGAACAGCAGCACCACGCTGAAGAAGATGCAGACGAGGATGCCGGTGTCACGCTGACGAACGAACGAACCCACTGTCATGCTGAAAGATATAGTCGCCAACAAGAACGGCAAGAAGAAGAGGCAGAGGTCACCGAGACGGCCGATGTGGGGCAGTCCGAAGACTCGCGGGAGCAGCACCAAGTCAATGGCTACCAGCGGGATGTAGATCATCATGTAGGCCAGTGAGCGACCCATGACCACCCGATAGACACTCCGGTTGCGCAGTCGCTCGGGCACGATGGCGACGGTCTGTCCCTCCTCGCGCGCGGTGCCCGAAAGGATGCCGATGCCGAGGAACAGCGTTTGGTGGATGACCAACGCCAAGAGCGCCGGAACCAAAAAACTTGTGAATCCGCCCGCCGGCGAGAAGAGTTTCACGTCCTCGTAAGGCACTGGCGTAATGGCCGTTTCGGCATCCTGTCCCGTCACGCCGGCCATCGTGTAGCGTTCGAGTTCGATATGCTTCATCTCGTCCAGCATCACGCTGCTGGCACCGGTAAAGACGCTTCGGTAGTAGAGGAAACTGCTCATGTCGCAGAAGAGGCACAACCGCGCCGTCTCGCCCTTCGCCAAACGGTCGCTGTAATCGTTCGGGAAATAGACGATGCCGTTGACTTTGCGCTGCCGCATCAGCGATTCCGCCTCCGCCAAGGTGTTGCACTGGAAATCAACGTTAACCTCCGGCGTGGCATCCAACTTATGGATAAAACGTTGACTCGAAGCACTTTGCGAATCATCAACCACCGCCACCGGAAGATTTCGGATACATTCGTGCTTGTAAATAGCCCCGAAAATCAGAGGATAAATCAACGAACCCACGAAGAATATCAGCATCACTCCCCCATCGGTGAAAATGCGGTACAATTCCAGCGTGAAGACATCGTAAATATCTTTCAGTCCCGCTGTTATATTATGCCAAAAACTTTTCATAATCTACTGTTTATCAATATTTAACACTCTACGGTCGCCTTGTTCGAATCGCCCTTGGCCAATTGGTTCAGCAGCAATCCTCCGATGCAACCCGCAATCAAAAAGCAGAGCAGCCAGCAAAGATGGGACCAGTACTGCGTAAAGTTCGCGCCAAACATCGCCACATCCGCGTAGGTCAAGTAATAGTGGCGCAGCGGGAAGATGTAACTGAAGGCCTGCAGGGCGGGCGGCATACTGACCACAGGATAGGAAAACCCTGACATTGAGAAGGATAACATTCCGTAGATGGCGGCGATACTGACCGCAAGATGCTGGTCGGGGATCAGTCCGGCGAGAAGCACGCCCATCGACTGCATGGCCATCACGAATAGCAACATTGCCACAGAAAGGGCGAAGAAACTGCCCAAGCATACAAAATGGCTGAATCCGAACATCACAATGTTGCCGACAATGCCTAACAGTGTAAACCAGCAAGTGTAAGGTAATAGTTTGCCGATCAGTGCTTTAAGCATGTCGCCGCCTGCGGTTGAAAGCCAGATTATCTCGGTTTTCAGCTTATATTCGTTGGTCACCAAATAGACCGTGAGCAGCAGCGCCATCACCCCGATGATGCCGGGAAGCATGGTGGTGAGCACGTATGGCAGATAGCTTCCCCAAGGGTTGCTGATCAGGTGCGCGTCGATTTCGATGGGCTGGATCATCCCCATAATCTGGTCTTCGGAATAGCCCTTTTTCCGCATCACCTCGCGTTGCACCGCTGCGGAAGTGAGTTTTCCGATGGTGCTTAACGTCTTGTAACTCAGCGTTCCTGCCAACAGGTAAGCGTTGTTGGAATAGAGCGCGAGGTGCGGGGTCTTGAAGTCGAGTACTTCCGAATAGGTGCCGGCGGGAATCTCCAGAAATGCAAAGATTTCCTGCCGCTGCATGGCCTCACGCGCTTCGCTGTGACTGTTATAGACCGCCACGACATCCACACCTTGGGTCGCGTCAATCTCATGGCACAGCCGGCGCGAAAGGTAGCTGCCGTCCTGATCCACCACCGCAATCGGCAGATTCTCAGGCTGTCCCTCGTGCATGAACGTCAGGAAGAAGACGTAGCTGAAGAGGATGCCGGCCGTCAGCAGAATCAGGTAGCGCGGACTCTCCTTGATCAGTCCCAACTCCCTACAGAAGCAGTTCCACAAATGTCTCATGATACAATATTATATAGGTTGAAGGAAACTATCGTTTGATGATGACCGTCATGCCGGGACGCATGTCGGGAATCTTCTCTTGAGGGACCAACTTGACATCGAAGCTCTTCACGTCATACTGTCCGTTGGTTTTGGTGGCTCGCCAGGTGGCGTAGGAGGCCATGGCACGGAGGTAGGTGACCTTCGCCTTGTAGGTCTGCTCGCCCAACGCGGGAATCTGCACCTCCATCACGCTGCCCACCTTCAAATCCTGGAGCAGGTCTTCGCGCACGCTGAAGGTAAACCAGACGTCGTTCATATCCACGATGGACATCACGGGGGAGCCTGTGCCCAGCAACTCCGAGCGTTTGGGGTAGATTTCCATCACCTCGCCGTCGCAGGGCGCGATGAGAAAACGGTCGTGGATGTAGGATTCGACCTCCGACACGGCGCCGCTGGCCTGCGCCACAAGTGCCTGCGCCGCCAACCTGTCCTGACTTTGCGCGCCCTCCATGGCAAGGTCGTACTGCTGTTTTGCAGCATTTGCAGTCGCCACGGCGGCCTTATACTGCGCTTCGGCCTCATCGCGTTTCTGCGCGGAAACCACTTTCTTGTCGTACAGAGCCTGCACGCGGTCGTAGGACTTCTTGGCAATATCGACGCCAGCCTGCGCCTTCTGCCACATCTCGTAGGCGGAGGCGATCTGCTGCTGACGGGCACCGCTGTTGGCCTTGCTGCTCTGCGCGGACGCGGCGGTGCGGGCGGCCTTCGCCTGCGTGAGCTTGGCATCCACCTCCGGGCTGCTGATGTAAGCCAAGGTGTCGCCGACACGCACCTGCGAGGACTCCTCCACATAAAGGGTGTCCAACCGTCCGGGCACCTTGTTCGCGACACGGTATTCGTTGGCCACGACCTCGCCCATTAGCACTTCCGGCTCGGGACGCAAGGCCACCACTCCAATCAAGGCGACGATGACCACCACCGCAATCACCACGCCAATTCCAATCCACAAATTTCTCTTTGATTTTTCCATATTGTTTGTTTTTATATTTTCACAATTTGACATTAATTTGAATCATCACTGTTCTCTACCAAGCTTTGTCCCTGACAGGACTGCTTAAGGAACATGTATTTCACTAATCACTATTCACTTTTGCCTTTTGCCTTTTCCCTATTCCCTACTTCCCCAATGCCTTCTCAAGATAAAGATAATCCATACGAATCTCTATTTCCGCATCCACCACTTCGGATTTCGCTGACATCCAGGCCGTTTGAGCCGCCATCAAATCGCTGCTGCTGATGACACCCGCCTCGAACGACTCATTCGCTAAACGAAGGTTCTCCTCCGCATTCAGCAGGTTGCTTTGCGCCTGCACGAGTTTCTTGTTCGCCACCTCTAACTCATAGTTCAACTTGTTTACTTGCAGCTCGATAGCATTGCGAGCCTCCTCCAATTCATACTGCACCTCAGCGCGTTTGTGCTTGGCCGCCTTCACCGCGAGGATATCCTCCGCATGGCAAATAGGGATATTGACGACCACGCCGGCTGTGAACATTCCGGCAAACTTGTTCTGGAAACCGTTGAAAACGTTAGGATTACTCACCAAATACGACCCGGTCACCGCCACGTTCGGCAGCAGACCGGCCGTCGCCATCTTCACATTCGACTTGGCCATCTGATCGCCGATTTCCAACAGTTTGATCTCCTTACGATTATTCCAAACGTTCTGCATATCAAGCGTTTGCTCAGGAAGAAAAGACTTCATATCCACTTCCTCTGCAATTTCGTAATCGCCTGTCAGATTCAGTCCACAGAGTTGATAAAGCACCATTTTCGAGAGTGCCAGTCCGTTTTCCGCTTTGGTGAGGCTCATCTGCGCTTCGTTGAGTTTCACACGCACCTGCGTCAGGTCGCTTTGCGTGGCCACACCCTCGGCCACCATCGCTTCCACGTTTTGATTCAAAGTATCCAAAAGATTACAATATTGACGGGCAAGCAACTGCTTGTGTTGCAACGAGATCACACGCCAGTAGGCTTCATCGACCTGAATGAGCAGATTCTCCTGGGATTGGTCGGCTTGCAGGACTGCCGCCTGGTTGGTGAGTTTTGCGGTTTTGTACATGGCGCGGATTTTGCCTCCGAGATAGATGGGCTCGGACACCGTAACCGCCCCCGCAAATACGTTTCGCGTATCGATGTTAAAGGCATCCGTAATCTCCTGACCGACACCGTTTAACGCCTCCTCCACATTCATCCCGGACAAACTCTGCGCCAATGCCATGGCCAACTGAGGATCGCTTTGCATCAGCTGCATGATGACCGGCTGCAGGGCGGGTGTCACCTGCGACATCACCGTGGTGCCCATGTTATTGATGGTGGCCTGCTGCTCATCGCTCAGCAGCGAGATGTTTTTCTGGTTCCAGTTGTAAGTGCCATTCACACTGACTTTTGGGAAGAACTGCGCCAATGCAGCCCCTTTCAGTGCCTCTGTCTCGTCGACACGCTCCTGCGCGATCTTCAGACGATTGTTCGAAGCGAGGGCCAGTTCGTGACATTTTTCCAAGGTCAAGACCTGTTGTGCGCCAACCGAAGGTACCAGCCCGAACATAACTACCGTGATAATCAACGATTTAATCTTTTTCATCTTTCCTATTTTTGAGGTCGCGAAAATAGGAAGTCACCATCACGGCACAAACGACAAACGTTCCGAAGCGGACAAAAGCCACTCGGAAACGACCGAAACGCAGTCGGAAATGAAAAAAGGGTTACCGCTCCCTCCGTTCAATCACCTCTTTCAGGCGATAGCGATCCCCGGTGGCGGGGCCGACGGCATTGATGAACTGGAGGTCGTAGCCGGGCGTTTCGTAGCCCCAACGTTGGAAATTGCCGTCCTGGTCCACCTTCTTCATCACTTGGTCGTTGTACTTGACAATCAGGTATTTGGCCAGCACATCCCAACGCTTCATCATCTTGTCAGCATAAGCGATGCTCTTCTTATTGAGGTAGTCGCGGCGGTCGGCGGGGGTCATCTTCTCCACCGCCTTGAGCACGCTGTCCTGGTCGGCGAAGTAGTAGTCCTCCAGCTCGCGTTGCGCCTTGCGGAGGTCGCCGATCATCATCGAGTAGCGCGGATAGACCATGTTGGCCACCCAGTTGTTCATCCAGAAGGCCGACTCGAACGAGAACTCCGTGCGCGGGTTGTTCTCGGGACGGAAGCAGTCGGGTACCTGCGTGATGCAGCAATATATCGGCACGTAGGCCACCATGTCGGCGTCGTCGCAGTTGAACCAGGCGACGCCGCCCACGTCATCGGGCAGCCACGAGCGCATCTGGCAGGTCATCGTGAAGCCGCTCTGCTGCGTGGCGATGGGACGCTCGCGGAAGTAGCTAACACCGGCAGTGTCGCGGAAGTGCATCGGCAGCGGACGGATCGGCATCCCCCACGGACCGGCGGTCATGTCGGCGGTCATATCCAACGGGGTGTTCTCGAAATGGTCACGCATATCCTCCTGCAAGTCGCGCAAGGTCAGCGGTTTGTCAGGCTTGATCCAGAGCGGCAGGTGGTCGCACTTGTCGAACTCGCCGTTGAGGTATGGCAGGTACTTGTCCATCTCTTTCTGGTCATAATGGTGGCGGAAGAAGCTCCACACACGGGCGTCGGCGTAGCGCACGTTCTCGAAATCGATGGGACAGTAGGCGTCGCGGAACGAAAAGTCCGCATCCTTGCCGCTGAAGTAGCCCAGCTCGCGAGCCAGGGTGATGACATCCTCGGCATAGACGCACTCGACTTCGGGGCGGGTGATGTATTGCAAATTCTTGCTGGAAATGGATTTGTAAGAACGTTTTTGTCCCAACGGGAATTGTCTGATTCTGCTGAGGTTGGCATGGGCGCAGATGCAGTCGTCTGGGATGCGCAGGGCCACCCAGACGGCCCCTTTCCTGCCTTTCCCCTTGCCAATGATCTCCATGATCCACGCCTCGTTGGGGTCGCAGACGGTGATGCTCTCGCCGGTGCTGTTGTAGCCGTACTCCGCCACTAACTCCGCCATGCATTTGATGGCCTCGCGGGCGGTGGAAGCGCGTTGCAGCGCGAGCCGCATCAGGGAGAAGTAGTCGAGCAGGCCTTCGCGGTTCTGGAGTTCCAGCCGTCCGTCGAAGGTGGTCTCCACGATGGTCACCTGCCGTTCGTTCATCAGTCCGACCACGTTGTAGGTGTACTCGACCTGCTTCACGAACTGTCCTTCGTGCGCGGGTCCCCACCCGTGGATGGCGATTTGCTCGCCGGGAGCGTGGCGGCCGGCCGGACTGTGGAACAGCGACCCGGAGAAGCCGAAGCCGTCGCAGTTGTAGGTACACATCACGCTGCCGTCGGCGGAGGCTTTCTTGCCGACGATAAGGTTGGTGCAGGCCATAGCGGGGAGGACGGCTACGGCGAGGAGGAGAAAGGTTGTGAGGAGGTTTTTCATGTTGGTTTACGGTTTACGGTTTACGGTTTATGGTTTACGGTTTGGGACTTACAACGCTGCGATCATCTTATAGAACGAAGTTTGCTTGATATAGGAAATGCATTCTTCTTTGACAAAGCCGCTCTTTACTCTGTCTGGAATGAAATAATAGTACATATAGTCTTCCGGCACTTCGATTTCCACATTCAAGAAAGAAATGTAGTGATGCGTATAGGTATGAATCTGCCCCTCTTTATCCACATATTCAAACTTTTTCTCATACATGGCATCCATGGCTGTATCCAGTTCTTGCAGAAGCCCTTCCCTCCCAGACAACAGCTTTCGTATCTCTGCAATAACTTTTGAAACATCTGCGAGGCCATCGAGAAAAACGGTCTTGAGGAGCTTTTCCAAAGCTTTGTCCGGCTGTCCCATGTGTTCATAAATTTCAGCGTATCGCAAGGCGTTGGACACATCGTTCTCCGCGTATGCATTGCCACAGAAATGGATATAGGGATACACCGTATCCGACAGCGCCAGATAGCGGAGGGCGGAATCCCACTGCTGCTGGATGGCATAACATTCGTAAGCCATATCGGCTCCCCGGTGTCGGTAATTGGCATAAGGGTCAGCCATAATACCCCAACCCAGGGGGTCCTTTTCGTCCGCCTCGACGGCCATCAGTTTCCTGCACGTCTTGACACACTTTCCGTACTGCTTCAACAGGAACTGGCAGTGCGCGACATTGTACAACGCCCTCGGATAGCCTTGGTTCTTCGGGAAATGCTTCACAAAGTATTGATAACCTTTCAACGCCTTGTCGTACTGTCCGGCATCATAATAGCTGTTGGCCTCTTCGAAATAGTCAGCAGGCTTTTTCTGCGCAAACGCCGTGACAGAAAAGAGCATCGCCAACAAAAGAAACCGTATTTTCACCATTTTATGACACATTGTTGATCAAAATTGGTTTTTAAAAGGAATACTTCACCTGTAATTCTACATTCTACATTCTCAAGATGCATGCCAGAAACTTCACGTCTTTGCCGCTGTGGTTGGCGATGCTGTGGCGGGCGCCGTTGCCGGTGAACATCACGTCACCAGCACGCATGACGGCGGTCTTGTCATTGTCGGTAACCTCGGCCTCACCCTCTAAGATGTAGTAGATTTCGGCATCCTCGATGTGCGGATGCTCCTTGATCCGGCTTCCGGGCGGCAGAGTGATGATGTTGAACATCGACGCACGCTCCATCATTTCCGCCGGCGTGAGGACAATTTTCTTGCTGATACGGCCTTCAATGTTGCCGCTGTTTTCCACGGTTTCAACGTGGATGTCTTGGCTGTTTTTGATCATTGTGGTGATATTTTGGTAGTGTTCGAAATCAATCCGCAAAAATACACAAATCATTGTAACCTTTTGAGATTTTTGCATCATATTCATATAGATGAATTTTCTATCTTTGCATCGTTATTATTCATCAAATTATATTTGTTATGATAAAGAGACTGAATTACACCCTACTCGTCGCAGTGCTCACCTTTACCATACAGGCGAATGCACAAACGACAACATCTGAAAACACATACAAAGGCTTCAACATTACCGCGAACGCCACAGGAGGTGTATGCAGCTACCTGTTTTGGTCGGACACCTACATACAAGCAGGCGGCGGAGTGGGCTTCCGATACGATTTCAGTCGATTTTGGGGAATCTACACCAGTCTGGATTACGAAAGTGTTTTCAAACCGGCAAACAACGA
The DNA here is from genome assembly GCA_905235135.1 of uncultured Bacteroidales bacterium. Classification (GTDB taxonomy): domain Bacteria; phylum Bacteroidota; class Bacteroidia; order Bacteroidales; family WCHB1-69; genus F23-D06. The sequence continues at coordinate 41,598 of CAJOKR010000015.1, forward strand.
GCATTACCATTACCTGAGGATTCCGATTGAGATGGAATTCCACACACGGCACTTTTACGCCCGCGGCGGCCTTTCCTTCGGCATCGGGATAGAGGCTTGGACGGCAGCAAATGCCAAAGAGTGCTTTAACATAGGCGAGACAGTGTTCGAACTCGGAGGCCGCATCCCGTTGACTGCCAATGACATCCTCACAATTGGGGTCAACACAAACGTATCAGTGGGGTTCGATAAGGTCTATCACGATGGTGTTGCCTATCCAGGGCTAAGTCCCTCGCCCCCTCGTTTCGGTGCCTGCATAAGACTCGGATACGAACATCGTTTCTGACACTTACGACCTTCATTCATAATTCATAATTCATAATTCATAATTCTTCATTCTTCATTCTTCATTCTTCATTCTTCATTCTTCATTCTTCATTCTTCATTCTTCATTCTTCATTCTTCATTATCAATCTTCATCATCTTAATAAGGATGTCATATTTCTCGATTGCTTTGTCGTGGTAGAAGAGGCCGAAGATAGCCACCAACAGGGAACCGACAAGGTCGAGGATCAGGTCGGTCATCGTGTCGCGCAGGGCAGCATGACCGCACAACGGGATGTCCTCGGCGGTGAAGAGGGAACCCGTAGTCGAAGCCATAAATTGCTGGGTGTTCGTGCCGCTGATGCTATCGTAGGTGTATTCGATGATCTCCCAGCAGGCGCCCATACCCAAAGAAAACATCACTAAGAAAAGGGCCAGGAAGTATTTATTGAAATAGATGGCCTTGTCGTTGCCCGCCATGATGACGTGGATCAGCCACAACGCAATCATGGAGAGGAGAACGCCCGAGAAACCGTGCAAAACGGAGTCCCACCAGGGGAATTTGCCGTAGAAGTCGAGACCGTCGCCGAGCACCAAAGCACAGAAGCAGAAGAGGACGATGACGATGGAGAGCAGGGCGGGAACTTCTACTTTGAAGCGCATCCGCAGGACGCTGGGCAGTTTGAGTACCAGCAACACAGCCAAATACTGGCCACCCCGGAATGCAATTTCTTCCCAAGTGCTGTTGCCGCGAAAAATCAACATCCCCACATTGAACACGGCCAATGCGAGCGTCACCCAGAACGCCACATTGTTCAACGTGTGCAACCGTTTAATCCGTTGTCTGTACTTGGGTTCAATTTCCTCCCAACTTGCCGTCTTGGTTTCTTTTGCCATAATTCACATTTTTAAAAACGAAGCGCAAAGATATAATTTTTCCATAACGTTTTCACCATATTCATAAATGGAAAGCGGTCCACCCTTCCGGATGAACCGCTAATTGCTAATTGCTAACTACTAACTGCTAATTACTCTTTCGAGCATGCCAGTCCCTTCCACACCAATGCGGAAAGGGCGGCACCAATCATCGGGGCCACGATGAAGACCCACACATCGGCAAGAGCCTGACCGCCGGCGAACAACGCGGGTCCGAAGGAACGGGCCGGGTTGACGGAGGTGCCGGTGAGGTTGATGCAGACCAAGTGGACGAGGATCAGAGTCAGACCGATGGCCAGACCGGCGAGGTTGCCTGCACCGAGCTTGCTGTCGGTGGTACCGAGAACCACGAGCACGAAGATGAAGGTGGCGATGATCTCCACGAGGCAAGCGCCCCAAACACCGCCGGCGTTAGCCACGCCATTGCAGCCGAGACCCATCATGCCTTCGGCGATGCCTTCAGCGGAGGGGGTCACAATGTTGACGAGTGCTAACAGAACAGCACCGGCAAGGATACCGCCGATGAACTGGCCAATCCAGTAGATGCAGGCCTCTTTCCAAGTCATGCGGCCGGAAAGCGCCACTGCGAAAGTGATGGCCGGGTTGATGTGGCAGCCCGTGATGCCGCCGATGGTGTAGGCCATGGCGACTACCGTGAGACCGAAAGCGATGGCCGTGCCCACTACACCAGCAGGGGTGGCACAACCCAAGAACATTGCCGTTCCGCAGCCCAGCAGGGTGAGAACGAACGTTCCAATCAGTTCAGCGAATAATTTTTTTGTCATAATGTATTAATTTTGGTGAATAATAATAGGTTACTCGGTTAAACGGTTACGCGGCTAGACGGTTAGACGGTTAGCGGTTATTAATTTCGAACGGGCAAAAGTAGAATTTTTTTTGTTTGGGTGTAACAGTGGGGTGATTTTTTTTGAGAAGTTTCAAACCACGCAGATTTGCGCAGATATATTCTGCGAATATCTGCGAGATCTGCGGGATAAAAACGCCTACAAAAGACACGTCTTTTATTGTTTTTACACGCAAACTGCCTGCAGTTCCCGTCCTAACGCGTGCAACGCATGGACGATTTTCCCGCTCTGTGCCGGACGAGGTTTGCTCCTGCCACAGATGTAATGACCCAACTGTCGTTCGTTGATGCCCGTCAGGCGCGATAACGCCGCACGGGTCAGAATCTTATCGTAACAGTACAGTATGCTCTGGATATCCATCTTGAAAACCAAGCTATACGATTGGTCGAATATGGCAGGATATTCTTCCTTGTCCTCTTTCGCGCAATCAACGAAAAAGTCTATGCTTTCGCGCACATAATCAATAAAGCCCGAAAAATCACCCGAAAAGGCGACAACCCAGCCCGGTAGCAGCTCGCAACTGCCGCTGTACCCTTTCTCCGTTCTTGATGTTGAAATGACAACTTCTTCCATAGCACCGCAAAGATAGTAAAAACACTACGACATTATATATGGCTCGGGAGAAGTTATGAACAGAATTATGAACAGTTGAACTCCGCGTGCCAAAAGCACGACATTTTAGTAACCCCACACGAAACGAACGTAGTGAGTGCCGTGTGGGGTACGGACGCATACGCGATAGCAGCGTGTCGAAGACACGCTACTATTGAGGTTTCGTGCTTTCCGCACAAGCACGCTCATACGGAACATTATACTTCTTCCCGCTTCCCTTGTTCAGCCAATAATCCTCCGGCACAATTTCCGACAATGCCGTCTTCAGCGCATCAAGGTCTTCGTCGGTCCAGCCGTATATTCTTCATTCTACATTTTCCTCCCGCTCGCCAGCATCAGCGCCCCGAAAACCAGCGCGCCGTTCACGATTAGCAGCTCGTAGCCGAACTTGTAGCCGCAAAGCCATTGCTGGGAGTGCGTGGCTAAGATGTAGCAGAAGACAGGGATGCCGAGGGCGATGACCGGGACGAGCCAGCGGCGCGAACGCGGAATCTCGCGCTTGGTGAAGATGCCGAAGGCGAACAGACCTAAGATCGGGCCGTAGGTGTAGGAGGCCACCATAAAGATGATGCGGATGAGCGCGTCGTTATGGTGCTGCGAGACGATGAGAATCACCGTCAGGAAGAGCGCGGAGATGATCAGGTGGACAATGCGGCGGACGTTGATCTGCTGCTTCTCAGAGGGGAAACGCTTCTCGATGTCGAGCAAGTCGTAGCAGACGGTGGTCGTAAGAGCCGTGAAGGTGCCGTCCGCGCTGGAGAAGCCCGCCGAAATGAGCCCGAACACGAAGACCAACGCCCCCACCTTGCCCAGGTAGTTAAAGGCTATCTCCGGATAGATGCGGTCAGTCGGGAACTGGCTGACATCCACGCCGTTGTGCTGCGCGAAGACGAGCAACATACCGCCTAACAGCAGGAAGAGGATGTTGACGACCACCAGAATGCAGGTGAACGAGAACATATTGCGCTGCGATTCCCGCAACGACTTGCACGACAGGTTCTTCTGCATCATATCCTGGTCCAGACCAGTCATCGCAATGGTGATGAACATGCCGCCGAAAATCTGCTTCAGGAAGTAGCTGTTGTTGCGCCAGTCGGTGTTGAATATGGTGCGGCAGTCGGTACCGTCCTTGCCCACAGTGGCCATTTGCGCCCAGATGTCGCTGAACGAGCCGCCCATGTTGCGCATGATCACCACAATCGTAATCATCAGTGCGCCAATCAGAAAGGTGGTCTGCAGCATGTCCGTCCACACCACGGTCTTGATGCCGCCGCGGAACGTGTAGAGCAGGATGATGGCAATCATCACGATGGCCGTGGCCCAAATCGGGATGTTCCAGCCGTCGAAGACGAATATCTGCAACACAAAGATTACCAGATACATACGCAACGCCGAACCCAACAACCGCGACAGAAAGAAGAACAACGCACCCGTTTTATGCGCCTCCTCCCCTATCCTCTTGCCGAGATACTCGTAGATAGAAGTCACGTTGAGCCGGTAATAGAGTGGCAGCAGCAACAACGCAATCACCGCGTAACCAAGGATATAGCCCAGCACGACCCCGAAATAGGTGAACTGGGTGGTATAGACATCGCCGGGCACCGACATGAAGGTCACGCCCGACAGCGAACTGCCGATCATGCCGTAAGCCACCACAAACCAGGGCGACTTACGGTTGCCGGTAAAGTAACTCATCTTGTCCGTCTTGCGCGAGGTAAACCCCGTAATGACGAACAGCATCACCACGTAGAGGGCGAAGAAGGTGAAAATGAAGGTCTGCACCTGTTTGTTGTTTCGTTCTTACTTTTTATACTTCCAAAAGGCTGTTAGCTATTGGCTATTGGCTGTTGGCAAAAAGGGTAAAAGCTAAGACTACTTCACGCCGGGTTTGCCCAGCAGGCGGAACATATTCTTCTTATACGCCTCCACACCGGGTTGGTCGAAGGGGTTCACACCGAGCATGTAACCGCTTACGGCGCAGCTCATTTCGAAGAAGTAGATAAGTTCGCCGAGGTGATACTCGTTGATTTCGGGGATCGTGATGCAGAGGTTCGGCACCTGGCCATCGACGTGCGCGAGGCAGGTACCCTTGCGGGCGATCTGGTTGATTTCGTGGATGGTACGATGCTGCAGGTAGTTCAGGTTGTCGAGGTTCTCGGCATCCTCGGGGATGTTGACGCGGTGGTGGACCGCATCGATGGCGAGGACGGTCTCGAACATCTGGCGCGTGCCTTCCTGGATGTACTGTCCGAGGGAGTGCAGGTCGGTGGAGAAGATGGCGCCGGCGGGGAAGATGCCCTTGTGCTCCTTGCCCTCGCTCTCGCCAAAGAGTTGCTTGAACCACTCGATAAAGTAGAAGAGCTGCGGCTCGAAAGAGGCTAACAACTCAACCTTCAACCCACTTTCGTACAACAAGTTACGAATGAGTGCGTATTGCAGAATGGGGTTGCTCTCGTAGGTCGGGTTCTCGGCCACGAACTTCTGCATATCGCGGGCACCTTGCAGCAGCTGGAAGATGTCAAAGCCGGCCAATGCGATGGGCAGCAAGCCCACGGGGGTGAGCACGGAATAGCGGCCGCCCACATCGTCGGGAATCACGAAGGTGGGATAGCCTTCCTTGTCAGCGAGGGTCTTCAAGGCGCCGCGGGCCTTGTCGGTGATGGCCACGATGCGCTCTTTGGCAGCCTCCACGCCGTATTTCTTCTCGCAGTGCTGCTTCAGAATGCGGAACGCAAGGGCGGGCTCGGTGGTTGTGCCCGACTTGGAGATTACCACCACAGAGTAGTCGCGGGTGTCGAGAACGTCTAACAGATCATGGAGATAGTCCTCGTTGATGTTATTGCCTGCGTAGAGGATGTGCGGGTATTTGCCTTTCACGAAGGGAGCGAAGGAGTGCTGCAGGGCTTCGATGACGGCGCGGGCACCGAGGTAGGAGCCACCGATGCCAACCACCACAACCACCTCCGATTTGGCGGCCATACGAGCGGCACACTCCTCAATGCGGACGATGTCGTCCTCCGTCACATCATTCGGAAGCGTAATCCAGCCGAGGAAGTCGTTGCCGCGGCCGGTCTTGTCCAGCGCGGTCTGCAACGCGGCCTCCGCGTCTTTCTTTCTATTCTCAACTTTCTGATTGTCAAGAGCAAACATTGCATCTTGAAAGGTAAATCTGATATTCATAACAGTATAATTTTTGTTCAGAATCCGATTATAGTTTTTTGAATCGGCAAAGATACATTTTTTATTTGGTTGCACGGTTTGTAGAGCCGCCATATTATGACAGGCCGCCATATTATGACGGACCTACCATACAAATTGTGGTTCGCTGTTGCAGACGCAGCGGAAATCCTGTTCCGTCAGAATCTCCGCAACGTATTCACGTCAAAAGGATCAAGGGAAAAGATATCGTCGCTACTGACACGGATAACCAGCAGACCTTCTTCGTGGGCAAGTTGGTCAGCACCGTCCTCGTAGTTGATGGCGGCCACGGCGGCGATGATCTCCTTGTTGGCGTATTCGGGAAAGAACTCTCTGAACTTTTCCATTCTACGAACGAAGCGTTGCACTTTCTTCTTAGTAAAATCTGCCTTAACTTCCACGGGGACGAAGAATACATCATTGCCCAACAGGACATCGATTTCCGCCTTCCCGTTAACTTCGGGCTGCATCGGTTTTATATTCTTGCCGTAGTGAAGCAGGTCGAGACCGGCTTCTTTGAAGATTTTTTCAACAGCGGAACTTGCGAGGCCCTCCACGATATGGCCGGTGGCGCCAAGAAACTCTATGGAAATACGTCTGATTGCCGCATTTGTCTCATCCATGTTTTCTTTCAGCTCTTTGGAGAATTTTTCATGGCTTTCTTTCATCTCCCTATCGAATCGTTCATCCCGCTCTTTCATCTCTTTTGTAAATCGCTCATCCCGCTCCTTCATTTCTTTGGCAAATTTCTCCCGATGTTCTTCCATCCCCTTTGCGAATCGTTCATCCCGCTCCTTCATTTCTTTGGCAAATTTCTCCCGATGTTCTTCCATCCCCTTTGCGAATCGTTCATCCCGCTCCTTCATTTCTTTGGCAAATTCCTCCCGATGTTCTTCCAACCCCTTTGCGATTCGTTCATCTCGCTCCTTCATTTCTTTGGCAAATTCCTCCCGATTCTTCCAACCCCTTTGCGATTCGTTCATCCCATTCTCGTATGCGCTTCTCGTGTTCAATTCTGGAGACTTCCTCAAATCTCTCGAGTCGGTCCATTCGTTCTCTTGATTTCCGCATGGATTCATCGGATTCTCTTCGAAAGTTTTCCAACCACTCGTCACGTTCGAGTTTTTTTCGGGCTTCTTCGTCGTTTTCCATACGCATTTTGTTGATCATCATTTCATTTCTGTTGATTCTTCTGGTGTTTTCCAACACCATCTGCCGGAGTTGCGGCAAGTCGGGTTCCATCAAAGTAGTTGTTGTTTCCATACCATAAATTTGTTTATTAATTAAAATTTTCACGCCGCAAAAATACACTTTTTCCAATACGCTTCGACACAAAGTTAAAATAATTTTTCCGAGCATTATTTAACAATTAACTGTTAAATTTTAAGTGTACTAAAAAACGCGGAAAATTGCAGTGCGAGATGCAAAAATGGAGGAGATTTCGCCTGCGTGCCCTTGCGAGTCCCAGATTCCGTTTGGACTGCCTGCCCTCGCGAGCCACAACCCGCCGCACCCGCTCACACCTGCCCGGGCAAGCCACCATCTCCCCTGACCGCCAAACGGAATGGAGGGGGCTCTTCCGTTACTGCGTGTGATCTGGCAACAACAGTGAAGCCTGACTTTTTCGTTGCTGCCTACCCCGACGAAAGCAACGAAAATTCCACCTCCATTCCGTTTGGCCGCTTGCAAAACCGAAAAAACCAAAAAAACCATGCGACAACGAGCCCCACGCCGTGACGAAAAAGCCTTGTGGGTACGGGGCCAAACGGAACCCCGTGAAACACGCAGGCGGTGACGAATAGCGCAGGCTTCAACAACCCACGTGCCCTTGCGAGTCCCAGATTCCGTTTGGACTGTCTGCCCTCGCGAGCCACAACCCGCCGCACCCGCTCACACCTGCCCTTGCGAGTTAACATCTCCCCTGACCGCCAAACGGAATGGAGGTGGCGC